>DAOMWV010000064.1:0-13560 GCA_035436725.1 Hyphomicrobiaceae bacterium
GGATGGCGCGGATGGTCTCGGCGAAATGGCGCGCGCCGCCATCCGGGAGATCGTCACGGTCAACGGACGTAATGACGACGTGCTGAAGTCCGAGCTTGGCGACTGCGTCGGCGACACGGTCCGGCTCGCCGGCATCCAGCGCGCCCGGCAGGCCGGTTTTTACGTTGCAGAAGGCGCAGGCGCGCGTGCAGGTGTCACCCATGATCATCATGGTGGCGTGCTTCTTCGACCAGCACTCGCCGATGTTCGGGCAGCCTGCCTCCTCGCACACCGTCACGAGCTTGTTCGTTTTCACGATCTCGCGGGTCTCGAAGTAGGTCTGAGACGCCGGCATCCGGACACGGATCCAGTCCGGCTTTTTCTGGATCGGGGATTCGGGACGGTTCACCTTTTCCGGGTGGCGCGGGCGCTCTGCTGGCGTCGCGGCCGGCGAGATGTCGTCTGTCGTCTTGTAAACAGTCACCATGAGCGGATCGTCTCCTTGGCTCACGGCTGACTACCATGACAGGCAGGACCGGTCCAATACGGGCGGTCAGTCCTGCTGCTGCAATGTTACCTGTTCCGGATCGATCAGCTCGTCTTAGCTGCGTAGCGGATGTGGCGGCGGACCATGCTGATGACGGGATCGATCTTTTCGGGGAATTTGTCGAGCCGGGCCAGTTCACGGCCATAAGGGTCGAAAAATACCACCGTCGGCCATTCCACCGGCGACTTCAGGCGATAACGCTTCGGTGGCTCGGTGCCGTCGATGTTGACGTAGCGAATGGGGGCGGCCTCACCGAACTCGCTGTCATAGTATAACGGCGCCAGTTTCTTGCGGAATGGCTGACAGAGGGCGCAGTCGTCGAGTTCGAAGACGACCACCTGGGCGGAGCCAAGGACCGGATCGCCATCCGGGGGCAGAGGGCGATGGAAGAGCGTCAATACGGCAAGGACGCCCGCCGCGATGGCGAGGATGCCCGAGAAAAGCAGAACCCGAAGCTGTTTGTCGTTCATAGCGCTCGATCCCCTAGTCGGGGCACTATCGACGATATCAGTTAAGATCCTGTTTTACGGATGTGTACCAGGGACTTCAGTCCACAGTCAGAACGACACGGCCACGGACCTTGCCGGCGAGGATTTCCGGGCCAAGGCGCTCGACCTCGGTCAGGGGGAGGGTCGTGGTGAGGGCGGCCAGGCGGTTTTTATCCACGTCCCGGGCGAGGCGGGACCAGGCGGCCAGTCGACGGGCCTTGGGAGCCATGACGCTGTCGATGCCGGCCAGGGTGACGCCACGGAGGATGAACGGGGCGACCGAGGACGGCAGGTCCATGCCCTGGGCGAGGCCGCAGGCTGCGACGCAGCCACCGTACATGGTCTGCGAAATCGCATTCGCGAGGGTCGTCGAGCCGACACTGTCGACAACTCCTGCCCAGCGCTCCTTGCCGAGGGGTCGGGGCGTCCCGCTCAGGCTCGAGCGCTCGATGATCTCCGTGGCGCCCAGAGAGGTCAGGTAGTCGGCTTCTGCCGGCCGGCCAGTCGAGGCGATGACCTTGTAGCCGAGGCCAGCGAGGACCGCCGTCGCGACCGAGCCTACTCCTCCTGCGGCGCCCGTAACGAGGACCGGGCCGGACACCGGTGTGATGCCATGGGCCTCGAGGGCGAGTATCGACAGCATGGCCGTGTAGCCGGCGGTGCCGAGCGCCATGGCTTCGGCAGCCGTGATTCCTGCCGGCAACGGGACAAGCCAGTCGGATTTGACCCTCGCCAACTGGGCGTAGCCGCCCATATGGGTCTCTCCGACGCCCCAGCCGTTCAGGATGACCTTGTCGCCCGCCTTGTAGTCCGGGCTATCAGAGGACACGACGTCGCCGGCGAAGTCGATGCCGGGTATCATGGGCCAGCGGCGTACCACCGGAGCCTTTCCTGTCAGGGCGAGACCATCCTTGTAGTTGATGGTGGTATGGGTGACCCTGACCGTGACGTCGCCAGGCATGAGATCTGTGAGCGAGATGTTCGTCCATGCCGATTTCTGGCCGGAGTCGTCCTTTGTGATGAGGAAGGCTTTGAAGGTCTGCATGGCGGCCTCGCGGTCTCGTTGGTTGGTTCTGTTTAGAAAAGCCCGGGCGGGGGTGTCGAGCACAAACGCCGCCTTGGCCGGAGCACAGGGAGTAACGGGGGTATGCAACGCGTTCTCGTCGTAGGGGCGCCGGGGTCGGGCAAGTCGACGCTGGCCCGCGCACTCGGAGAACGGACGGGGCTGCCCGTGATCCATCTGGACCGCATGTTCTGGCGGCCGGGATGGCGGCGGCAGGACCCGGCGTCGTGGCACGCCCTTGTGGCGGAAGCCGTGGCCCGGGACATCTGGATCATCGAAGGCAACTACAGAACGGCACAGGAACTCGCCTTGCCGCGTGCGGATACGGTCCTGTGGACCGACGTCGCTCCGTGGCGGTGCTGCTTCAGGGTGTTATGGCGCCATGTCCGATCGGGTGGCCGGAACCGGCCAGACATGGCGGACGGGTGCCCCGATCGCATCGATCAGGATCTGCTGCGCACCATATGGAACTACAACTCGATCGACCGGCAAAATCTCGTTCGCCGGCTCGGCCAGTATGGCTGTCACCTGAGGCCGGTGATCCTCAGGACGGATCGTGATAAGGCGGCTTTTCTGGCGGGCTTGCCGGCGAGAACTGCCGTGCAGCCTCAGTGACGGGACTGGTGGATGCATGCCGAGATACACGACACGTCGTCGCGTGAACTTTACCGCGGCCGAAATGTTCGGCCTTGTCGCAGACGTCGAGAAATATCCGCAATTCCTGCCGCTCTGCGAGGCCCTGCGGGTGCGTGAACGGACAACGGACGCAGAGGGGAGGGCGGTCGTCATCGCCGTCATGGAGGTTGGCTACAAGGCCATCCGGGAGCGGTTCACGAGCCGCGTCGTGCTCGATCGGGCCGCGAACCGTATTCTCGTCACCTATCTGGATGGTCCGTTCAGCCGGCTCGAGAACCGCTGGACGTTCGTCGATGTCGAAAGCGGGGCTGGTCCGCGCAGTGACGTCGAATTCTTCATCGATTACGAATTCCGCAGTTTCATCCTCCAGACGCTCATGGGGGCGATGTTCGATCAGGCGTTCCGGAAATTCGCGGATGCGTTCGAGGCAAGGGCGCATCAAGTTTACGGGCGCAGACCGACAGCCTAGGGTGCGGTGCGTATCTTTGGGGAGGGCGTGGGATATGCGTAGCTTCACGAAACCTTTGGCGTGCGTTTGTCTCGGGGTCCTCGCACTGCTGCTGCAGTGCGCGACGGCCGATGCGGCGCGGCGGGCCTTCATCGTCGGCAACGGTGCCTATCGGGCCGCGTCGCCGCTCACCAATCCGGCCAACGATGCCCGCGATCTCGCTCAGGGTCTTTCGTCGCTCGGCTATGTCGTGACGCTGAAGGTCGATGTCACGCGGGCCGAGTTCTTGTCCGGGTTTCAGCAATTCGCTGCGTCGCTGGCGCCAGACGACCTCGCGTTGTTCTTTTTTGCCGGGCACGGGGTTCAGATCGGCGGCGAGAATTTTCTCTTCCCCGTAGACGGCAAGGTCGCAAGCGAGGCGGAAGCCCGCACCAATCTCATCCCGCTCAATGCCGTCCTCGCAGACCTCACGAGGCTCAGCCGGAATCGCATCGTGATCCTGGACGCGTGCCGTAACAACCCGTTTGCCGTTCCGGAGGGTGGCGTACGCAGTGCTGCCGGCCAGTTGCAGGGTCTGGCCCGCGTCTATGCCGGCGTCGGGTCGTTCATCGCGTACTCGACGCAGCCCGGCAACGTGGCGCTGGACGGGTCCGGCCGGAATTCCCCCTTTACCGGCGCGCTGCTGCGTCATCTCGCGGCGCGCGACACGGATGTCCATGGTGTCATGCGACGGGTCCGCAGCGAAGTCGGACGGAGTACCGGCGAGAACCAGATCCCATGGGAGAACTCCTCGCTCGTGGACGAGGTAACGTTTGCGGCGGGGCCTGCCGGTGGTGGTCCCGGCGCGACGTCAGGTCCCCGTGTTCAGTCGCAGGCGACCGTCGCTGCGGCGCGCACGGAACAGTTTCACTACGTCTCGGGGCTCGATCCCAAGGGGGACAATTTCCTCGCCCTGAGGGCTGCGCCGTCGCAGGACGCGCAACGACTTGCGACCATGGGGCCGGATACACTCGTCAAGGTCGTCGGCGAAAGCGGCTCGTGGCGGCACATCGCATTGCGGGACGGCAGCATGGGCTGGGCGCATGCGAACTGGATCAAATGCTGCCGCACGGAAAGTGGGGGTACGTCAGCAGCGCTCTCCGCACCGGTGGCTCCCAGCGCACCCTCGGCGGGAAGCACCTCCTGCGAGGCGCTCTGGCTCGAACGCAACGCGATCTGGAAGCGGCATGGCTACTGCTTCACGACGGAGCGTGCGCGGGTCGTGTTCGGCAATCATGATTGCTTCCGCGATCAGACGGCAGCGCGTCGGGCGATGTCGTCGGCAGACCGCTCCCGGGTGGATGCACTGGTCCTCAAGGAGAAGGACCTGGGGTGCCGGTAACGCACACGCACGATGCCTTCAGCCCGCAGGCGCGTCGATCACTGCAACCAGCATGTCGAGCGCGGTCGCAATAGTCTGCGTCCGCACTCCGTGGCGATCCAGGTTCTCGAAGAGACAACGGCGGTGTTGTGTCGGGCCATTGCGGCGGCTGACGGCGATATGGACGAGACCGACCGGCTTTTCGGCCGAACCTCCTCCGGGCCCGGCAACGCCTGTCACCGCAACCGTCAGGTCGACCCCGGAGCGGCGCAGCGCGGCATCCGCCATGGCCCGCGCTACAGGTTCGCTCACCGCACCATACTGCTCGAGGAGGGCAGGGGGGACGTCGAGCATCCGGGACTTTGCGGCGTTCGAATACGTAACGAAACCGCAATCCACGACATCCGAGGAGCCGGCTATTTCGGTGAGAACACCGGCGATCATTCCGCCGGTACAACTTTCCGCCGTCGCCAGTTTCAGCCCCGCACTGCGGCACCGGTCCAGCGTGAGGCGTGCTTTCTCGACCAAATCGACCGTTGTCATGAGGCGCCCGGCTCCGTTTCTGTCGTACAGCCTAGCAGTTGGCGCCAATGACGCAAATTTCGCCGCCCTTTTCGGCTGGTTCGAGGCGTCAGCGTGCCTCCGGGTGCTCGCGCAGGAAACGATGCAGCACATGGAGGAGGCGCTGGGTATGGTCGCGATCACCAGCGGCCTGGGCTGCGCGGATGTCGTCGATGATCATATTGCGTATGACGAGCGGACCTTTCGCCTTGTGAAGGAGATATTGTCCCAGCGCTGCGGCGACAATTTCCGGCACGTGCTCATGCTCGGCTATGGCTTCGATCTGGTCGCGGGTGAGACCACAGAGAGCAATACAGTCCTCGTAACTGATCATGGCGCTACTCCCGCAAGTTGCGGCGGCGCTTTCGACGTCGCATTCCGCTCCGAGGTGCGCCAAGCCGTTGTTGTTACGGGAATACTAGGCCGCACATGTTGCGGGGGATTGATGCAGCTCAATCAGCCGATGCCAGATCCTGGTCGACGCGGAAACGGTGAAGCGCTCGAGTGGGCAACCCGAGCGCTTCTGAATATTGCAGAGATCAGAGAGACACCTGCAGCCATAGTTTAACAGGCTGCGGCAATTGCTGTCAAAACGGGCAGAACTCAGAGAGGTCCGAGCTTTTCCGCCTGCGAAACAAGACCGTCGAGGGTCGTCCGGCTTTCCGGGCCCAGAGTGCGTACTGCCTTGTTCTGGGCCTCTTTCCACACCGGATAGGCCTTCTGGATGACGTCCTGACCTTTGGGCGTGAGGTGCAGTCCGCGACCGCGGCGGCCAGCCGGGGGATCCATGGTGAGATGTCCAAGAGCCAGGAGGCGCTTGAGATTGCGCGACAGCGTCGACTTTTCGATGTCCAGTTCGGTGCCGATCTCGACGGCTGTGATGCCGTCCTGCTGGGCGAGCTGGGTCAGCAGGGTGAACTGACTTGCCGTGATGCCGAGCGGCCGGAGCGCGTCGTCATAGACCCGTGTGATGATACGGCTCAGCTGGCGGACTCGGGTGGCGATGCAAGTCGAGGAGGTAGCCTCAGCGATCTCACCGATATCGACCGGTGTCGTGTTTATCGGGCGGGTCGCGGCCGAGGGTGTCATGATGTTCATGGTCTCTCCTTCGATCTCGTCGATCGCAAGACGAGGCCGCACGCTGCACAACCGGCCTGCATAATTATCTGTTGGTTTGTGCTCCGATTCTCGAAGTCGAAGCAACTTAAAGCAGTGCCGGGACGTGTCCGTCACGCCACAAGCGGCGGCAAGAACGAAATGAGGCCGGGCGATCAGGGATCACCCGGCCTGGTGTTTCTTGGCGACAGGACTTCCGTCAGCCAGCGAGGATCATCCCGGCCTTGAGCATGTCGTCGGCGCTGCCGTTGTAGCCTTCGAGAACCACGACCTCGTGCCAGGCCTTGTTCATGTAGGCGTAGACATGGGTGCCATCGTCACCCGCCTTGACCGCGAGGTTGGCGGTGTTGCCCTTGAGCACGCGTGAGAGATCGAGGACGTCGCCGGTGGCGAAGTCGGTGATCACGTCGGCGCCGTTCTTGGCATCGCCCCAGAACCAGGCGTAGGTGTCGTTGCCGCCGTTTCCAGTGAACGTGTTGGCCTTGCCGTTGGCGACGATGATGTCGTCGTGATCGGAGCCGGACACGTTTTCGACGCCGCTGACCGTGCCGGTACCAAAGCCGGAGTAGGCCTTGTCGTGCAGGTTCACGACGACTCCGCCGGTGGCGTATCCGAAGTCGATCGTGTCGAAGCCGGCGCCGCCGACGACGATGTCACTTCCGCCTTCCATGACGAACCGGTCGTCGCCGGTATTGCCGTACAGTTCGTTCTTGCCGGCGCCGCCGTAGATCAGGTCGTCGCCCTTGCCGCCCGAGATCCAGTCATTGCCGGCTTCGCCGTGCAGCGTGTCGTCGCCGTGGTTTCCGTACATGCGGTCGTTGCCGTCGCCGCCCTTCAGGAGGTCGTTGTCGGCGACTTTCGGCGGGTTCGGATTGGACGTGCCGGACGGCTTGTTCGAGCCGTACATCACGTCGTCACCCGCATTGCCGGAAATCGTGTCGTTGCCCGAACCACCGATGAGTTCGTCCGCGTCGCCGCCCTGGAAGGTGACATTGATCGCCGTCGACGCCGTTGCGCCGCTGCCGTCAGTCGCCGTTGCGGTCACGCCGATCTTCAGGGCCGAGTCGTCGGATGCGGTCATGGTCAGGCCGTCGAGTTCGGCTGATGTGAGCGTCCAGGTTCCGTCGGCGTTCTTCTTGCCGGCAGAGAGGGTCGCATCATCCGGGATGTTCGAGAGCGTTACCGCGAACGCGTTAGGGTCGACGTTCTTGCCGGAGAGGGCGGCCTTTATCTCGAGTGCAAATGTCGCACGACCGGTCGCGTCGCCGACGATGACGTCGTTGCCCTTGCCGCCGACGATGGTGTCGCGACCGTTGCCCCCGACGAAGTCGTTGTCGCCGTCGTCACCAATCATGGTGCCGTCAACCGCGACATCTTTTGCGTCGACTGCTGCGACGTCGATGGTCGTCGGGACCGGTTCGGCTGTCTTCTTGAGAGATGCCTTGTCGATCAGACCGCCGTAGCTGTCGTTGTCATCGGCGCTTTCGCGGAATTCGATGCGATCTTTGCCGCCGGTGCCGACAACCTTGAAGGTCGCGGTTTCCCAGGTGCTCTTCGTGGGGTCGACGGTCCCGACAAGCTCACCGTTCCAGTAGACGTTGATCGTGTCCGAGCCAGCCTTGCTGTCGGGACGCTTCATGTAATCGAACGAGAAAGCGTACTCCGCTCCGGCTTCGGTCTGAACATCCTGATAGATGTTCGACATGCCCTTGTCGAAATCGAGTTCTGCGATCTTGTTACCATCCGTGGCCTTGATGCCGTAGAAGCCCTTGCCCCACGTCTCCACCTGCGTGTCTGACGTCCAGCCGCCGACCTTTTTCTCGTGGGTCCACGAGTTGTTCTTGGCGGAGGACTGTTCGAAGCTGCCATCGACGAGCAGTTCCGTTCCGATGGCAACACCGGACACCGGCAGCGTTTCGCCGCCGCCGTCGCCGTTACCCTTGCCATTGTCGGTACGGCCGTCGTCGTTGTGATCGCCGTCGCCGTGGCCACGACCATCATGCTTGAGGTCGTCGTTGTTGGCTTTGACCGATCGGCCGACTTGCACTTCGACGTCTGAAACACTGGCGTCCGCTTTGAACGTGAAGACGGAGTCGTCGTAATCCTTGTCGCCGCCGCCCTTGAGGTCTTCGAAGCCGACTTTCGTCACGCCGTTTTCGGTCGTGATCTTCACGTGGTTCAGACCGTCGCCGTTCAGTCCGAGCGAGCCGTCGTCGACGGAATGGAACGTCGTAGTGCCGTATTGCGACTTCACGTCGGTTTCAGTGCCCGACGCAGAGACGTGGACGAGTTTCAGGGCGGTGCCGCCGTTGACGTTGCCGGCGGAGCCGTCGGCGCCGACGAACTTGAAGGAGCCTGAGGTGTCGCCGAGCAGTTTGGCCATGCCCGACTGTGCAAATCCGTTCGGCACGACGAAGAAGCCGACATTGTCGCCGCTCGCGACATCGACCCCGACGCTGCTCTTGCCTGCGGCCAGGTCGCCGCCCGAACCCTTGAGGGAGGCGTTGGCGAAAACGATCTCGACATCATAGATCGAGCCGTCGGCCGCGATCTTGTACATGCCCAGCGCGTTCTGGAAGCCGGCCGACTCGTTCACGAACGTGACCGTGCCCGCTTCATTCTTCATCGCCAGCGATGCCTTCGATGATTTGCTCATCACTTGCTGCTCCCGCTTACCGAGCTGCTTTCAAAGCAGCCCAAACCCGATCGAGGACGCACTACGGGCGACCTCCACACCTTCGGGACAATACGGGGCAAGTCTGATCAATTTGGACTAAGCGGGTCGCTGTATTTTCAGCGAATTTGCCTCAAATGATCGCCGCGATATTCATGTTGCGCTAAGCATCTCGGCCGGTCGTTAAGGATCGGCCGATACGGGCGCCGGCAGGCTTCGCGCTTCAATCGGCGCCAGTTGGGAAAACCAGGGTGGCCGTCGCCATTGCGGCAAGTCCGTCGCGGCGGCCGACGAACCCAAGCGTCTCCGTCGTCGTCGCCTTCAGGCCTATTCGATCTTCGTCGATTTTGAGCAACTCCGCGATCCGGCGGCGCATGGCGGCCCGGAAGGGCCCGATTTTCGGGGCTTCCGCGAGGACCGTGACGTCGACGTGGGTAATGCGGGCACCGCGTTCCTGCGCGCGACGGGCTGCGTCAGCGAGGAAGAGGCTCGATGCCGCGCCCCGCCATCGTGGGTCGGTATTTCGGAAATGCTGGCCGATGTCGCCGTCGGCGAGAGCGCCCAGGATCGCATCGGTCAATGCATGGAGGGCGACATCGCCATCCGAATGCGCGTCGACGGCGTGGTCGTGGGGAACGTTAACGCCACAGAGCCAGACATGGTCGCCAGCGATGAATTTATGGACATCGAAGCCGTGGCCGACCCGAACATCGGGAAGGGATGACGCGCCGAGGCGTTTTTCTGCCATTTCGAAATCCTCGGGCGTGGTTAGTTTTGTATTGCCGGGATCGGCCGCGACGATCCCGACCGTGTGGCCCGCCGCCGCCATGAGCGAGGAGTCGTCAGTGAATTCCGGTCCGTTTGCAGTTCGCGCGGCGCGATGGGCAGCCAGCAGCGGCCCATAATGAAAGCCCTGTGGTGTCTGAGCGCGCCATATCCGGCCGCGGTCCAGGGTCGCCTCCAGCGTCTTGTCGGCGGTTCCGAGCAAGATCGTATCCTGCGAGGCGGCCGCAGGCACGACAGCGACGCTCCGGCCGAGCGCCTCGATCACATCAGATATGATGACAGGCGTCACGAATGGTCTGGCGGCGTCGTGCACAAGGACCATCTCAGGCGCGAAGCGCTCCAGCGCCTCGAGACCGAGAAGAACGGTGGCCTGACGGGTCGGTCCGCCCTGTGCCGGGGGCAAAAGGCGGTCCGGCGAAGCGAGTTCGGTCACTACCTCGTCGTAGCGGCTGCGATCGTCCGGGTTGATGACGACCAGAACGCCAGCGACATGGGGACAGCGGAGGAAGGGGAGTATCGATCGCGCGAGGACTGAGCGGCCTGCCAAATTCCGGAACTGCTTGGGAGGCTCGTCGGGTCCGTCACCACGGGCTCGCCTGCCAGCGCCTGCGGCTACGACGAGCGCGAAGACACGGGGCGTGTTTGTGGCCGGCGGTGCTGTCATGGGGGACTGGGCGACTTTGTTCATACCGGATGCGACATAGCGCGGGGCCGGCTCCCGACCACCGACGGCTCATTTTTTCGATGCCCGTCCATCTAAGGCTATTCGCGGTACTTTCGAAGACATCCTTTTTTGCTTGCAGTGCAACATGACGGCGGCTAATCTGCCTCTTTAGTTGGCACAATCTACTATTGCCTAAAAATAGGGCACATGATGAATCTCCAGGCTCCGGATGCTGTTGGCGCGGCGGCTTCCACGTTTCCGTCTCGCGGTGTCATACGCGTGGGCCGGCACGATGTCGTCCGGCCGGCGGTTCTTGCCCCGATGTCGGGCGTGTCAGACCTTCCCTTTCGTGAGTTGGCCGTCGAGTACGGCGCCGGCCTCGTCGTTTCGGAGATGGTGGCGAGCCGGGAACTGGTCGCCGCTCGGAAGGATGTGCTGCGACGCGCCCTCGGCCGACATCTCCGGCCGTTCGTCGTACAACTTGTCGGGCACGATCCGGGCTGGATGGGACGAGGTGCGGCAGTTGCCGTCGATCTCGGAGCGGAGGTTGTCGATATCAACATGGGGTGCCCGGCGCGTGAGGTGACCGGGCGACTATCGGGTTCGGCGCTGATGCGGGACCTCGATCATGCCCAGCGCATCATCGAAGCGGTTCGTTCTTCCGTGTCGGTGCCGGTCACGCTCAAGATGCGTCTCGGATGGGATGCGGCGTCGCTGAACGCACCCGAACTTGCGCGCAGGGCGGAGGCCGCAGGTGTCGAGATGCTGACCGTGCACGGTCGCACGCGGTGTCAGTTCTTCAAGGGGGCGGCCGACTGGTCCCTCGTCCGTCAGGTGGTGGCTGCCGTCGATATTCCAGTGCTCGTCAACGGCGATATCGCGACGGCGGAGCAGGCGAAAAAGGCACTTCAACTTTCTGGCGCGGCCGGCGTCATGATCGGTCGCGGTGCTTATGGCGCGCCGTGGCTACCAGGTCATGTCGGGCGGCTGCTCTCCGGGCAGCGCTCCACAGAGCCGACGCTGGACGAGCAGGGGCGCGTAGCGTTGCGTCACCTCGAGGCGATGTTCGTCCACTACGGGAGCGATCTCGGGGTACGCAACGGCCGGAAGCACATCGGCTGGTATCTGGAGCGGGCAGCGAGCGGCAGTGCGATCGCAAAAGAGTGGCGACGCCGGCTCTGCACCGACGAGAACCCGAAATCCATCCTCGATGGTCTTCGAGAGTTCTATGAGCGGGCGAGCGGGACAAGCACGCCGGCTTCGGTGGCGAGTGTATCGGGAGATGTCAATGTCGCCGTCTAAATCGACCGAGTTGCGGCCCGGCAATGCTGGTGTCCTCTTCGCGGTCAGCAGAGCGCTCATAGATCATGAGCAATTGCTCTCAGTACTGCCGCATCCCATCGTTGTCCTCGATGCCGACGATCGGTTTGCGTACTCGAACGCGGCCGGCGAACAGTTCTTCTCCATGAGCGAGGGTCTTTTGCAGAGGCAAGCGCTCGGGGACCTCGTCGGCCCGAGTTCACCGCTCGTCGCCCTCGTCCAGCAGGTCCGGCGCACCGGGGCGACCGTCAACGAGTACGGTGTGGAAGCTGCGCTACTGCGTCTCAACACGTCGCGGCTCGTCGACGTTTTCGGTGGTCCTCTGCACGAAAGTTCAGGACTGGTCCTGCTTATGCTGCAGCAGCGCTCGATGGCGCAGATGATCGAGCGGCAGTTTACGCATCGCGCGGCAGCGCGTTCGGTTTCAGGGCTGGCGTCCGTGCTGGCACACGAGATCAAGAACCCGCTGTCCGGGATCCGCGGCGCGGCCCAACTTCTGGAGCCGGGCCTTGCGAGTGACGATCGCTCGCTGACGCAGCTGATATGCTCGGAGACGGATCGCATCCGCAACCTGGTCGACCGCATGGAAGTGTTCGGTGACGAACGGCCGATCAAAAAGGAAACGGTGAACATTCACGCGATTCTCGACCACGTCAGGCGGCTCGCATCGAGTGGTTTTGCAAGCGGGCTGAAGATCCAGGAAGAGTACGATCCGTCCCTTCCTCTCATTCCGGCCCATCGTGACAAGCTCGTGCAGGCCTTTCTCAACCTCGTCAAGAATGGCGCAGAAGCCATCGAGGAAGGCGCGCGAGAGAGCGGGAGACTGGTTCTGCGAACGGCCTTCAGGCCCGGTGTGCGTCTTGCCATTCCCGGAGCGTCGGCCCGGATCAGTCTGCCGTTCATGATCGAGATTGAGGACAACGGGCCGGGTGTTCCCGAGGCGCTGAGAGAGCAGCTATTTGACCCGTTCGTGACGACAAAGCGCACCGGAACCGGCTTGGGTCTTGCGCTCGTCGCGAAGATCATCGGTGACCACGGCGGCATAATCGAATGCGACAGTCAGCCTGGACGCACGATCTTCCGCGTTCTTCTTCCCGTGAGCGATGCGACGCCTGGCGTGCCGACGCGCAAGAAGACGGGTCGGGACGCGTCTGAATTCTGACATTTTTGAATAGCGCTTTGAGCGGGAGCATCTGAGATCATGGCACGCGGCACAGTTCTCATCGCTGATGACGACAGCGCGATCCGGACGGTTCTCAATCAGGCCCTGGTCAGGGCGGGATATGCGCCACGTGTGACGGGCAACGCTGCCACATTGTGGCGCTGGGTCAGCCAGGGCGAAGGCGACGTCGTGATCACAGACGTGGTCATGCCCGACGAAAACGCGTTCGATCTCATTCCGCGCATCAAACGGATCCGCCCGGATCTACCGATCATCGTCATGAGCGCACAGAATACTCTCATGACGGCGTTATCGGCGGCAGAAAAGGGTGCATACGAGTATCTTCCGAAGCCATTCGATCTCAATGAGCTTGTCGGGCTCGTCGGGCGCGCACTTGCAGATCCCGGACGGAAGCCGAAACCGGATGGGGAACGGGAAGCGCAGGGCGAGGAACTGCCGCTAATCGGCCGCTCCAATGCCATGCAGGACATCTATCGTGTGTTGGCGCGGCTTACGCAGACGGATCTGACCGTCATGATCACGGGCGAAAGCGGGACCGGCAAAGAGCTTGTCGCTCGGGTGCTCCATAATTTCGGACGCCGTAAGCTCGGACCGTTCGTTGCGATCAATATGGCGGCCATTCCGCGCGAACTCATAGAGAGCGAGCTTTTCGGGCACGAAAAGGGAGCTTTCACGGGGGCGCAGCAGAGGGCAGCAGGACGCTTCGAACAGGCCGAGGGCGGCACGCTGTTTCTT
>DAOMWV010000065.1:0-13559 GCA_035436725.1 Hyphomicrobiaceae bacterium
CAGCCCCGGCCACAACAAGAATCTGCTGCTGAAAGACGCGACCGAAATGGGCATCGCGCTGGTCCAGGACGAGAAGACCGAGTTTAAGACGTTCTGGACGCTCGTCATCGGCGCGTCGATGTAGGCCTGACGGTTTCGAACGATCTTGCAACTTTAGGCGTCGGCTCAGCCGGCGCCATTTTTTTCAGCGCTTCTTCAGAGCTTCGATAATCGACAATTCGATGCCGAGCCGTCGCCGCGCGACCACGCCGTTGAGCACTGCTGCGATCGCCATGGCCGTCGCCGTCGATGTCGCCGCACCGATAACGCCGAACAGCGGCACCAGCAGGAACCCGAGGGCGACATTGACCGCCGCTGCGAACGCGAGAACCGCAGCGCAGCGCTTCTGTTCGCCGACAGTATGAAGCAGGAACTCCGCCGGCCCCATGGCCGCCCGGAAGAGATAGCCGATCGCCAGCACGAACATCAGCGGATACGCGTCGACGAACTTCGGCGAGAACATCCACAGGAGCGGCTTGCCGAGGGCCAGAATCGCAACCGCCGTGACGAGGCTCGGCCAGAACGTCCACTGTACTGCCTGCTTGACGAACGCCTCGAGTTCCGGCCCGGCCGAGCGCGCATTGAGCGCGGAATAGCGCTTCGCTGCCGCGCTGCCGACCGCGTAATGGATGAACAGTACCAGCGCCATCGTCTTGGCGGCGGCGAAATACCGGCCGACGTCTTCCGGCGTCAGGTAGGCCGAGACGATCAGCACGTCCGCGTTCTGCATGACGAGTTCTGCGACATACATCGCGAGCAGAGGCAGGGATGACGTGATCCAGCCGCGGAGTTCGTAAGCGCGTGGCCCCGCCCCGACTTCCGCGCCGATGCGCTTCTGTACGAACCACGTCTGCAGCGCGAGCGCGACGACGGTCCCGAAGATGGCGGCGGCGGCGGCGGTGATGGCGGTGTCCGGAAATCCGGCGTAATGCGCGACCGTGGCCGCGCCGAGCAGGACGAGCGGGCGCACGATGTAAGGCGGAACGAGCCCGACGGCCATCCACCCGCGCGCGCGGCCGATACCGTCCTGGACGTCAGTTACGGCATAGAACGGAATGGCCGCCAGGATGAGCAGGGCCGGGCCGACATAGGGGCTCGAGAACCGCGCGCCGTACCATGTGATCGCGAGCCACGCGAGACCTGCCACGACGACGCCGTTGATGAAGGCGAACCACCGTGCGCCCCGGACGAGGCCACGATAGAGATCGGTCGCGCCCTTTTCGAAATAGGCCGGCAGCAGGCGCATCACGGCAATCGACAGTCCGAGATGCGTAATGCCACCGAGGACCATCACCATCGTCCACACGAAGACATAAATTCCGTATTCGTGCGCGCCCATCCACCGGGCCAGCACGATCTGCGTGAGATAGATGAGGCCCGCACTCGCCGCACGCACCAGAAAGGCCACGAGCGCATCACGCTGCGTGCGGGCGTTCTCCGTGTCTCCGGACGCGATCGAAGCCACCCTCTGACGCGCGCGCGCGACGAGGCCGGGCTTCTCTTCGATGACGATAGTTTCACTCATGATCGCGGCGAAGTTCGCTCAACTGCGGTTTGCACGAACCTACCTAAGAACCGTTAATTATTGCCGCCCTTGAGCCGGACCTGTGTCCGGTGCCGGATGGTTTCTGCAACTCCCGCCCAGGCCCAGCACCGTCCGGCATCTCCCCGGAGGCTGTGCTGTGTCGAGAAGAAGTCGGCCACGTCGGCCGCGTGCACGCCATGCCGGCCTTCGAGGCTCTCTGCGATCATTTCGACTTCGCGGGGCGTGGGCGTCACGTCTTGTTCGGGGTGCCAGGTTTCTGCCGTCATTTTTTCGGTCGTTTTGGTCTGTTGCGATGGATCTGTCGCATCAGAAGCAAACTTGAAGCCAATTCGACGACACCCCTGAACCACGTGTTAAGCACGTCTGCGGGCCAAAGGCGTGCCGTATTGGCACGACCGGTCATGTTTCGTTGAAAAAGCGGACGCCAGCAATCTTCCAGCGAGCGGCAGGATCGCCGGTGGAACGCTGCGACCGCCGGTTACTGAGCCACCTTCGCCACTGGCGCGGCTGGAGCCTTTGCAGCGACCGGCGCTTTCGGCGCTGCCGCCGCTGGTGCCGCCTGTTGAGCCGCAGACGCGGCTTGAGGCGCGGTCTTTCCGGCCGCGGACGGCGTTGCCTCGCCACCCTGCTGGACCGCAGCCTGCCGCTGCTTTTGCTTGGCGGCAGCCGCGGCCTTAATCTGCGCCGACTTCGGCATTGGTCGCTTCGTCCGCGCTACACGCGGCCGTGGCCGGCCGCACTCGAACCCTGCAACCGTCTCGCGCACGCTGACCGGCTGTCCGGCGGCATTCGCCGGCATGGCCATGCGATCGAACGTCGGAGCCGCGAGGGTCTCCATCCAGGCTGCATACTGAAATCCATGTTCGAGCAGGTTCGCCGTCCGCGTGTTTCTGGCCAGACCGCTGGGCTCACCGAGCACGACAGCCACCAGTTTGCGGCCGTCGCGCGTCGCCGTCGCGACGACGTTGTAACCGCTGTCGCAGGTGAAGCCGGTCTTGAGGCCGTCCGCCCCCTCGTACGTCTTAAGAAGGCGGTTGTGCGTCCTGAGCTTGATGCGTCCGATCCGCATGTCGGGCATGGCCCAGAGTGCGGCATGCTCTGGAAAATCGCGAAGTACGGCGCGTGCGAGTTTGGCCAGATCGCGGGCCGTCGTCACCTGATCCGGGGCCGGCAGCCCGTGCGGATTGACGAACTTCGTACGCGTCATCCCGAGGCGCTTGGCGGTCGCATTCATGTGCTCCACGAACGCGTCCTTCGAACCACCGACGGCCTCGGCGAGCATGATCGCCACGTCGTTGGCACTTTTCACGATCAGCGCCTTTAGACCGACTTCGACGGTCAACTCGCCACCGACCGGAAGCCCCACCTTGCTCGGCGGCTCGGCGTGCGACAGCTCGGACTGCACGATCTTGCTGTCGAGCGAGATTTTACCGGCCTTGATCGCCTCGAACACGAGATAGGCCGTCATCACCTTGGTAACGGAGGCCGGATGCCAGAGATCGTCGGCATCCTCGGAATAGATCACGCGACCGGAACTGGCATCGACCAGCAGGGCCGGTCCCGCCAGGGCCGTGCCCGGATGTACCGCCGACGCGATTGCGCCAGCAGCCACCAGAATCGTGGTCGCCAACGTCCGACGTCGTCCCGTCCAGAGCGTCATGTCTTCTCCGTCACCTCCCGTCAACGGCCACTTCCCCGGGCCTGATGCCTGTGGAAGTGGCCGGGAATGGGGCACAGCGTCAAGTCGGCATTTGATCGATCCGTACCCGGCCGTCGCGCCGGGGCCACGGCTGAGCGGCTGTTGAAATCCTCAGGTTCCACGGCTAGAAGCAGGCGATGCTTTCGACCACCACCGGCATATCTGCGCGTCAGGACGCGCGAATTATGGCCCCGGCCGCCTGACGCGGACCGGGATCGCGCCACTCGTACTCCGAAACACCCCAGATTTCAGCAAAGCCCCGCCATGTCCTCCGACAAGCCCGCCTCCGGTTCCGAAACTCGCGACTGGGGCAAGACGCTGTTCCTGCCCGAAACGTCCTTCCCGATGCGCGCCGGATTGCCGCAGATGGAGCCGAAGCTGCTCGAGCGCTGGCAGAAGATCGACCTCTATTCGAAGTTGCGCCAGAGCGCGAAAGGCAAGGTCCGCTTCACCCTGCACGACGGCCCGCCCTACGCCAACGGCAACATCCACATCGGCCACGCGCTCAACAAGATCCTCAAGGATCTCGTCACCAAGTCGCAGCAGATGCTCGGCCAGGACAGCAATTACGTCCCCGGCTGGGACTGTCACGGTCTTCCGATCGAATGGAAGATCGAGGAAGACTACATGGCCAAGGGCAAGGCCAAGCCGAACCTGAAAGATCCCGCCGCGATGAAGGCGTTCCGCGCCGAGTGCCGCGCTTTCGCCGAGCACTGGATGAAGGTCCAGTCCGACGAGTTCCAGCGCCTGGGCGTGATCGGCGACTGGAAGCATCCCTATTCGACCATGACGTTTCCGGCCGAAGCGCAGATCGCCCGCGAGATCATGAAATTCGCCGAGACCGGTCAGCTCTATCGCGGCTCCAAACCCGTGATGTGGTCTGTGGTCGAGAAGACCGCGTTGGCCGAGGCGGAGGTCGAGTATCACGACTATCAGTCGGATATGGTCTGGGTGAAATTCCCGGTCCTCAATCCGGTGACGGTGCCGACCGCTGACGGGAAATCGGCGACGAGAGATGACGTCAATGTCGTCATCTGGACGACGACTCCCTGGACGCTGCCAGGCAACCGCGCCATCTGCTTTTCGAACCGTATCGAGTACGGCCTCTACGAAATCACTGCGGCGCCGGAGGGCAATTGGGCGAAGACGGGTGAACTCTATGTCCTCGCCGACAAGCTCGCCGCCGACGTCCTCAAGAACGCGAAGGTCGAGAGTTACGAGCGTCGCTCGACTGTGACCCCGGCACAGCTCGCCGCTATGGTCTGCGCCCACCCGCTGCGCAACGCCGGTCTCGGAGGCTACACTTTCGACGTGGCCCTCCTCGACGGCGATCACGTCACCGACGACGCCGGCACGGGCTTCGTCCACACCGCGCCGGGTCATGGCCGCGAGGACTTCGACATCTGGATGGCCTCGACGCGCCTCCTCCAGTCGAAAGGTATCGACCCGGCAATCCCCTATACGGTGGACGAGAACGGCGCCTTCACCGCCGACGCGCCGGGTTTCACCGGCGAGCGCGTGATCACCGACAAGGGTGACAAGGGCAAGGCCAACGATGCCGTCATCAAGGCGCTCGCCGAGCGTGGCATGATGGTCGCGCGCGGCCGCCTCAAGCATCAGTACCCTCACTCATGGCGCTCCAAGAAGCCGGTGATCTTCCGCAACACGCCCCAGTGGTTCATCCACATGGACAAGCCGATCCCGGCCTTCGGCGGCAAGACGTTGCGCGAACTCTCGCTCAAATCCATCCGCGAAACCGAGTGGGTACCGGCCTCCGGCCAGAACCGCATCACCGGCATGATCGAGGCAAAGCCCGACTGGGTCGTCTCCCGTCAGCGCGCCTGGGGTGTCCCGATCACGGTCTTCGTCAAAAAGGGTACGAGCGACGTTCTGGTCGACGCCAAGGTCAACCAGCGCATCTACGACGCCATGTACAAGGAGGGCGCCGACGCCTGGTTCTCCGATACCGACGGCGCCCGATTCCTGAAGCCGGAATACAACCCGGCCGACTTCGAGAAGGTCAACGACGTGCTCGACGTATGGTTCGATTCAGGCTCGACCCACACGTATGTGCTCGAAGACAAGGTCCACTTCCCCGGCCTCTACGGCTTCAAGCGCAAGGTCGACGGCGGCAAGGACCGCGTCATGTACCTCGAAGGCACTGATCAGCATCGCGGCTGGTTCCATTCCTCCCTGATCGAAAGCTCCGGCACGCGCGGCCACGCGCCCTATGACGTCGTGCTCACGCACGGCTTCTGCCTCGACGAAAAAGGGCAGAAAATGTCGAAATCGGTCGGCAATGTCGTCGCACCGCAGGACGTCATCAAGAACTCCGGCGCCGACATCCTGCGCCTGTGGGTCGCCGCGTCTGATTATTCGGACGATCTCCGCATCGGACCGGAAATCCTGAAAAACTTCATCGAGACCTATCGCAAGATGCGCAACACCTTGCGCTGGATGCTCGGGACCTTGAGTCACTACGATCCGAAGCACGCGGTTTCGTACAAGGACATGCCCGCGCTCGAACGCTACATGCTGCATCAACTCGCCGACCTCGATGGCGAGATCAAGCGCGCCTACGCCACCTACGACTACAAGCGCGTCGTCTCGGCGCTCGCCCAGTTCATGAACACCGAGCTTTCGGCGTTCTATTTCGACATCCGGAAAGACGCGCTGTACTGCGAGGCGCCATCCTCGATGAAGCGCCGCGCGGCCCTCCAGTGCGTCGAGCACATCTTCCGCTGCGTTACCGTCTGGATCGCGCCGATCCTGTCGTTCACCGCAGAAGAAGCCTGGCTCGCGCGTTATCCGTCCGATACCGACTCCGTCCATGTCGAGGTATTCCCCGACCTGCCGAAGGAATGGCAGGACGGCGCTCTCGCAGGTACGTGGGCGATCATCCGCCGTATCCGCTCCGAAGTGACGAGTGCCCTCGAACTCGAACGCGCCGCCAAGCGCATCGGCTCGAGCCTCGAGGCGGCGCCCATCGTCTACCTGAGCGAGGAGTACGCCCGTGATGCCGTGAAGTCGGTCGATTTCGCCGAAGTCTGCATTGCGTCCGGCATGACGATCGAAAGCGGCAAGGCTCCGGCTGACGCATACGGCGCCGGCACGACCATTGCCGTCGTGCCGAAGCGTGCCGAAGGCAGAAAATGCGCCCGGTCCTGGCGTATCACCAAGGACGTCGGCTCCGATCCGGCTTATCCGGACCTTTCGGCCCGGGACGCCGCCGCCATGCGCGAGATCGACGCGGTTTCATAGGCCAGCAAGCGCGTCAGCGCCGAAGCCGCAAGGCGTCGGCGTTGGCTGTTCTCGCCGGAGCCGTCCCGCGTGCCTGCAAGCGGAACTGACGGCGTGATGCCCGGGTGTGACCGCGCCCGGGATGGCAATATGTGCGGAGTTGGGGTAAGCGACGGCCATGACCACCAACCGAGATCGTTCCGACGACCTTCAGTCCGCTGCCACCGGCCGCGGCGCCTACCTGCGCTACGGCATCTGGATCGCACTGCTGACCTTTGCGCTCGATCAGACGCACAAGTGGTGGATGATCCTGATCTACAAGATCGAAGAGCGCGGCCGTGTGGTCGTGACGCCGTTTCTCGATCTCGTCTATGTCCTGAACAAGGGCATCAGCTACGGCATGCTGACCGGCTCGGATCAGGCCTGGCAGAACGGTCTGGCGGCCTTCGCCGTCCTCGCCTCGCTGGGCTTGGCCGTTTGGCTGGCCCGCAGCGTCGACAACCGCCTGCTGGCCGCGAGCGTCGGCCTGATCATCGGCGGGGCGCTCGGAAATGCGCTCGACCGTGTCCTGCTTGGCGGGGTCGCGGACTTCTTCTCCCTGCACGCGTTCGGCTTTTATTGGTACGTGTTCAATATTGCCGACGTCGCCATCGTGGCCGGTGTCGTGGGCCTGATCATCGATTCTTTCTGGCCGTCCGGCCGGGCGGTATCTGAGTACAGGGACACGCCCGCCTCTGGAAAAACGCCCGACAGCCCGGACGCCACAAAGCCGGCGCAATTGCGCCGTCGGGTGGGTCCGTGATTGAGTACGCCATGCCGGTGATTCCCGGCAGGAGAAGAATTGCCATGGCTCGCAACGATAGACGGACGGCACGATCGCTGGTGCTGGGTGGCGCCGCTTCGGTTGCCTTGCTGCTTTCCGGCTGCGCCGACGGTGTGGAACTGAACGGCAGGCTATTTGATGCGCTCGGCGTGAGTGCAGCGTCGCAGGCTGCCGCCAAGAAAGAGCCGCAACTGCCGCAACGCTCGGGTCTCGTCATGCCGCCGGACCAGACCCGCCTGCCTGAGCCGGGTGCCGCTGTGTCTGATGCCGACGCCCAGCTCGCCGCGCTCAATGATCCCGAAAAGAAAAAGGAACTCGCCGCCGCTGAGCGCGCGCGCCTTCATAAGGCCTACTGCTCGGGTGAACTCACCTGGAAGGAAAGCGCCTTCAATCGCGAGCATCAGAACCGGAGCCCCTACGGCCCCTGCGGCGGTCTCGCCCTCGGCAACATGTTCAACAAGCAGTGAGCGCGTGCCCCGGATCGGCACGGCGGGCTCGAAAAAGCTGCGTTGCCTCTGGTTCGGTTCAAACCTTGCCGGTTTGTCATTTGACACCGGGCATGGGCGCCCCCAACTCTCTGATCTCACCGCAGGCCTGATCCGGAGCGCTCCGCGCACCGTACCAGTCCGTTGAGCGGGATCTGGAAATACTTGTCTGATCGTGTCTGATGTTCGCCGTCTTTCCGTTGCCCCGAGGTAGATCCATGCAGAAACTTGCGTCGCCGGTGGCTTCAGGACCGGCCGCATCTCCCAAGCTGTCCATCAGCCGGGCTGCCCGACGCGCCGCTGCAGCCACTGCCGTTGCTCTCGCCCTCACTTTCGGAACCCCCATGACCGTCATCGAAAGATTCGCCGCGCACGCGGCCAACACGCAGTCGCGCGTGTCTGAATTCAAGCTCGACAATGGCATGCAGATCGTGGTGATCCCGGATCGTCGCGCGCCGGTCGTGACACACATGGTGTGGTATCGCGTTGGCGCTGCCGACGAGCCACGCGGCGTCTCTGGCATCGCCCACTTTCTCGAACACCTGATGTTCAAGTCGACCGAGAAGATCCCCTCCGGCGAGTTCTCCAAAATCGTCGCGCGCCTCGGAGGCAACGACAATGCCTTCACCGGCCACGACGCCACCGCCTACTTCCAGCGTGTCGCAAAGGACCGGCTGAAGCAGGTCATGAGCATGGAGGCGGACCGCATGGTCAACCTCAGGCTCGCCGAAAAGGAAGTGCTGACCGAGCGCGACGTGATCCTCGAGGAGCGCCGTTCCCGCGTCGAGAACAACCCCTCCGCCATTCTCGACGAGCAGATGTCGGCGGCCCTTTACCAGAACCATCCGTATGGCATTCCCGTCATCGGCTGGATGCACGAGATTGCCAGGCTCACGCCGCAGAACGCGATCGATTTCTACAAGGCGCATTACGCGCCCAACAACGCGATCCTCGTCGTCTCCGGCGACGTCGAGCCGGAGGAAGTCCGCAAGCTCGCTGTCGAAACCTATGGCGCCATCCCGCGCAATCCCGCAGTCGTCCCCCGCCAGCGCGTGACGGAGCCGGCGCACCGCGCCCCGCGTCGGATCGAATTGAAGGACGCACGCGCCGGACGCACGTCGATCACCCGCCATTATCTCGCGCCGAGCTATCTGACTGCCAAACCCGGTGAGGCAGAGGCGCTCGATCTCATGATGAAAATCGCGGCGGGTGGCGCCACGAGCCGGCTCTACAACAAGCTCGTCGTCACTGACCAGATCGCAGCGTCCGCCGGCGGCTATTACTCCGGTTCCAACATGGACAGCGGCAAGATTTCGTTCTCCGCCATTGTCGGCGAAGGCGCGACGACCGAAAAGGTCGAGGCTGCTATCGACGCGGTGATCGAAGAACTGAAGACCACGCCAGTCACGGATGCCGAACTCGAGCGCGCCAAGAAATCGTATATCGCCGAATACATCTACGAGACCGACAACCAGTCCACACTCGCCCGCCGCTACGGTTGGGGTCTCGTCACCGGAGGAACGGTCGAGAAGATCGACAACTGGCCGAAGGAGATCGCCAAGGTGACGGCTGCCGATATCCAGGCAGCGGCGGCAAAACATCTCGATAGTCGCAATTCTGTGACGGGCATCCTCCGCCCCGAACCGCAAGCCGTCGCCACCAAACAGTAAACCCGGAAGCCAACCCAATGCGTTCTTTCCCGTTCGCACTGCGGCGCTTCGGCGCTGCCCACCTCCTGGCGATCACAATGGCAGTCGTTGCCGCCGTCGCCTCCGTTCTCGTCCCGACTCCGAGTCATGCCATGAAGATCCAGGAACTGACGACGAAATCCGGCATCAAGCTCTGGCTGGTCGAGGAGCACGCGGTTCCCCTCGTCGCTATGCGGTTTTCCTTCGCTGGTGGCGCCACCCAGGACCCCGAAAATCGCCCAGGTATCGCCCATTTCATGTCAGGCATGATGGACGAAGGCGCCGGCGATCTGACTTCGGTCGCCTTCCAGGCACGCATGGAAGAACTCGCCATGCGCCTCTCCTTCGAAGCAGCGAAGGATTCCTTCTACGGCTCATTCGAGACCCTGTCCGACTACCGTCGCGAAAGTGCTGCGCTCCTGAAGCTCGCCGTCAACGCTCCGCGCTTCGACGCCGATGCCATCGAGCGCGTCCGCCGCCAGATCGCGTCGTCCCTTGCATACGCGGCCAAGAACCCGGAAAGCGTCGTCTCTGAACGCTGGATGTCGGAGGCTTACAAGGGGCATCCCTACGGCCGCCCGACCAAGGGAACCCCCGATACCGTCGGCGCCATCACGCGTGACGATCTCGTCGCCTATCGCAAGCGGATCTTCGCTCGTGACAACCTGAACGTCGTCGTCGTCGGCGACATCACGTCGGCGGAAGCGTCCGCCATGGTCGATGACATCTTCGGCGCATTGCCGGCAAAATCCGATCTCGTGAAAGTCGCGGACGTTGCGCCGAAGGCGGCGGAAAAGCTCGTCGTCGTCGACATGCCCGTTCCGCAGTCGGTCGCCCGCTTCGGCTCCGGCGCGATGATGCGCAAGGACAAGGACTTCATCCCCGCATTCGTCCTCAATCACATTCTCGGCGGCGGCGGGTTTTCCTCCCGCCTGATGGAAGAGGTGCGTGAAAAGCGGGGTCTGGCCTACTCCGTCTACAGCTATCTCCAGCCTCTCGATCACACCTCGATGTTCATGGGCGGCGTCGCCACCAAGAACGAGGAAATGGCGCAGTCGCTGGACGTCATTCGGGGAGAGCTGAAGCGCCTCGCAACCGAAGGGCCGACCGTGACCGAACTCGACAATGCGAAATCCAACCTGATCGGCGCCTTCGCACTGCGGTTCGATACCAACGCGAAGATCGCGAACCAGCTCCTCTACTTCATGGAAGAGGATCTCGGGGCTGGCTACGTTGACACCCGCAACAAGGAAGTCGCCGCCGTCACGATCGACGACGTGCGGCGCGTCGCCAAACGCCTGTTTGCCGCCGACGACCTGTTCGTCACCATCGTCGGACGCCCGAAGGGTCTCAAGGCCGGCGGTTGAACGCCGGTTATCCACGCCGGAACGTCCAGTGGCGGCTGGCGCGATGGGCGCGCCCTTGCAGCGATGGTAGATAAGGAACGATCGCGCGACACGAATCGGTTCGCCGGCATCGGCGCGTCGAAGTGGTCGCATGATGTGAATCGGATCCCGGCGGATTGGAAATGACCGGCATGAACGACGCGCAGGTACGCTCGGGAGCAGCGGACGGAAAAGCTGCACCCGCCTACATCCAGAACCTCGGCGGCTGCATGCCCCCTGCCATCGGCGCCCACGGTCTCGATCCCGCGACGCTGCAACGCTACGTCGATCGCCTCGCCGCAAAGCTCGACGGCCTGAAATCCGACTATGAGACCGGCGCTCTGCCGATCCTTCGCATATCAGAGGAGACGGCAGACATCGAAGCAGCCGAAGCCGCGATGGCGCGGCTGGCCGACGGCGCCTCCACGATCGTGTTCTTCGGCACCGGCGGTTCGAGCCTCGGGGGCCAGACCCTCGCCCAGCTCTCGGGCTGGAACGTCCCCGGCACCGCTGACGAGGCACAGCGCCGTCGTCCGCGCACGCGCTTTTACGACAATCTGGATGCGACCACGCTCGCCGCAGCGTTGGCGACGCTCGACCTCCCGTCGACGCGCTTCGTCGTCACCTCGAAATCCGGCGGCACGGTCGAAACACTGACACAGGCGGTCGCCGCGCTCGCAACGGTAAAGAAGGCCGGATACGCCGATCGTATCCCGGCGATGTTCCTCGGTCTCACCGAGCCCGACAAGCCGGGTCAGAAAAACGGCCTCCGCGCGCTGTTCGCCGCCCACGCCATCCCCATGCTCGAACATCACACCGGCATCGGCGGCCGCTTCTCGGTTCTCACCAACGTCGGCATGCTGCCTGCAATTGCCCGCGGCCTCGACGTCCGCGCCGTTCGCCGCGGTGCCGCCTCTGTCGTCTCGGCAATGCGCGAGGCATCGCACCCGCGCGTACTCGCTCCCGCTCTCGGCGCTGCCGCTGTGGTCGCACTGGCCGAGACGAAAGGCGTTCGCGCCGAAATCATGATGTCGTACTGCGACCGCCTGGGCCGGTTCGGGGCATGGTTCGTCCAGCTCTGGGCCGAAAGCCTCGGCAAGGCGGGACAGGGAACCACACCCATCGCCTGCCTCGGCCCCCTCGATCAGCACTCCCAGCTTCAGCTCTTCATGGATGGTCCACGCGATCATCTCGTTACCGTGATGCGCACCCCGACGCGCGGCACCGGCCCGGTCCTCGACGCCGATCTCTGCCGTGCCGCCGGAATTGATTTTCTGGCCGGGCGAGCCATGGGCGATCTCGTCTCCGCCCAGTCCAAGGCCGTCCCGGAAGCGCTTCTCCGCGCCGGCCGACCCGTTCGCACGTTCGACATCCCGCATCTCGACGAGACGTCGATGGGTGCTCTCTTCATGCACTTCATGCTCGAAACGATATTCGCCGCCGATCTTTTCGGCGTCGATCCCTTCGATCAACCCGCCGTCGAATTGGCAAAGACGCTGACGCGCTCGGCGCTCGCTCAGGCTTGAGCCAGAAGACCCGATAGGATCTGGAATGCCTATCCGCCAACTCAGCGCCGACGTCGTCAACCGCATCGCCGCCGGCGAGGTGATCGAGCGCCCGGCGAGCGTCGTCAAGGAACTCGTCGAAAACGCACTCGACGCCGGCGCGACGGAGATCGAGATCGCCGCCGCATCCGGTGGTCTCGCGCTGCTGCGGGTGACGGACGACGGCTCCGGAATGCCGCCCGCCGATCTTGCGCTCGCCGTCGAGCGCCATGCCACCTCGAAACTCCGCGCCGACGATCTTTTCGATATCCGCACGCTAGGCTTTCGCGGCGAAGCACTGCCGTCCATCGGGTCGATCGCGCATCTGATGATCCAGTCCCGCGAGCGCGGCCGTGACGGCTTCGCCGTCGTCGTCGATCGCGGTCGCAAAAGCGCGATCGGTCCCGCTGCGCTCAATCCCGGAACCATCGTCGAGGTGCGCGAGCTGTTCTCCGCGACGCCGGCGCGCCTCAAGTTCCTGAAATCCGAACGCGCGGAAAATCAGGCGATCTCCGAAACAGTAAAGCGCCTCGCCATGGCAAACCCGGCTGTCGGCTTCGAACTCGTGACCGGCGACAAGACACCGTTGCGCCTCCCCCGCTGTGACGAAACGCCGGAGGGGCATTTGAGCCGCCTTGCCCGCGTCATGGGGCGGGAATTCCTCGACGACGCCCTGCCCGTGGCCGACGCCCGCGACAATCTTGAAGTGACGGGTTTCGCCGCCCTGCCCACGCTGCACAGGAACGATTCCAGCGGCCAGTTCCTGTTCGTGAATCGCCGCCCGGTCCGTGACAAACTTCTGCTCGGGGCCATCCGCGCCGCCTACGGTGATCTCATTCCAAAGGGGCGCCATCCCCTGTTCGCACTATTCCTCGCACTGCCGACCGATGGCGTCGACGTCAACGTGCATCCGACCAAGGCCGAGGTCCGTTTCCGCGACAACGCCGCCGTCCGCAGTCTCGTCATCAACGCTGTCCGCAACGCACTCGATGCTGCCGGCCACCGTGCGTCCGCCTTCGGTGGCACCGCCACCCTCGACGTGCTTGCGCGCCGTCGTGACGAGGCCGCCGAGGCGTCACCGCATCCCGGCGTCACGGTCGCGCCCGTGCC
>DAOMWV010000066.1:0-13542 GCA_035436725.1 Hyphomicrobiaceae bacterium
GGTAGGCGCCGGTAGTTTCCGGGAGCCCGAACTCAAGTCAAAGCTGCTGGCTGACTGGCAGGTCGTCAAGCGTGCCCGCTTTCATGCGGCCGCCCGCCTTGAGCAACGCCACTGGCTATCCCTCGTGACCCTGTCCTCCGTCGCGCTCTACGGTGGCCTCGTGACCGTCTTCGTGCTCATCTTCAAGGAAAGCTTCTCCGGCCACGCCCGAAGCATTTTCGACTGGGTGTCGGCCGTTGCCAGCTGGCTCACATTGACGTTCTCGTTGACGGAGCAGATCAAGGATCACAGCGGCAAGGCGCGTGAGTTGCACGAGTGCGCTCGCCGCATAAACGATCTCAGGAAGCGGCTGCAGACCAGCGTCATCGTCGCACCTCAGAACCTGCAACCCTTCGTCGCCGAGTACGACAGCATCATTGCTTCGTGCGATCCCAATCACGATGAAATCGACTATCGGATCGCGCGGCTGCAAAACACCGCACCCGTAGACGGCCTCTCACGCGCCGAGATGGCGAGCGAAGCGCGGCGGCTGGCGCGCTGGAATGCCTTCAGAACCTACACTCCGTATATTCTCATGAGCCTCGCGCCCGCGATTGCCGGCCTGCTCGCCTGGGCGCTCGTGCCGATCCCGGATGGAGCGGCACTGAGGACGTCCATGTGAGCGCGTAATCTAAGCCGGGCGCGTCAGGTCCTGTCACTCGGCAGGGGCAGGGGAGGGGACCGCATCTGCCGGTTCGTCTTTGACATTGGACTTCCGCGTCGTCACGCCGCGCGGGAAAAGCCGTCTGATGACTACGTAGAACACCGGCGTGAACAGCAGACCGAAAAGTGTGACGCCGATCATGCCCCAGAACACGGCCGTGCCGAGTGCGACGCGCAGTTCCGCACCCGCACCGACCGCGATGTAGAGCGGTACCACGCCGAGCGTAAACGCGAGTGACGTCATGATGATGGGCCGGAGTCGCAAGCGGCACGCTTCCACCGCGGCGCTGAGCGTGTCGCGCCCCTCTTCTTCAAGCTGCTTTGCGAATTCCACGATCAGGATCGCGTTCTTGGCCGCGAGCCCTATGAGCACGACGAACCCTATCTGCGTCAGGATGTTGATGTCCCGTCCATGCAGCCAGACCCCGAACGCTGCCGACAGCAGGCACATCGGCACGATGAGCATGATCGCGAACGGCAGCGACCAGCTTTCATACTGCGCGGCGAGTGCGAGAAACACGAACAGCACCGAGAACGCGAAGATGTAGTAGCCGGCACGTCCGACCTTTGCCTCCTGGTACGAAAGGTCGGTCCACTCGTAACCGATACCGTCAGGCAGGTGCTCGAGTGCAAGTTGTTGCATGATCTGCAACGCCTGACCGCTCGAGATGCCCGGTCGTGCTGCGCCCTGAACCTCGATGGTCGGAAAGAGATTGTAACGCGGCACGCGTTCCGGTCCTGATATCTCCCGGAATTGCACGACCGAACCGAGCGGCACCATGGCGCCGTCGATGCTTCTGACGCGGATGCGATTGATGTTCTCGGGATCGAGGCGGAAGTCGCCCTCGGCCTGTGCGGTGACACGGTAAGTCCGGCCGAACATGTTGAAGTCGTTGACGTATGCCGAACCCATGTAGACGCGCAGCGACTCGAAGATACGATCGATCGGCACGCGCAACATCTGCGCCTTGTCTCGGTCGACATCCATGAACATCTGCGGATTGTTCGCCGCGAACGTCGTGAACGCGTTCTGGATAGCCGGGTGCTGGTTGGCCGCAGCGATGAACGAACGGCCGATCTGGGCGAACGCCTCCGAATCGAGCCCCATCTTGTCCTGGAGCCGCATCGAAAACCCGGCCGAGCCGCCCATGCCTCGAACCGGCGGTGGCACGAACACCTGGATGTTCGCTTCCTGAATGGCGCCGAGCTTCTGCCGCATCACCTGCGCAACCGCGTTGACATGGAGCGAGGGATCTCTGCGGTTCTCGAAGTCGTCAAGCACGACGAAAAAGGATCCGGCGTTTGTTGCCGCGGTGAAAGTGGCGCCGTTCCGTCCTGTGAAAGCGTTCGTGTACTTTACGCCCGGCACCTGTAGCAGGATGTCGTTGGCGCGCTTGACGACCTCGTCTGTACGCGAGACCGAGGCCCCCGGCGGCAGCTGGATCGAAACGATCGCAATCTGGCGGTCGAGATTTGGAATGAAACCGGTCGGGATCTGCGGCACGAACCAGAAAGCGAACGCGACGAGGCCGGCGTAAACGAAAAGAACCGGAACCCACGCGGCCGCAAGCGCGCGCACGAGGCGACCGTATCCGCGCGACAGCGCGTCGAATCCGCGATTGAAGACCGCGAAGAGTTTATGAATCGGACGCATCAGGGCGCCGACGAGGCCGGGCTTGTCGTCATGATCCTTGGCAGTGAGCAGGCGTGCGGCGAGGGCCGGCGACAGTGTCAGCGATACGAACGCCGAGATGACGGTGGCCGTCGCGATCGTGACTGCGAACTGCCTGTAGAACTGACCTGTAATGCCGGGCACGAAGGCTGTCGGGACGAACACGCTCGTGAGCACGAGTGCGATAGCGATCAATGCGGCGCCGACTTCGTTCATGGAGACCTCGGAGGCCTCCATTGGCGTGAGCCCCTCGTGCAGCTTCCGTTCGACGTTCTCTACGACCACGATCGCGTCGTCGACCACGATGCCGACCGCGAGCACCAGCCCGAACAGCGTCAGCATGTTAAGCGAGAAGCCGAACGTCTGCATCACTGTGAATGTCCCGATCAGCGAAATCGGGATGGCGACCACGGGAATGATTGTCGCGCGCCAAGTCTGCAGGAACAGCAGCACGACGAGGACGACGAGGCCGACCGCTTCGAGGATGGAGATGTAGAGTTCCTTGATCGAAATCTCGATGAACTCGGTCGGATTATAGGTGATCCGGTAGGTCAGCCCCGGCGGGAAGCTCTTGGCGATCTCCGCCATCTCCTGCTTGAGTGCATGCGAAGCTGCGACCGCGTTGCTGCCAGGTTGTTGGGCGACGACCAGAACCGTCGCGGGCACCTTGTTGGCGTAACCGAACTGCGAATAGCTGACCGCCCCGAGCTCCGCCCGACCCACGTCACGCAGCCGTACCACCCGCCCGTCCGCCGTCGTCCGTACGATGATGTCGTTGAATTCCTCGGCCGTGCGCAGGCGCCCCTTGAGTTGTAACGCGAGCTGGAATGCCGACTGCGTCTCGATCGGCGGCTCCCCGATGTTGCCGCCCGCGACCTGAACGTTCTGCGCCCGCAACGCGGCCAGAACTTCCTCCGCCGTCAGGTTGCGCGCGGCGATCTTTTCCGGATCGAGCCAGATGCGCATCGCATACTCGCGCGCACCGAACAGCGAGACGTCGCCGACACCCTCGACGCGCATGAGCCGGTCGCGAACGTTCAGAAGGCCATAGTTGGAGATGTAGACCTGGTCATAGGTGTTGTCGGGCGACAGCAGGTGAATGGAGAGCAGCACGTCCGGCGAGCGCTTTCGGACCGTAACGCCGTTGCGGCGGACTTCTTCCGGAAGACGTCGTTCGGCCGACTGGACGCGGTTCTGTACGAGGACCTGCGCGCGGTCGATGTCGGTGCCGATATCGAACGAGACCGTGATCGAAACGGAGCCGTCGTTGGTCGACTGCGAGTACATGTAGATCATGCCCTCGACGCCGTTGATCTCCTGTTCGATGGGCGCCGCGACGGTATCGGCGATGGTCTGCGCCGACGCCCCCGGATACGATGTCGACACGATGACGGTCGGTGGAACGATCTCAGGCAGCTGATTGACCGCAAGCGAGTTGTACGAGACGAACCCGACAATCGTGATGACGAGCGATATGACGGCTGCGAAGATCGGCCGGTGAATGAAGAACTGGCTCAGTCTCATGGCACGGCCTTCTCGGCTCGGATCGGGGCGTTGGGCGACACGAATGATCTACGATGGTCTTACTTGGGCGCGCCTTTGTCGGAACCCGCTGCTTTCACAGGCGACGTGTCGGGCGCCGGCGCACCCGAAACCCGCAATGGTTCGATCTTGGGCGCGACCTTGACACCCGGGCCCGGTCGCACACGCTGAAGCCCCTTTGTGACGATGGTGTCGCTGGCCGTAAGTCCCGAACGAACGACACGCAGTCCGTCGATCAGCGGACCGAGGTCCACGACCTTGCGGCTGACCGAGTTGTCATCGGCCACTACGAGCACAAACTTCTGGCTCTGATCCGAACCGATCGCGGCGTCTGGTATCATGACCGCGTCATACGCCTGCGAGCCCTTGACGCGGAGCCGGACGAACATTCCAGCCGAGAAAAGCCCGCCAGCATTCGCGACGACAGCACGGGCGCGCATCGTTCCTGTGGACTGATCCAGACGGTTGTCGACGAAGTCGATCCGGCCCTTGTGCGGGTAGCCCTTCTCGTCGGGCAACGCCAGTTCGATCTCCGTCCCGATCATCGCGGTGCTGGGAGCCTCGCTCTTGTCGAGCATGCGGCGGTACTTGAGCCAGTTGTTCTCGTCGATGTCGAAATAGACGTGAATGGGATCCTCGGCGACGATCGAGGTGAGCAGCGTCGAGTTGGACGCACTGCCCGCAGACACCCAGCCGCCTGCACTGAGACCGGCACGCGACGTCCGCCCCGCGATCGGCGAGGTGATCTTCGTGAAGAAGAGGTCGAGTTCTGCCGTCTTGACCTTCGCCTCGGCGACCCTTAGGGCGGCCTGCGCTTCGCGCATCAGGTTCGAGCGATCGTCGAACACCTTTTCTGACATGATCTTGCGATCGACCAGAGGTCGGCCGCGCTCCACGTCCAGCGATGCATTTTCGACCTTCGTCTTGGCTTGGTCGAACTCAGCTTTCGCCTGGTCGAGGGCCCGCTCGAACGGACGAGGGTCGATCATGAAGAGAAGATCACCCTTGGCGACCTTCTGGCCATCGACGAAATGAACCGAGTTGAGATAGCCGGAAACCCGCGCGCGCACGTCGACCGTGGCAACCGCTTCGAACCGGCCGGTGTATTCGTCCCACTCCGTGACCTGTCGCACCAGCGGCTTCGAAACCGTGACGGCCGGCGCCTGTGGCGGGCCACCGGCCTTAGGCCCCCCCGTGCCGGCCTGCGAGGCAGGCCTGACCGAGGCGGACGTGTCGGACTTGAGCTGGGTGCCGAAGGCCGTGAGCTTCGTCCACGCCTGTTGCGGCCCGCCGGCCGCGAACACTGCGATTGCGCCGGCCCCGAGAAGCACGGCCGTCAATCTTGCACCACCCATAGCCATCGATCGTCCTTGTCGTGTGGTTGAGGCCCCGTAGGAGGTCTTCGTCGCCAGGGCGCCCCGCGCTCAACCCCAAGTGCTTGCGATAATTCAGGAACCAGCGAGCCGATGCAACGTATTAAACCGCATATCGCTCAAAACATGGTGAGCGTGGGCCTGCGTCCGGCTGCATCGGACGCGACACGTCGCATATGCCTTATCGAGTTCCGAACCGGTAGATCTGCCGGACCGGCATCGGATCACCTGGATACCGATACGGGTTGGTCCCGAACCATGACCCTCCCGTAGGGGCAGGAACTGGGACGGGCGCATATGTCGACAGATAGCGACCCTGTCGGATTCGCGGCGCCGACGTACCACCCTGAGTGAACTGGTCCTGCGGGGTCTGCCTGGAGGCGACGGCAGGGAACCTGGGTTCGCCGAAGACCTGGATCTGCGTCTGGGCCATGCCGTGCTTCTGAACCAGGGCATAGAACGCTTCCGCATTTTTCGGTGCGAGACGCACACACCCGCGCGAGGCCGGTCGGCCAAGGAGATGCGTCGCCTGCGTCGCATGCAGGGCCACACCATCATGAAAGAACACCGAATGCGGCATCGGCGCATTGTCGTATGTCTTCGAATACCACATCTTCGCCATCCATTGCGGACGGAACGTACCCGTCGGCGTCTGGAAGTCTTGCGTCCCCGACGAAATTTTCCAGATGTGCAGTGTCTTGCCGTGCTCGCTGACGGTTACCGTCTGGCTCGTGAGATCGATCTTCGCGCTGAGCGTCACGGCGGGTTTGGGCTTAGGCGCAGCAGTTGGTCTTGTAACTGCGGGCTGCGGCGATGTGGCCGGCGTGATCGGCACTGAAGCGGCGGTGGCTGCTTGTGGTGCCGATGGTGTCGGTTCCTGGCTCGCGCTCACTGCACCAGGCCCAGCAGCGCCGATCAGGACGCCCAGGGCAATGCTGAAACCGAACCTGGACGCATACATATTCGAGCCCCGAAGCACTTCTGTCGTGTGTCGCCGAGTGTCGCGCCAATGCGCTGACGGGCCATTAAGACCAGGTTGATGCCTCCTTAAGTTGCGCCCGGATTCGGCGCATCGGGCTGAGTGGCGATCACGACAGCCCGTTGCTGCATCATCCGGGCGCGATGTCGCCGATGAGCCGGCGCGACCGGGAAAAGAAATCGCGCCGGATCAGGATGAGCAGTATCCAGAGATTCGCAGCAATGAAGGCGAGCGGATGAATGAACCAGGCCATTACGGCGATCGCGTAGTAATAGGACCGGAGGCCGCTGTTCGAATGCTCTGCGCTGAGCCCTGCTAGACGCGCGGTGCGCTCGGCATGTGCAAGGCAGCGCCCTTCCGTTTCAACGGAATAGAGCGGCGTCGCCCCGAGCATGATCGAGGCGTAATGCGACAGCCGGAAGGCCCAGGCGAACTTGAAGAACGCAAAGATGAAGATCGCCATGATCAGCATCAGCTTGAGCTCCCAGAGGACCGGGTTCGACTTCGCCACGATGGGAAGCCGCTCCAGGATAGCCTGAGCCTTGTCACCCGAGCCGATCAGCGCCGTGAGGCCACCGATGGCGATGGCTGTGGTCGAGGCGAAGAACGCATTCCCTTGCGAGAGCGACCCGAGCAGGATGGCGTCCACGGCCCGGTTGTCGCGCCGGACCATGTTTTCCATCCATTGGAGCCGTTGCTTCTGGATGGTTGCGGCGAGGCTCTGTCGGCGAAACCCGTACCGGCCGAGAAAGAACCTGAACAGCGTCATCGAAAGCAGAAAGATCACCAACGCCGCCACGTCGAGCGGCGACATGATCGCGAGCAGGCGGTCTGCATAATCCGTCATGTTGTGCGTTTCCCCCGTCCGATGGTCGCCGCAGTGGCCGTTGCCGCCGCCGAACGCTTACGCCGTCGGTGACGCGGAGCGCAACCGGTCGAGCAAACCTTGCAGGATCAGCGTAGCGGCAACCTTGTCGATGACTTCGGCGCGGCGCCGGCGTGACGTGTCCGCTTCAAGAAGCGCCCGTTCCGCCGCGAGGGTCGTCATACGCTCGTCCCAGAGATGGATGGGAAGTTCGATCTTCTGTCCGAGCATGTGTGCGAACGTGCGCGTGGCCTGGGCGCGCGGGCCCTGTGATCCGTCGAGATTGGCGGGATACCCGATCACGATCCCGACCACCTCGTGCTCCGCGCATCGGGCCGCAAGATGCTCGACGTCACGCCCGAACTTGATGCGCTTCCACGTTTCGAGGGCCGAGGCGACGAGCCGTGTCGTGTCCGAAATGGCGATCCCGATTGTCTTGGTACCGACGTCGAGGCCCATTAGCCGCCCTCGCGGGGGAAGCCTGTCAGCGAAGCCGACGAGATCGAGGGGCGTGTTGGGGCTTTTGGACATGCCGGCTCTCGGGGTTGGCCCGGCGGGATGCGGCAGGCGGATTTGCCCCTGATACCATACCACGGCCCCCCTGCCAGCTCTGGCCGGAGTCGGCCACTGCGGCTAGGCTGGCCCGGTCAGTTCGAGGCCGCTCCGTTGCGGACCGGCGTCACAGATTTGGAGCTGAGGTCATGAAGATTACCTGGTTCGGCCATTCCTGCTTCCGGTTCGACCTCGATGGCGGCCCGTCCGTGCTGATCGACCCGTTTCTCAAGGGCAATCCCACGTTCGAAAGCAGCGGAATCGCCTGGGACGCAGCCACGAAGGGCGTCGGCCATGTCGCCCTGACCCATGGCCATGCCGACCATATCGGCGACGCTGCCGAAATCTGTCGCAAGAACGGTGCGACGCTGTACGCGAACTACGAATTAGCAATGTATATCAAGGGACAAGGCGCGGAGAAGATCGAACCGATGAACACCGGGGGCACGATCTATACCCCGAGCTTCGACCTGACCCTGGTGAACGCCCTTCACTCATCGTCGACGGATGTCTACCTCGGCAATCCCTGCGGTATCGTCCTGAAGCCCAAGGCCGGGCCGGTCGTCTACCATATGGGAGACACCGACATGCACGCGGAGATGGCGCTGATAGCGGACTTCCATCGTCCGGAAATCGGGATCGTGCCGATCGGTGACCGCTTCACGATGGGGGCGAAGGCCGCAGCCTTCGCGTGTAAGCGATTTTTCAAGTTCCAAGCGGTAATACCATGTCACTACGGAACTTTTCCCGGGATGCTCGACCCCGACTCGAAGAAATTTGAAGCCGAGATGGTCGGGAATCGGGTGATTGTGCCGAAAGTCGGCGAACAGTTCGCCGTTTAGTGACGTCGGGGTGCGTTCGAGCTGCAACCCGTATCAGCAGGATGGACCCCGCATGACCGAACAGACGACCGTGACCACGGCCGCCGCCGAAGCTGATACGCGGATGGAGGCGTCCCAGGGTGGCGACCGCAATGTCGTGCTGGCATTCACGGTGACGACATTCCTGTCGGCGCTGCTTCTATTCTCCATCCAGCCGATGTTCGCCAAGATGGTGCTGCCGGTACTCGGCGGTTCTCCGTCCGTCTGGGCGGTGGCGATGTTCTTCTTCCAGGCGGCACTTCTCGCGGGCTACGCCTACGCACACTTCCTGATCGCCCGCCTTCCGATCCGCCAGACCGGATTCGTGCATCTCGGCCTGATCCTGATTGCGTTCGTGGCTCTTCCGATCGCATTGCCGACGTCCTGGGGCGAGCCGCCCGCTGGTGAACCCTATCTATGGCAGATCGGATTGTTCAGTGTGGCCGTCGGCTTGCCGTTCCTGGCGGTTTCGGCGAACGCCCCACTCTTGCAAGCCTGGTTCGCGTCGACCGGACATCGTGATTCGTCGAACCCGTATTTCCTTTACGCGGCGTCCAATCTCGGCAGCCTGATCGCACTCCTCGGCTATCCCTTCCTGCTCGAACCGTTGTTCGGCGTTTCCGCATTGAGCCGGTACTGGACCGGCGGCTTCGTCCTGCTGGCCGTGTGTATCGCTGGGCTCTTCTGGATGGTCCGCACACGCGAAGCTGCGGTGGCGTCGTCTGGCCTCAAGACCGTCGCCTCGACGTCCGGGGGGCAGGTAACTGCCGAACCGGCCAGCCCCACCTGGTCCGATCGACTCGGCTGGATCGGCCTCGCTCTCGTCCCGTCTGCACTTCTCACCGCTTTCACGACACACATCACGACCGACGTCGCCTCCGCCCCGCTGCTCTGGGTCCTGCCGCTGTCGATCTATCTTCTGACGTTCGTACTCGTGTTCCGCGACAAGCCGTTTCTGCCGGACGAGTTCATGCTTGTCATGCACCGCGCTTCGGTCTTGGTCGCCCTCCTGATCATGTCGCAGACGAAGAAGGACGGCCTGTTCGTGACGGCCCCGATCGGGTTTCTCGTGTTCTTCGTGTCGGCCATGGTCGCGCACCGCACCCTGTACCTGAATCGACCCGCCGCCCGCCATCTGACCGAATTCTATCTCTGGATGTCTCTCGGCGGCGCGCTGGGCGGACTTTCGGCGGCGCTGATTGCACCGAAGCTCTTCTCCGAGATTTTCGAGTATCCTCTGTTGCTGGCGTTCACCATGGCCTGCCGGCCCGGGGCGCTGACCATCTTTGATCCCTCTCGTTACAGCGCCCGGGCCAAGGACATCTCCTTCAAGAACGAAGCCCTCGTCCTGTGGCTCATGATGGCTGCCGGCCTCTTGATGATCTACTGGTTGCCGTGGGCCATGGCGCGCGCACCGCGGGTTGACGGGATCTGGTCCGCCATCGATGGCGCAACAGGACTGAAGTACGCGCTCCTTTATCCGTTCGACCAGCTGCGCAGCTTCTATGGTTGGCTGCTCACTTGGGGGCCGGCCCCGATCCTTGCCGCTCTCGCTGCCATCGCCCTATTGGCAAATTCTCGTCACCCGCCGCGTCAGTTTCTCGCCGCCGGCCTCATGTGTCTTGCCGTCACCACGTTGCCGTCCCAGGTCAAGCGTGGCGAGGCGACACGCAGCTACTTCGGCGTCTATCGTGTCCAGAACACCGCCGATGGCGAGTTCAACACGCTGCTCCACGGCACGACGCTGCATGGCGCACAACGTGTCCGTGACAGTGACGGCAACGCGGTCGCCGATATCTCGCCGCTCACCTACTACAACGTCAACGGCCCCATGGGCCGCTCCATCACCGCCCGGCGCGAGGCACTCAAAGCCCAAGGCAAGAAGGGCCGCTACGGTGTCATTGGCCTCGGTGCCGGCTCACTCGCATGTTTCTCCGAGCCCGGTGAAAGCTGGCGCTTTTTCGAAATCGACCCGGTGATCGTGAACATCGCGTCGGACGGCAATTACTTCACCTTCATCCAGAATTGCCAGCCGAAACTCGACGTCGTCATCGGTGACGCGCGCCTCACGATTGCCAAGGAGCAGCCAGGATCGTTCGATCTCCTGATCGTCGATGCGTTCTCCTCCGACGCCGTGCCCGTTCATCTCATGACGGCGGAAGCGCTGAAGCTCTATCAGTCCAAGCTCACGCCGGACGGCGTGCTCGTGCTCCATATCTCGAACCGCTATCTCGATCTCGACAGTGTACTGGCCTCGACCGTGCAGCAGGTGCCGGGTCTGACCGGGTTCGTCGTCTCCGACGACGACGCGGACGGCAGCTACGAGCATTCCTCCTCCACAGTGGCGATCTTCGGCCGCACACCGGAGGCCATCGAGGCCTATCGCAAGATCGGCACGGAAGGCGAATTCGATCCCGCCAAGGTGCGCGCCTGGACCGATGACTATTCCGACATCATCGCGCCCTTCATCTCGAAGTACCGGAAGCGTTTCGGCGGCGGTTGAACCGCCCCCGGAACGCCCGCCCGGGCTCCGCCTGCCGATTGGGCAGCCTCACCTACGCCGGCAGTTGCGCCCCATCCGCCGTAACGGTATGGAGGGCCGGACTTGATGGCGGCACTTTGCCTGGTAGCCGAGGACCCCTCACGCAACTTTCGGCACCTCCCGCCAGCGGCGTACGGGGCCGGAGGATGAGCACGTCCCGACGTGCTCGCCCCGCTTGCGAGACGGTGGTGCTCAAGCGCTGCTTTGGGCTTCGGATATGCCGCGGCATGGCGATAGGATTGAGAACATGCACGTCGATGAGAAAACCGTCCGCCGCATCGCACGCCTCGCGCGCATCAAGGTGACGGATGAGGAGGCCAGAGGCCTCGAAAAAGAACTGTCCGGTATCCTCGACTGGGTCGAGCAGTTGAACGAGGTCGACGTCGACGGCGTCGAACCCATGACCTCGACCGTTGCCATGACGCTGCGCGAGCGCGATGACCGCGTAACGGACGGCGAGAAGGCCGCCGATGTGACGCTGAACGCCCCCATGTCCGAAGACGACTTCTACGTCGTGCCGAAAGTGGTCGAATAGGCCTGCCCGCCGCGACGGATGCGACCATGCCTGTGAAGGCGCTGGTCTCGAGCAGACTGAACTTGGGAAAGTATCGTGACCGACCTGACGAAACTGACGCTTGCAGAAGCCCGCGACGGCCTGAAGGCGAAAAAATTCTCCGCGACCGAACTGACGAAAGCGTTCGTCACCGCGATTGACAAGGGCAACGGCGCGCTCAACGCGTACGTGCTGCCAACACCCGATCACGCCCTCGCTCAAGCCAAGGACAGCGACGCTAGACTGGCCAAAGGCGAAGCCCGCCCGCTCGAAGGCCTCCCGCTCGGCCACAAGGACCTTTTTTGCACCAAAGGCATCCGCACCACGGCCTGCTCGAAGATTCTCGACGACTTCAAGCCGCCCTATGAATCGACAGTCGGCCAGAACCTCTGGGATGCCGGCGCCGTCATGCTCGGCAAGCTCAACAACGACGAATTCGCCATGGGCTCGTCGAACGAAACGAGCGCGTTCGGCCCCGTGATCAACCCTTGGCGGCGTACGCGCGATGGCAAGCCAGACAATGCGAAACTCGTGCCCGGCGGCTCTTCGGGAGGTTCGAGCGCGGCTGTCGCCGCCGACCTTTGCCTCGCCGCTACCGCCACCGATACCGGTGGCTCCATCCGCCAGCCCGCCGCGTTGACCGGTACCGTCGGCATCAAGCCGACCTATGGCCGCTGCTCGCGCTGGGGCATCGTCGCCTTCGCCTCGTCACTCGACCAGGCAGGACCGATCGCCAAGACCACGCGTGACGCGGCCATCATGCTCCGCCACATGGCCAGCTTCGATCAGAAGGACTCGACCTCCGTCGACACGCCTGTGCCCGATTACGAGGCGGCGCTGACGCAAGGTGTGAAAGGTCTTCGCATCGGCGTGCCGAAGGAATACCGCGTCGACGGCATGTCGAAGGAAGCCGAGGAAAGCTGGCAGAAGGGTATCGCGTGGCTGAAGGCGGCGGGGGCCACCATTCACGACATCTCCCTGCCGCACACGAAGTACGCGCTGCCCGCCTATTACATCGTCGCCCCTGCCGAGTGTTCGTCCAACCTCGCCCGCTACGACGGCGTCCGTTACGGCCTTCGTGTCGCCGGCAAGGACCTGATCGACACATACGAGAACACGCGCGCCGCAGGCTTCGGCAAGGAGGTCAAGCGCCGCGTTCTGATCGGCACCTACGTGCTCTCGGCCGGCTACTACGACGCCTATTATCTGAAAGCACAGAAGGTCCGCACGCTCATCAAGCGCGACTTCGACCTCGCCTGGGACAAGGTCGATTGCATCCTGACGCCGACCACGCCCAACCCTGCCTTCGGCTTCGGCGAGAAGTCCGGCGATCCACTCGCCATGTATCTCGAAGACATCTTCACCGTGACCGTGAACATGGCCGGCCTGCCCGGCATCTCGGTACCGGCCGGTCTATCGTCTGAAGGAACGCCGATGGGCCTCCAGCTCATTGGCAAACCATTCGACGAAGCGACGCTCTTCCGCGCCGCCCAGGCCATCGAGGATGCCGCCGGCCGCGTCACCGTCAAGGACCACTGGTGGGCGTGACAGCTGCTGAAATCCAGGCGTGTTGCCTCCGGCGGCCCCGTGCTTGCCGGAGGTCGTGTTTTGGCGCCTTGCGGCGCGCACCAGACGAAATCCGGCCATTTTTTTGCGCTCAACTGAGCGTGCTACAGGGGGCTCGGGGCAGGGGATCGAGCGGTAAACAGCTATTTTCCCAAGTCGCACGAAAGCTGAGGGCTTTCTTAAGTCGATCTTAACCAAGAGACGGTGAATGTCGGGGCAGTACGTGGCCGGAGTTTTCGGCCTGAGTAGGAGTATGCGTATGAACCGCGTCGCGCTGCCCGTGATCGCGTCCGCTTTTCTGGCCGGCTGTGCCGTCGGCGGCGCCCATCTGACGTC
>DAOMWV010000067.1:0-13337 GCA_035436725.1 Hyphomicrobiaceae bacterium
GGCCGATGTCGAGGCCGAGGCGAGCCGTATCGGCGGTCGTTTCCACGAGGGCGGCCACGTCGCGGAGGCCGAGATTGATGCCTTGGCCGGCGATCGGGTGGATGCCGTGCGCGGCATCACCCACGAGAGCGGTGCGCTCGGCGATAAATGCGCGCGCGAGGTGCATTTCCAGCGGCCAGGACTGCGGCGGGCGCAGCAGGCGCAGCGGGCTCATTTCCGTGCCCATGCGTCTTTCCACCTCGGCCATGAACAGATCCGGCGGAAGGGCGAGGATGCGGTCGGCCTCGGCGCGGGTTTCGCTCCACGTGAGACAGACCCGATCACCGGTCAGGGGCAGGATGGCGAATGGTCCCGCCGGAACGAAGTGCTGAATGGCGCGGCCATGGTGGGGTGTCGCGATGCCGAGGAAGGCTACGATGGCGCGTTGATCGTAGGGCCAGCCCACGACCTTGATGCCGGCCTGGTCGCGGAGCACGGAGCGGCGGCCGTCGGCGGCGACGGCAAGTTTCGCATTGCAGGTGGTGCCGTCCGACAAGGTGACCGTGGCGGTGTCGGCGGTGGTCGCCAGTGCGGTCACGGAGCAGCCGGGGACGAGCGTCACGCCTCTCGCGGCCCGTGCCGTGCGGTAGAGAGCTGAGAGCAGCGCGCCGTTCTCGGCGATGTACATCGACGGCTCGCCGTCGGGGAGCATCGTGTCGTAGGTCAGGCGGGCGGGGCGGTGGATGTCGTCGGTGTCGCCGTCGGTGATCTCGATCGAGGACACAGGCTGCACGGAGGCTCGGATCTCAGGCCAGACGTCGAGCGCCTCGAGGACGCGGCGCGAGGACGTCGACAGGGCCGACGCGCGGCCGTCCGAAATGGTGCCCGCGTCAGGGAAAGCGGGGGAGACCACCGTGACGGAGAGTTCGCCGTCGAGGCTTTTCGACAGCCCGATGGCGAGAGCGAGGCCGGCGAAGCCTCCACCGGCGATCAGGACATCAGCGGACTTGGTCGACGACGGCATTCTTGCTTTTCCGGGTTCCATGGCGACTGCCCGAGAGGCGGGGGTACGATCTTGACAGATCACGGCCAAGGCGGCGCAGTGGCACGATACTGATTTGACCCGAAGGCGCGGACATGACCAGCAAGAAATCGTCGCAGAGCAAATCCCGGGCGGGTGGTGTCTCGGCGACCGGGAAAGCGCTGGAAGGGCTTGTCGGGCTTCTCGACCTCGAGCAGCTGGAACTCAACCTGTTCCGGGGGCGCAGCCCGCAGGAGGGGTGGCAGCGCGTCTATGGCGGGCAGGTGATGGGGCAGGCGCTGGTCGCCGCCGTCCGCACCGTGCCGGAGGACCGGGTCGCGCACTCGTTCCACTCGTATTTCCTGCTCGGCGGAGACCCGGCGGTGCCGATCATCTACGAAGTCGAGAGGGTGCGGGACGGCGGGTCGTTCTCCACGCGGCGGGTCAAGGGAATCCAGCACGGGCGGGCCATGTTCGTCATGAGCGCCTCGTTTCACAAGACCGAGAACAGCTTCGATCATGGCGCCAAAATGCCGGCGGTGCCGATGCCGGAGGAACTGCCGAACGAGCAGGAACTGGCGCAGAAGATGCTGAAAAGCCTACCGGATCGCATGCGCGGGTACTGGGAGCGCGAGCGCCCGATCGAGATGCGGCCGGTAGATGTGTCGCGGTACATGTCGCGCGCCAAGCGCGCACCGGAGCAGAGCATCTGGATGCGGGCGAACGGGCGGTTGCCGGATGCCTTTCAGCTGCATCAGTGCGTGCTGGCCTATGCGTCGGACTTCACGCTGCTGGACACGGCGCTGATCGCGCATGGCAAGCTCATGTTCGATCCGGATGTGCAACTGGCTAGTCTCGACCATGCGATGTGGTTCCACAGGCCGTTCCGGGCCGACGACTGGCTGCTCTACGTTCAGGACAGTCCCTCGGCGCACGGGGCGCGCGGGTTCTGTCGCGGCTCGGTGTTCACGCGGGACGGGATGCTTGTGGCATCGACCACGCAAGAGGGCCTGATGCGTGCGGAGGCGACCAAGTTCCCGGTCCCGGGAAGGACTGAACAATAAATTATCACCACCCCCGACGCTGCCTAATTATTGGGCATGACCGTGGGCTGGCGATCGGACCATATTCAAGAGCGCCGCAAATAAGTCATATAAATCAACGAGTTATTTTGCTTTTGAAAGTTGGCACAAGTCTTGATTGGTCGAGACCGTTTTGCGGTTAACGGCGAAATCAAGAGAGGTGCTCATGAAGCTGATCACAGCCGTCATCAAACCCTTCAAGCTCGAAGAGGTCAGGCAGGCCCTGAACGATCTCGGCGTGCAGGGCATGACCGTCACCGAAGTCAAAGGCTTCGGCCGGCAAAAGGGGCACACGGAGATCTATCGCGGCGCCGAGTACGCTGTGAGCTTCCTGCCCAAGATCAAGATCGAGGCCGTCGTGGCCAGCACCGATGTCGATCGCGCGATCGCGGCGATTACCGCTGCGGCGAAGACCGGACAGATCGGGGACGGAAAGATCTTCGTGTCGACGATCGAGAAGACCGTGCGCATCCGCACCGGCGAATCCGATCTCGCAGCGCTCTGAGCCGACCACATCGTTCGTCGCCGATCCGAAGCCCGGGGGGCGCAGACGGCGACGAGTTCCAAACCAGACCCAAAGATCCCACAAGGAGACATTACTGATGATGACCTGGACGAAATCCGGAGCGTCGAGGGTCGCCGCACTCGCGGCGGTGACGCTACCGCTCTTCGCGAGCGCCGCACTCGCTGCGGAGGCGCCGACGCCGAACAAGGGCGACACCGCATTCATGATGATCGCAGCGGTTCTCGTGCTTCTCATGACCGTACCCGGCCTCGCGCTGTTCTATGGGGGGCTCGTGCGCTCGAAGAACATGCTGTCGGTTCTGATGCAGGTGTTCTATTCGGTCGCGATCGTCTCGGTGATCTGGGTCGTCTACGGCTACAGCATGGCGTTCACGGAGGGCGGGCTCTACAACGCCTTCGTCGGTGGATTTTCCAAGGCCTTCCTTTCTGGTGTCACACCGGATTCGACGGTCGAGACGTTTACCCGGGGTGTCGTCATTCCCGAGTATGTCTTCATCGCCTTCCAGCTGACCTTCGCGTGCATCACACCGGCGCTGATTGCCGGCGCGTTCGCTGAACGCATGAAGTTCTCGGCGTATGCGCTCTTCATCCCGCTGTGGGTGACGATCGTCTATTTCCCGATGGCGCACATGGTCTGGTACTGGGCCGGTCCGGAAGCAATCGCTTCGGCGGCGAAGGCGATCGCCGATGCCGGCGCAGATGCCACCAAGAAGGCAGCAGCGGAGGCGGCACTGGCCGCGGCCAACGCAAACGCGGGGCTGCTGTTCTCCTGGGGCGCGCTCGATTTCGCGGGTGGCACGGTGGTTCACATCAATGCCGGTATCGCGGGCCTCGTCGGCGCGATCATCATCGGCAAGCGCGTCGGTTACGGGCGTGAGGCGATGGCGCCGCACTCGCTGACGATGACGATGATCGGTGCGTCGCTGCTGTGGGTCGGCTGGTTCGGGTTCAACGCCGGTTCGGCGCTCGAAGCCGGTGGAACCGCTGCACTCGCCATGATCAACACATTCGTCGCCACTGGTGCAGCGGCGCTCGGCTGGATGATCATCGAAAACATGACAAAGGGCAAACCGAGCCTGCTCGGCATGGTGTCGGGTGCGGTCGCGGGTCTCGTCGCGGTCACTCCGGCAGCGGGGTTCGCGGGACCGATGGGCTCCATCGTGCTCGGTTTCGTGTCCGGTATCGTGTGCTTCATCTTCTGCTCGGGAATCAAGAACGCGCTCGGCTACGACGACGCGCTCGACGTTTTCGGCGTGCATGCGGTCGGCGGCATGATCGGTGCCATCGGTACCGGCATCCTGGCTGCGCCCATGCTCGGTGGTACCGGTGTGTTCGACTATACGACGGGCAAGGTCGGCGATTTCGACATGATGACGCAGGTCATCGCGCAGGCGAAAGGCGTCGGCTTCACCATACTCTGGTCGGGCATCCTGTCGGCGATCCTGTTCAAGCTGGTCGACATCGTCGTGGGTCTGCGTCCGGCGACGGACGAGGAGCGCGAAGGTCTCGACATCGTCGACCACGGCGAGCGCGCCTACAACTACTGAGATCGTCATCGGCGGCGGTGCGCTGGATCCAGCGCACCGCCGCGATCTCGAAGGAGGTCTCTCCATGTTCGGCCCATCGCTCTGCCGGGTGATGGGCCGAAGCCGTTCGAGGCTGCGCCAAACGTAATTCTGTCAGATGGAGAGGCGGCGGCCGACGATCATCGTGGCACCGGGTTCGGCTGCGGCGAGGATGCGTCGCATGTGCGGCTCGGAGACCGCGATGCACCCCTCGGTCGGCGGATAGCCTGGGCGGGCGAGGTGGAAAAAGATGGCGCTGCCGGCGCGCCGTATGCGGGGCGTGACGTTGTGATCGAGACAGACGACGATGTCGTAGACACGATCGGTGCGGAAGAGCGTTTCCGCGCTCGCGGGATAGGGGAGGCGTACCGGCCGATTGTAGTTCCGATCGTCGGGCGCATCGCACCAGCCATCGTCCGGGTGGATCGGTTCGACCGGTAACGCAGTTCGCGGGCGGGCTATCCGATCGTGGCGGTAGAGTACGCGGAGCAGGCGAAACGTGCCCCTCGGCGTCCCGCCATCGCCTTCCCGCTTGAGGGTGGTGAGGGCGCTGCGCCCGAGTGCGCAGGGAAAGCTATGGTTACCCAGACGAATGCGACCCCGGACGCTACGCGGCGCCAGGACGTCGACGACGAGGCGGCGCTTGGCCGAGGACAGTTTCGAGCGGGGCTTCAACACGGAAGGATCACGATTTCGCGAGCGATATCCGACTTGAATCCGCCCTTTCGATTGACCACTATTACAGAAAGCCGGGTGGGCCGCCATCCGGCATCGTCGCATATTGCCGCTAATCGGCCGGAGGTCATGGCACCTCAGGTTCGTTCAGTGATCGAAGCAGACAGGATAATCCATCATGAGCAACAAGCGGACGATTCTCGTCGTCGACGATGACGACGAGTTGCGGGAGTCGCTCGTCGAGCAGCTGGCACTCTACGACGAGTTCAACGTCCGCAGTCAGCCGACCGCGACCAAGGGGATCGAAGCCACCAAGGGCGAGCAGATCGATCTCATGGTACTCGATGTGGCACTACCGGACATGGATGGCCGCGAGGCGTGCAAGCTCCTGCGCAAGGGCGGGTTCAAGAGCCCGATCATCATGCTGACGGCGAACGCGTCGGATGCGGACATGATTCTCGGGCTCGACGCGGGCGCCAACGACTATGTCACGAAGCCATTCAAATTCGCCGTACTTCTCGCACGCATCCGGGCGCAGCTGCGCCAGCACGAGCAGAGCGAGGACGCGGTCTTCACGATCGGAGCCTATTCCTTCAAGCCGGCATCGAAACTTCTCGTCGACGAGAAGGGCGGAAAGATCCGCCTTACGGAGAAGGAGACGTCCATCCTCAAGTATCTCTATCGCGCGGGCGAGAAGGTCGTGACGCGGGAGATCCTGTTGCAGGAGGTCTGGGGCTACAATTCGGGTGTGACGACACACACACTCGAAACGCACATCTACCGGCTCAGGCAGAAGATCGAGGCCGACCCGTCGAAAGCTGAGCTGCTGCTCACCGAATCGGGTGGCTACAAGCTCGTTCCCTGATCGATGGACGACCGGGTGGCGCGAAGCGCCGTGATCGCGCCGCTCGAGGCTGGATATCAACGGCCTTTCCACAGTCGATTTGCGTCGGTCGCTGGTCGGGGCTAGGTTTGGCTATCGATGGCGGCGCTACGCTTTGGTCGTATGTTCGTGCCCGCCGAGTTTCGTTCGCTCAGTTCAGCGTCCGGTATTCGGGGTAACGCATATGGCAATGGATGCACTGATTGCGCCGCTCAGGCGCGTGGACCTTTTCCGAGGCTTGTCGCCGCTGCAGATCACAGAGATCGCGCGTACGGCAGAGCGGATCGTCTTCAAGGCGGGAACGCGGATCGCGGAGGCCGGGCGGGAGGCTGAGGCCGCACTGCTGATCGTGTCGGGCGAAGCCGACATCGTCGGAGACTTGAATTCTGCATGCCTGCCGCGACCGGTCGAGGAAGCGTCGCTCATCGGTGAGATGGCGATGCTGGTCGACTACACCTATGGCGTTACCGTCGTCGCGCGCACGAATGTGCGCTGCCTGAAGATCAACCGGGATACCTTGCAGGCGCAGATCCTGGACGATCCCGATGTCGGCGAAAAGCTGACGGCCAATCTGGCCGAGCGACTGAAGCGTGTCGCCAACGAACTGCAGGACATCGACAGCCGCCTGGCGGCCGTGGCTTCTACCGCGTCACAGCCTGCTGCCGTGATCGAAGGCGCGTTGCACTGAGACGCGCCTCGGGCCGTGGCGCCCGATCCGTCCGGTCGCAATCGGCAAAGAAAAAGGCCCGCGCTCATCGGGGGAATGAACCGGGCCGGCGCGTTTTTTCGCGCTGTTACCGGGAGGGTACCGGTAACTGACACCGCTGCTCGGTTGGGGGAGACCGATAATGGTGCAGCTGGTATCTGCTACTAAAGTAGCGCGATATCCCGGTTACGCAATGATTAATCGGCGAAAATACTGAAATTTCACGTGAACGTTATAGTCTGCGAACGGCAATACGATCGCAAACGTGTTCGACGATTTTCATACAATCTATTGAATTTATTGAATTTTTTGCAATCCGACAGGGGCCGGTTTGAAGAGGTTGTCGTCGACGGCGTCGGTTTTGTTGATCGCGCTCAGCTCGATTTTCGTGTCGAGGCCCTGCGCGTCGGTGGTGACCCATTCCTTCAATTCGAGTTCGGGCGCGCGGCTCAGGAACAGCCGGATGCGGCCGGGAGCATCGGGGCTCTTGTCCTGGAGGGCGACGATGACGAGATCGCCGGTATCCTGGACTTCGAGAACGCGGGCATCGCGGAGGATGTCGACGTCCTTGCGCAACAGGATGCGAAACGGTGTGCGGTCGAGTTCGATGCGATCGTCCGTCTTGAGGTCGAGATCCTGGATCGCGAGGTACGTTCCGTCGGACACGATGACCATCTTGGAACCGGAGCCATAGTCGAAGCGGAACCGGCCGGGCTGCTTGACCGTGAATCTTCCGCGCAGCTTCTTGCCGTCGGCATTCGTCTGGATGAAGTTGCCCTTCATCTGCTTGAGGTCGGTGAAATACTTGCTTACAGCGTTCAGTGCCTCGGTCTGCTTGGCATCGAGGACGAGGCCGTTCGCAGCTGGTGCAGCAGGATTGACGGTCGAACTCCAGGATTGACCGACCGACGAACCGGAGCCCTGTGCGACGGCGGCCGAGGTCATTGCAAGGACGGCGACGATCGACGCGGCCAGAAATCTCGAGGAACTCATAAGGGATCTCGTTTCGGTTCGGGCGGAGCGTCCGCCCCACGGTCACGGTTGGAGCCTTGCAGCTGGGCGTCCACGGAACAGGCCGCGAATCGTCCCGGTCCGACCATCCACTTCAGGGATCATTTCGACAAGATGTAGGCAGAACCTGTCCCGATGAAAATGGGGCAAGGCCGGCCGGTCGGCGGGCAGGCCTGCAGCGCTGGCGGTCGGGTCAGTCGTCCCGGCGACCCTGGGGCGACAGCAGTTCCCGCTTCCCGGCATGGTTGGCCGGGCCGATGATGCCATCGCGCTCCATGCGCTCGATCAGGTCGGCGGCGCGGTTGTAGCCGATCGACAGGCGGCGCTGGAGGTAGCTGGTGGAAGCCTTCTGGTCGCGAACGACGACGGCGACGGCGCGGTCGTAGATGTCGTCCTCGTCACCGTCGCTGGCGTATTCGCCTTCCCGGCTGTCGTCGTCGCTTTCGGTCGCGTCGGCGAAGTCGAGGCTGTAGTCGGTCGTGCCGTTGGCACGGAGCCAGGTGGCGATCGTTTCGACTTCCTCGTCGGACACATAGGGACCGTGAACGCGCATGGTGCCGCCTGAGCCGCCGGTGAACAGCATGTCGCCCTGGCCGAGAAGCTGTTCGGCGCCGTGCTCGTTCAGGATGGTGCGGCTGTCGATGCGCGATGTGACGCGGAAGGAGATGCGCGTCGGGAAATTCGCCTTGATGGTGCCGGTGATAACGTCGACCGACGGGCGTTGGGTCGCCATGATGAGATGGATGCCGGCGGCACGCGCCATCTGGGCGAGGCGCTGGACTGCGAACTCGATCTCCTTGCCGGCCACCGCCATGAGGTCGGCGAACTCGTCGATGATGACGACGATGTAGGGCATGTGCTTTTCGGCCGCGCGCTCGTTCGGGTTTGCGGACGAGGGCTGCTCGCGGAGCCGCGCGTTGTAGGCATCGATGTTGCGGACAGCGAGGCGGGCCATGCGGCGATAGCGGTCTTCCATCTCGCGGACGACCCAGTTGAGTGCCGAGACGGCCTTGCCGGGCTCGGTGACGACGGGGGCGAGCAGATGCGGGATGTCGTTGTAGACCGACAGTTCCAGCATCTTCGGATCGATCATGATGAGGCGGCACTCGTCCGGAGACAGCCGGTAGAGCAGCGACAGGATCATTGCGTTCACGCCGACGGACTTGCCAGAACCGGTGGTGCCGGCGACGAGAAGGTGCGGCATCTTCGCGAGGTCGGCGATGACGGGATCGCCGCCGATGTTGCGGCCGAGTGCGAGCGGCAGTTTCATGCCCGGGACGGCGAATGCCTGGCTTTCGATGAGCTCGCGCAGGTAGACGGTGTCGCGGGTGACGTTGGGCAATTCGATGCCGATGGCGTTGCGGCCAGGGATGACGGCGATGCGCACGGCGGTCGCGCTCATGGAGCGGGCGATGTCGTCGGCGAGGCCGATGACGCGCGAGGACTTCGTGCCGCGCGCTGGCTCGAATTCGAACAAGGTGACGACGGGGCCCGGACGGACGGCCGTGATCTCTCCCTTGACGCCGTAGTCGCCGAGGGTGTCGAGCAGGAGCTTGGTCAGTCCGCGCAGGGTCTGGGCGCTCGTTTCCTGTGAAACGCGCTGTGCCGGCGCCGGTTTCAGGAGGGCGGTGGAGGGCGCGCGCATGGCTGGTTTCGCCGCGTCCGGCAAGGTCGGTTCGTTGCGAACCGGGGCCGGCGTTTCAGGGCGGCGGCGTTCGGCCATCATCTCGGCGACGCGGCGGATCGTCGACGATGGCAGCGGGCCAGCCTGGGCGGGTTCGGGCTGAGCGACGAATTTGGCTGCTGCGGGAGCAGACGGCTTCTGCGGTGCGGCCGGTGTAACGGGATGCGGCTCCGGCTCGGGGCCGTTCGGCTGGGGCGCGCGGATCGGGGCCGCGTTCGAGACGTCACGCGGGGCGAAACGGGCTGCGATCGCCCGGCTCTCGGCATCCGTCGCATGGTCGAACGTCGGGTCTTCCGGCGGACCCATATCGATCGCGGCGCGCTGTTCGGCGATCGCCGGCACATGCATCGGAACGGGCTGCTGTGGCGCGGGTTGGGGCATCTGCTGCATGGCCACCGGCACCACTACAACAGGCGTCACGATGTGCTGTGGCGCGGGGTGCGGCATGGGAGCATGGTGGTGCGCATGGTGGCGGGCTGGCAGCGGCGCCACGTTCTGCGCCGTCATCGGATGGGCGCGGAGAAACGGATTGGGGTGGATATGCGCTGCCGGCGGCATCGGGCGCGCGTGCATCGGCGGAAAAATCTGGATCGAGGGATGGGGCGCTGGCGCGTTCATCGGAACCGGGAAGCCCGGTGCACGCTGGGGATAGAGCGAAGCATGCGGCTGAGGCGCGACGGGTTCAGCCGGTGTAAAGGTCGGTGGCGTTTCCGACTTGCGGAACATGGACCGCAGGCTGAAGGCGCCGGCAGTTCCGCGCCGTTCGAGCAGCATGGAGATATCACTGCGCGAGAGGCCGAGGGCGCGTACGAGCAGGGCCATGCCAAGGGCCAGGAAAACGAAGCCGGCACCGGCCTGGGCGCGCGCGGGATTGATGGGCGCGAAGAGATTGGTGAGAACCGTCAGCGTGAAGTCGCCGGTGATGCCACCGTAGCCGTGGCGGAGGGGCCAGCTGCTCACAGTCGGCAGGGCGGACATCGCGGCGGCTAGCGCGACGATCGCCAGCGGCATCAGGAAGAGCTTCAGACGGAAGCGGCCGATAGCGCCCGACGTGACGAGTTGCAGGCCCCAGAATGCGACGGGCAACAGAAAAACGACGCCGCCGAGGCCGAGGAGCTGGATGAGCAGGTCCGACGTGATGGCGCCGATCGGCCCCATCCAGTTGCGGGTCGATCCGGATGCGGCATGAGTCAGGGAGGGATCGGTCGACGACCAGCTGACGAGGCTCAGCGCCACGGCCAGGGCCGCAAGCAACAGGCCGGCGCCCAATGCCGTAAGACCGGCACTGGCGACGCGGCGCCCGATGCCAGTTTGCGGAGTCGGTCCGTTACCGAAGGGCATGGCCCCCGGGCCGGCAATTCCTGAGCTGTACGACATGGTACTCGGCTACTGATACAGGTTACGCTGCGACACGAACGATCCGTTCGAGCGCTTCCCTGATCGTTGCCGGTTCATGCACCAAGGCTACACGGATGTAGTCCTTGCCGGGGTTGATACCCCGGGCGTCCTCGGCCGCCAGGTAGGCGCCAGGGACGACTTTGACTCCGACACGTTTCCATAGGGTTACCGAAGCGTCAGTGCCGCCGCCCAAATGGCTCATATTGAGCCAGAGAAAGAAGCCGCCGGCCGGCCTTACATAGCCGAAGCGGTTGCCGAGTACCTGATCGCAGATGTCGTACTTGGTGCGGTAGGCCTGCCGGATGGCGGAGGCGTGCTGTTCCTCGCTCCAGACGGCGGCGGAGGCATGCTGCACGGGGCCGGGCATCTGGGGCGCGGTGAGGTTGCGGATTTCCGCCAGGGTTTCGAGGAAGTCGCCGTCGCCGGCTGCAAACCCAGAGCGCAGGCCGGGAAGGTTCGAGCGCTTCGAGAGTGAATTGAAGACGACGAGGTTCTTGAAGCGCTCCGGCGTCTTGATCGCGACCTCGAGCCCGCCCACTGGGGCGTCGCCGTTGTAGATCTCGGAGTAGCACTCGTCGAAAAAGAGCATGAAGTCGTACTTGCGGGCGAGCGCGAGGGCGCGTGCGACGTAGGCCGGCGAGCACGTGGCGCCCTGGGGGTTCGACGGCGAGCACAGATAGAAGGCGGCCGTTCGCTCGAGGGTGCGTGTGTCCTTTTCGAGGGCGTCGAGGTCGGGCAGATGGCCGGTTTCGGCGGTGCCGTTGAGGAAGACCGGTTCGGAGTTCGTGCCGTAGGCGCCGCCGAGATAGGCCTGATAGAACGGGTTCGGCATGAGAATGGCGGCGCGGCCGTCGATCTTCTTGCGGCCGACGGCGGGAATGGCGGCGAAGAACAGGCCTTCGCGCGAGCCGTTGATGGGCAGGATCTCGCGGTTCGAGGAAATGCCGCCGGGCATGTTGTAGCGGCGGCCGATCCAGGCGGCGATGGCGGCGCGAAGCTCTTCGGAGGCGCGGATCGGCGGGTACGAGCCCAGGGTCCGTTCGGCTTCGGCCATCTTGTCGAGCACGAAGCCGGGCATTTTCTCGTTGGGATCGCCGGCGGTCATGACGATCGGTTTCTCGTGACCGGCCGGAATGCCCTCTAGAAGGCGCGCGAGGCGGGTGAAGGGCGACAGGATCGCCCCGTCGGCAAGGGCAGCGAGGCCGGGATTGGCGTTCATGGAAGGCACGGGTCCCACGTGTTCAGTGACGGCGCGTCTTTTAACGCGTCGGAGGGCGGCGCGCGAGGGGCCTTGGCGGGGGGCTGCGGTACGGAGTTCGGCAGGCTCGGCGTTTGCGTGCGGGACAGCGCCGGGGCACGATGTACCTCCTACCAGAACGCTGAACGACGGGAGAGACATGAGATGACAGACTATTCACTCGACGACATCCGCACGAAGCTGTTCGTTTCGGTGCTTTCGGACTGTCTCGACGCGGTCGGGCACATGAGGCAGGCGCTGCCGTCGCGCATCCGACCGCTCGACGAGGCGCTGGTGATGGCAGGGCGGGCGCGGACAGCGGCGTTCATGGAAGTCTATCATCACGAGGAGGGGACGAACCCCTATGACCTCGAAATCGCGCTCATCGACAGCCTGAAGCCAGGAGAAATCCCGGTTTTCGCATGCACAAACCCGGCGCGCGTCGCGCCATGGGGCGAACTTCTGACGACGGCGGCGAAGGTCCGGGGTGCTGCCGGCGCGCTGATGGACGGGTGCACACGCGACATCAAGGCAATCCGCGCCATGAGTTTTCCGGTCTTTCACGGCGGGATCGCGCCACTCGACAGCAAGGGACGCGGCCGGATCATGGCAGTCGACGTGCCGGTCGAATGTGCCGGGGTGCGTGTCGAGACGGGCGACCTTATCGTCGGGGATGCAGACGGCGTGGTTGTCGTACCGAAACGGATCGAAAAGGACGTGCTGCGGCTGGCATTCGAGAAGGTGGCGGGGGAGAAAAATACCTTGCACGATCTCCAGCGCGGAGAAAGCCTTGCAAGTGTCTTCAAGCGCTACGGAATTTTGTGACGCGCCAAGGATTAAAATCCTCTTTCCGGTTAGCCTATGACGGCGTCGCGGCCGATGACCGTCATCATGGTGGCCGACATGGTGGCGATAAGCCTGGGTCGGGCGTCGGCGTGGGTGTCGCCGAAGGCCCAGGCCTTACCTTCGGTGACGACGATGGTGCGGCCCGCCTTGATGACGCGGCCCTCGCAGACGAAGCGCGCTCCACTCGCTGGGGCGAGCAGATTCGTCTTGAGCTCGATCGTCAGGACGGCAGCGTCGGCCGGCATCAGCGAGAAGGCGGCATAGCCGCAGGCGCTGTCGAGCGCGGTGGTCGTTATTCCGGCGTGTATGAAGCCGTGCTGCTGGGTCAGGCGTTCGTCGAATGGAAAGCCGAGATCCACGGCGCCGGGTTTCAGATCCAGTATCGAAATGCCGAGCGTGCGCATCGCCGCCTGACGGCCGAAGCTGTCTTCGAGGCGTGCCTTCCAGTCCGGCGTGGCGGGCTTGAACGTGGCCGAGATCATGGTCGTCGCGGTCTCCGCGCACTCAGTCGGTGAGCGCCTGATAGACGAGCTGGCGGATAAGCTGGCGGTAGCGGAGGCGCGCCGGCCCCGGCGTCAGGCACATATGGACAACGGACAACTCTCGCTCGGGGTCGACCCAGAAGTACGTGCCAAAGACGCCCGACCAGTAGAAGTCGCCCTTCGTGCCGGGCACGGCGCTGCGTCCGTCCTGGCGCCGGACGGCGAAGCCGAGGCCGAAGCCGT
>DAOMWV010000068.1:0-13284 GCA_035436725.1 Hyphomicrobiaceae bacterium
TAAAAGCCCTCCTTGCCGCCGGCTGCGAGCCGGTCGAGCGTCGCGGCGAGATTGCGGTTGGTGATCTTCTGTCCGGCCGCCGGAGCGTCGCCGCCCGGCAGGAAGATTTCTGCGGCTTCGGGAGATTTGGCGAGTTCGCTCCTGGTGTCGCGGATGAAGGCCGCAAGCCGCGCCGTCACCGGAAATCCGTCACGCGCGTAGGCGGTTGCCGCTTCGAGATTGCGCTTCAGCGGCAGCCGGCCGAACTTCGCGTGCGCTTCCGCCCAGCTCGCCACCGCGCCCGGCACCGTCAGCGTCGCCGGCAGAACGCCACGGAACGGGACTTCTGCAAGTCCGCGCTCCTCGAAGGCTGCGATCGTACCTCGCGCTGCAGCCCGTCCACCGCCGTCGAGGAAGCGGATCTTACCCGTCTTGCCCTCGTGGATGAGCCAGAAGGCGTCGCCGCCGATGCTGGTCATGTGCGGATAGACCACGGCGAGGACGGCACTTGTCGCGATCGCCGCATCGACCGCCGAGCCGCCTGCGCGCAACACATCCACACCGGCTGCCGACGCGAGCGAGTGCGGCGACGTCACCACGCCGTTGGGAGCGAGTGTGACGGGACGTCCGGTCTGGATCGACATGCGCGAAAACCTCGAAGTGGTCTGTCGGATGAGGCCACTTGCTCGCATGGATCGCGATGCGTCAGCGACCCACTCTGCGGCATCTCTGCTATCCGAAAAAGCGAAAGAGCCGATGCGCTGCGGCATCGGCTCCGTGAGAATTGGCGGCACGCGCGCCGCTCGTTCCCCCGGATACGGTCAGGCGCTCGTCGAGGCCTTCACCAACATCCGAAGTTGCGACTGCGTCAGAGCCATTCCGATAATCCCACGAGACATTGGATCACCTCCCTTCGGTTGTTGAACATGCCGGTAACGTGGCATCGGCCAGCGCCATCGGCAAGACCGTCGCGGCCATGATCCGTCGAAAGATGTTAACTTCTGCCCGCCAGCACCGCACCGGCCGTGACCATCAGCGCCGCAAGCGCGATGACCGGAGTCACCGTCCCCATGCCGAGGGCCGCCAGCAGAAGCGTGGACAGCAGCGGCGTGGCGTAGGAGGCGGCGCCGAGCAGGCGGACATTGCCGCGCTTCATGCCGTCGTCCCAGAGGTAGAACGCGAGGCCGGTCGGCCCCAGCCCGAGCCCTGCGATCGCCAGCCATTCCACGATACTCTCGGGCCAGATCCACGTCTCGAACATGAGATGCAGCAGGAATGTCCCCGCCGCCGTAACCGCGCACGCCCCCGTCACCGCGACGCTCGGTACGTCCTTGTAACGGCGTGAACCCACCGAATAGCTCGCCCATACGAACGCCGCTGTCGCCGCGAACGCATAGCCGGTGACGGACCCTGAAAAGGTCGGCCGGCCGGACGCCTGCACCATCACCAGCGCCGTCCCCGCGAACCCGATGATCGCGCCGAGCACGTGCGCCGGCCTGAGCCCTCCACCTTCCGATCCCGGCAGCAGTCCCGAGAACACCACGATCAGCAGCGGCCACAGGTAACAGACCAGTGACGCCTCGAGCGGCGGCGCGCTCTTGAGCGCCATGAAGTAGAAGACGTGAAATCCGAGGAGGCCGTAGATGCCGAGCGCCCACGCGCCGGCTGGCAGGGACCGAAGCACGCCGAGCGATTGGCCCGTGACGCGCGCCCATGCGACGCCGACGAGGGTCGCAACCACGAACGCCATCGCCGTCAGCTGGAACGGTGGCACCCTGCCGGTCGCGACCGTCATCGCCGCCAGCATCGACCACAGCGCAATGGCTGCAAAGCCTGCGATCGTTCGATCACCTGCCCGTCCGATGCCGCGATCGCTCACCACTGCCCCCGCCGGTCGTCTGAAAAAGAGAAAGGCGGCCGTCGCCGCCCGCCTTTCCCGAAACCCTGCGCGCGGTCGTTACCGCGCCTGGTCCTCAGTCGTCAAATGCGCTCGACGCACATCGCGATACCCATGCCGCCACCGATGCAGAGCGTGGCGAGACCCTTCTTGGCGTCGCGGCGCTGCATTTCGTAGAGCAGCGTCGTCAGCACGCGCGCGCCCGAGGCACCGATCGGATGGCCGATGGCGATCGCGCCGCCGTTGACGTTGACCTTCGACGTGTCGAAGCCGAGATCCTTGTTGACTGCGCACGCCTGTGCGGCGAACGCTTCGTTGGCTTCGACCAGGTCGAGATCCTTGACCGTCCACCCGGCCTTCTTGAGGGCTGCGCGCGACGCCGGGATCGGCCCCGTGCCCATGATCGCCGGATCGACGCCCGCGTTCGCCCACGACACGATCTTGGCGAGCGGCTTGATGCCGCGCTTCTTGGCTTCCTCGAGCGTCATGAGAACGACGGCGGCGGCGCCGTCATTGATGCCCGAGGCGTTCGCCGCGGTGACCGTTCCTGCCTTGTCGAAGGCCGGCTTCACCTTGCCGACGCTTTCGAGCGTGACGCCTTCCTTGATGTACTCGTCGTCCGCGACGACGACATCACCCTTGCGCGTTTTGACCGTGACGGGCGCGATCTCGTCCTTGAACTTGCCGGCCTTCTTGGCGGCTTCCGCCTTGTTTTGCGAGGCGACGGCGAACTTGTCCTGCTCGTCGCGCGTCAGCTGGTACTGCTTCGCCACGTTCTCGGCCGTATTCCCCATGTGATAGCCGTGGAACGCATCCATCAGCCCGTCGCGCAGCATCGTGTCGACGAACTTGACGTCGCCCATCTTCGTGCCGTCGCGCAGGTGCGCGACGTGCGGCGACTGGCTCATGCTCTCTTGCCCGCCGGCGACCACGATCGTTGCGCCGTCGAGGATCTGCTGCGCGCCGAGTGCGACGGCCCGGAGACCCGAACCGCACAGCTGGTTCATGCCCCACGCCGGCGCCTCGACCGGAATACCGGCGGCGATCGACGCCTGGCGCGCCGGGTTCTGGCCAGCGCCCGCCGAAAGGATCTGGCCCATGATGACTTCGTTCACGTCCTTGGCGTCGACCTTGGCGCGTGCGAGCGCGGCCTGGATCGCGACCTTGCCGAGTTCGTGGGCCGGCACGCTCGACAGCGCCCCGTTGAAGGACCCGACCGGGGTGCGTGCAGCCGATGCGATTACGATGGTTTGGGCGTCGCTACTCATGGGGAAAGGTCTCCTCGGGTTGAAATCGATCGGGTCGTGATGACGCCGGGGTCGGGATCATGAATTCGGCACACGGAGTGAGCTACTGATGCTCGCAAATGCAGCAACGGGATCACGCCGCTGGCCTCGACGATCGTGTCCCGGACTGCTCGTCGCCAGTATAGCGCTTTGAGTTTGACCCGGGAAATGATGCTTTAGCAACGCATCAATACCATCTCTGAGGCCGGATAAAAGCTCTAGTGCACCGCACTAAAGTCGTGCTACTTTTTGCGGCACGGCAAAGTGGCGTAGGCGGGTCATCGAGGTAGCGATATGTTGGAAAAAGCAAGCGAGAAGATCTCCGAAAAATCCGATCGCAAGGAACCGGTTGTCGTCAAGAAGTATGCGAACCGGCGGCTTTATAATACCGAGACCAGCACCTACGTCACGCTCGACGACCTCGCTTCCATGGTCAAGGCGGCCCGCGATTTCGTCGTCTACGATGCCAAGACCGGCGACGACCTGACCCATTCCGTCCTGACCCAGATAATCGTCGAACAGGAAGGCCGCATGGGCGGCCAGACCCTGCTGCCGATCCCGTTCCTCCGCCAGCTGATCCGCTTCTACGGCGACAGCGTCGAGAAGATGGTCCCGAGCTACCTTCAGGCCAGCCTCGACATCCTGACCAAGGAGCAGGAACGCTTCCGCAAGCAATTCAATGCTTTCACGCCGCAGGGTGCATTCGAAGCCTACCAGGACCAGGCGCGCAAGAACCTCGCCATCTTCGAAAACGCCATGCAGACGATGTTCAAGCCCTTCGGTCCGACGACCGGCGCCCCGAACCCGACCATGCCCGTGCCCACCAAAGCGGCCGAGCCCGTGTCCCAGACGAAAGCGGCCAAGCCCGCCGAGAAGGCTGCGGCCGAAGTTCCGGCCGCCGCGTCCGATGAACTCGCCCAGATGCGCGCCCAGCTCGCTGCCATGCAGTCGATGATCGACAAGCTGGCACGCGAAAAACCCTGAGATTCTCTGTCGGTTCCGGCTTCTTTGCAGCATGATGCCTGGCGTAACGCTGCGGCGATGCGCCGGCACCACGACCATCTCGAAAGCAAGAATGGCCGCGATCGCGGCCATTTTTGTTCGTCGGGATTTTGGATCGGGCGTTATTTGCCCGTCGGCGGCAGCGCATGCGCTGGTATGGGCTCGCCACAGTAATAGCCCTGCAGGAGATTGATGCCCGCTTCGCGCAGGATGTCGACGGTCTCCTGGTCCTGCACCCACTCCGCGACCGTCTCGATGTTGAACGAGTGCGCGAGGTCGCGCAGTGCGCGGATGAAGACGAGATCCTGTGCGTCCGTCGCCAGGTTTTTGATGAAGGCGCCGTCGATCTTGACCATGTCGACACTGAGCAGCTTCAGGTTCTTGAACGAGGTGTAGCCGGCACCGAAGTCGTCGATGGCGGTCTTGCAGCCGAGTTCCTTGAGTGCGTCGCAGAAGGCCACGGTCTGGTCGATGTCGTTGATCGCGGCTGTCTCGGTGATCTCGACGATGAGCCTGTTCGTCAGCGCCTTCCGCCCGCCTGTCAGCCTGTGCAGCATGACGAGCCAGTCGTGATTGGCTGGCGTCAGTCCCGAAATGTTGAGTGCGAGCGAGATCGATGGGTACTGTTTCAGGAGATCGACCGCCAGTTGCAGCGTGCGCATGTCGATGAGGCGGCTCATCCCGAGCTGTTCTGCGATCGGCATGAACTCGCCGGCAGAGACGCGCGATCCGTCAGCCTTCTCCATTCTGAGCAGGCACTCGTAATGCTTGGTTTCAAGCGTTTTTGCATCCACGATCGGCTGGAGCATAAGCATCATGCGATGCTCTTCGAGTGCGGCCGAAACCTCGTCCGCAATACCGATGTTGCGCTGCCGCGTCGTCTCGAACGTAGCATTGGGTTCGAATGCGACAAAGCAATCGAACCGCTTCTGTTTCGCCTGATCGAGAGCCTGCAGCGCATTCGAGATTGCTTGCTGCGTGGTATACGCCTGGTCCGGAATGAGGACTCCGCCGATCGAGATCGTCGCTGCGACGTTGCACGCGCTCGTCCGGATTTCCTCGTCGCGAACCGCCTTCAGGAAGCGATCGGACGCGATGCGCATGGCGCCGGGGCCGCAATCGTTCAGGATCACGCCGAACTTGTTGGCGGAGTAGCGACCGAGAACGTCTCCGCCTCTGAGCTTTTTCTTCATCGTCCGGGCCGTCGCCGCGATCACCTCGTCGCCGACGTCGAACCCGAAGGTTTGATTGATCATCGAGAGATTGTTGATCGCCACCACCAGGAACGCAACCGGCTGGTTGGACGCCTGTGCAGCCTTGATGGCTGACGTGAGCGCTTCGGTTAGCCGTGTCCGGTTCAATTGTCCTGTCAACTCGTCGAGGTCGGCGCGAGCCTGGCTGAGATCGTTGCTCGACTGCGGATCGTCGACGACGCGGATCGCACCCCGCACCCTGAGCACGTGCCCCAATGCATCGGTCCAGACGCGCCCGTGGTCTTCGAGCCAGAGCGAGGTGCCGAAGCGCCGGTCCGCAGCCGTGAAGCGATACTGGACCTTGAACGTATGACCGTCAGCCATCGGCCGTTGATCGGCGCCGAGACCTGAAATCGCATCCTGGCGTCGCTTGATGTGCTCGAGCGAGACGTTCTTCTCGAAAGCGTTGCCTGTGTCGATCACGCCGAGATTGGGAGCATGCAGAACCTTGAGCGCATTGCTCTCCCAGGCGATCACATCCGTGATGGCGTCCCACACGTAAGCCGTCTCGTTGAGCGAAGAGAGAACGCCTACGAGATCGAACGCTTCCCGCTCGACCGGGAGTTCGGTCTCAGATCCGGCTTCGACGGCGCGGACAAGACCTGCGGTCGCAAAGAGTTGCGAATTGGGATCAGGCAAAGCACTCACGACACACCCGGGTAAATTTTGCACGCCGGAGCGAGACGTAGGGTCCACCCGCTGGGACCACGTCATATACCCCGATCGTCCCAAGGTATTTCGAAAACCCTAACAACGGTTGAAGACAAATAACGAGAAAGGCCGACCTTTCGGCCGGCCTCATTGCTTGATCGGAGGTTAAAGTGTCGGGACGATCAGTCGTGACCGCCGATGTTGAGGTCGCGACGCGCAGTCCGGATACCGATCATGAAGCCCGCAACGACATCGATCAGCGCGGCCACCATCACGAAGAAGAACACGCTGGTCTGCGCCTGCGGCATCATCAGGAAGGCGATCAGGCAGAGGATGAAAACGACCATCGACAGGCCGTGATCGATCATCGACACGGTCTGTGTGTAGGTCGATTTGATCAGTTCGATGAACAGGCAGATCATCGTGATCAGGATGATCAGATCACCCCAGGAGAAGGCCCAGCCGCCCTGGGTGTTGTTCACGAGCGGGACACGAAACAGCACCTTGCGGAAGGTCTCGTCGGTCACTGGCCCGCCGCCCAGAACGCCAATGATGAAATACAGCACGAACGGCAGGATGATGAGCGGAATTGCGCGCAGCGACATGGATGTCTCCCTCTGGGTTCCCTTGGCGGACTAGAGCACGATTGTGACCGTTTTTGCAGGGCCGAAATTAAAACGCCCACGCTTTGGGCGTGGGCGGAATGTTCGACAATCCGGCGTCCTCAGACGTCGTTCTTCGGCTCGAGGATCTGGCGGCCGCGATACTTGCCGCTCTTGAGATCGATGTGGTGCGGACGACGAAGCTCGCCCGATTCCTTGTCCTCGACATAGGTCGGGGCCTTCAGCGCATCGGCTGAACGGCGGAAACCGCGCTTCATGCGCGAAACTTTGCCTCTCGGAACTGCCATTTTATACTCCTGCGGTCTTTCGCGAACCCATTGAATTAATTCGCGAAAGTTGAATTTCGCGCCGGGCCGGACTTGATCTTGGAAACCCGTCGAAGCACCCACCGGCCGGCTCAGGAGCCCGCCCGGACGCTTCTTTGGCCGCCCTGATGCCACAAAAGCCGGGCTTTGCCAATGGGCGTTTCGTGCCCGCCTAGCTTACAGGAACGGGTTCAGCACCTCGACATCCCCGTACTTTTGCCCGTGGCTCAAGTCCTCGCTGAAAACCGTCTTTGCCCCTAGCGCCTCAGCCGCCGCGATGATCGCCCCGTCCCAGTACGAGATTTGATAGCGCAGAGAGTGGGCGATGCCGAGGCAAACGAGACTTGCATCAACCGGCACGACATCGTGGCGGCTCAACTCGCTCACTACCCGCAGAGCCGATGTCTTCGACAAGGGCCGCTTGATCTTGCGCGTCACCGTGACAAAGAATTCCTGCAGCACCTGCGCGGACAGCCCGAAATTGCCGTCTCGAACGATCTTCCTCGCAATCTGTCGGTTGTGCGCCGCTCCTCGCGTCGTATCGACCGCGTAAACGAGAACATTCGTATCGAGAAACACCTTAACGGACATAGAGATCGTCGCGCGTCCAGGTGCGCTGACCGACTTCGGCACCTTCTTTGTCGATCTCGGCGAACAGCTCGTCCCACGCGAGATCGCTGCGCCGCCCCTTCTCGGCAATCGCGCGCAGCGCCTCCCTCATCAGAGCGTTGACCGACGTATGGTTTCTCTTCGCGTAGGCGCGCACCGCCTCCAGCACGTCCTCGTCGACCGCCAATGTGATGTTCTTCGCCATTCACACAGTTTATGTGTGACTGTGTGACGTGTCAATTAACGTGCAAACTTCGCTATGAAGCGAAGTGACTTAAGGCGCGCCCGGCCTCGATCCAGAAGGATTGCGGCTGCTCCCAAAATCCAGGCACACCAAAAAAGGCCGCCAAACAAGATGAAAACTATCGGGATGCCAGTGGAAGCACCACAGGGGCCTCCCTCATCGCAATATATCGCTGTCATGGCCCGGAGACCTAATGGGTATGACAGCGCAAAGGCGAGCGTCACAATAACGGATGCTCGACGGCTGAGCCGGCACAGCAGTCTATGCCAGGTCAAACCGGCAAAAAATCCGAGCAGTGTTATGGGCCCGATAAACTCCATAAATCGACGCTCGCGCTGCTATCTGCCGTGTAACCCGAACGGAAAAGGCCACCCCGCATGATATGCGAGGTGGCCTGATCGTATTCCTGAGGCGTTAACGAGAACTTCCGCCTCAACCCATCTTCTTCACTTCGTCAGTGATCTTCTTCGCCGCGTCCGCGAGATTGTCGGCGCCGACGATCTTCAGGCCGCTCTCCGCCATGATCTTCTTGCCGAGATCGACGTTCGTGCCTTCGAGGCGGACCACCAGCGGCACCTTGATGCCGAGTTCGCGCGCCGCCGCCACCACGCCTTCCGCGATGATGTCACAGCGCATGATGCCGCCGAAGATGTTGACCAGGATGCCCTTCACGTTCGGGTCGCGGAGGATGATCTTGAACGCTTCCTGCACCTTTTCCTTGGTCGCGCCGCCACCGACGTCGAGGAAGTTCGCAGGCTCCATCCCATAGAGCTTGATGATGTCCATCGTCGCCATGGCGAGACCCGCGCCGTTGACGAGGCAGCCGATCTGGCCGTCGAGTTTCACGTAGGAGAGATCGTACTTCGACGCCTCGACTTCCGCCGGATCCTCTTCCGAGAGATCGCGCATCGCGACGATGTCTTTATGCCGGAAAAGTGCGTTGGAATCGAAGTTCATCTTGCCGTCGAGCGCGACGAGCTTGTTGTCCTTCGTGATGACCAGCGGATTGATTTCGAGAAGGCTCATGTCCTTCTCGGTGAACATCTTGTAGAGGTTCCCGATAAGCGCCACGCACTGGTTGACGAGATCACCGGTGAGCCCGAGCGCGAACGCGATCTTGCGGCCGTGGAACGGGAAGTAACCCGACGCCGGGTCGATCGACATCGTGAAGATCTTCTCGGGCGTGTCGTGCGCCACCTTCTCGATGTCCATCCCGCCTTCGGTCGAAGCGATGAAGGCGACGCGGCTCGTCTCGCGATCGACCAGCGCCGAGAGATAGAGTTCCTTGGCGATCGCCGAGCCATCCTCGATGTAGAGACGCTGGACCTTCTTGCCTTCCGCCCCGGTCTGCAGTGTGACGAGCGTGTTGCCGAGCATCTCGCCCGCGTTCTTCTTGACTTCGTCCACCGACTTGGCGATTCGGACGCCGCCAGCCGCGCCGGCCGCCGCTTCCTTGAACTTGCCCTTGCCGCGCCCGCCCGCATGGATCTGGCTCTTCACCACCCACACCGGACCCGGCAGCTTCTTGGCAGCTTCCACCGCCTCCTCGACCGAGAACGCGGCAAAACCCTGACCCGTGGGGATGCCGTACTGGCGGTAGAGATCCTTGGCCTGATGCTCGTGGATGTTCATGTCGCGTTCGCTCCTGCACCCGGGCGATCCGCCCGGCTCGAAATCCCGGCACCTCGAATAGCCCGACGCGCGCGCCCGCACAACCCGCCTAAAGCCCAACATCCCGGACCGAAACTCCTGCGCGACTTAGCGCGTTGTTCCGTCGCCGGTGCCGTGGTATCGGCGAGCCGGCAATCTATAGGAACGAAAAGAAAAAAGACCTCGAGCGAGCCAACCAGGGAGTAAACATGAAGCGGATTTTCGCAGCTTTAGGCCTCGCGGCAGCACTAGCCACGGCCGCCAATGCCCAGACCTACCCCGAGCGCGTCATCACGATGATCGTTCCGTTCGCGGCCGGCGGCCCGACGGACATCATGGCGCGCATCGTTGCCGAGAACATGTCCAAGACCATCGGGCAACAGATCATCATCGAGAACGTCGCCGGTGCAGGCGGCACGACCGGCATCACGCGCGCCGCGCAGTCCAAGCCGGACGGCTACACCATCATGATGGGCCACATGGGCACGCACGGCGCCGCCCCGGCTCTTTATCCGAACATCAAGTACGATCCGACCAAGGACTTCGAATACATCGGCCTCGCTGGCGGAACACCCATCCTGATCGTCGCCAGGAAGGACTTCGCCCCGAAGGATCTCAAGGAGTTCGTCTCCCACATCAAGACGAATGAAGACAAGGTCAATCAGGCGCATGCCGGTGTCGGCTCGGTGTCGCACACCACCTGCGAACTCCTGAAATCGCAGACCGGAGCGAAGAGCAAGGCCGTCGCCTATCGCGGCACGGGCCCCGCCCTGAATGACATGGTCGGCGGACAGGTCGACTACATGTGCGATCAGATCGTCAACCTCGTCCAGCAGATCAAGGCCGGCACGATCAAGGCTTATGCCATCGCCACCGAGAACCGCTCGCCCGCGCTCCCGGATGTGCCGACCACGAAGGAAGCCGGCCTCCCGGACTATCAGGTCAGCGCCTGGAACGCGATTTTCGCGCCGAAAGGCACCCCCGCTGATGTTCTCGCCAAGTTGCGCGACTCCTACCGGAAGGCCATGGCCGACGAAGGCACCCGCAAGCGCCTCGAAGAACTTGGCACCGTCCTGCCGGACGCAGCGGCTCAGGCGCCCGAGCATCTCGCAAAGCTCGTTTCGGACGAGGTCGGCCGCTGGAAGAAGATCCTGAAGCCGGCCGAAGGGCAGTAAACGCCTTCCGACCGATCAAAACGAAACGGCGTTGCCCGAAAGGACAGCGCCGTCTTTGCATCTTCCGGCCGAATGTTTACCCTGCCGGGAGCAGCTCCTTCGAATGCCAGGTTGCAGCTCGCCTGACCGCTTTCTGGAAGGCCGATTCCTGCGCTGGATTTGCGATTCCAGCGCGATCGCATCGGAGGCGGCTACCATCCTCGCCAGACGCATGATGAATGCGGCTCCGGCCATCCTCCGCGCAGGAAACGCATTAACTTCAATGTGCTCATTGTCATCCCCCGCGCGCTGCGAAACTCGTGTCGCTGCGCAGACACGGGACCTCCCGATGCATCCGGGACGAGAGCCCGCCTACTTCACCCACTCCCCGCCGCGCATGACCGGCTCCGCCTTCCCGTCGGCCCGCACGCCGTCCACGTCGACCTTGTCCGACCCGATCATCCAGTCGATGTGGATGAGCGACTGGTTCGCGCCACGCTTGACGAGCTCCTTCTGGCTCATCTCCGTACCGCCCCGGAAGCACTTCGCATAGGCCTGCCCGAGTGCGATGTGCGACGAAGCGTTCTCGTCGAACAGCGTGTTGTAGAACAGGAGCCCGCTCTTCGAGATCGGCGACGAGTGCGGCACCAGCGCCACCTCGCCGAGCCGCCGTGCGCCTTCGTCCGTTTCGAGAACCTTCCTGAGAACGTTCTCGCCCGTGCGCGCCTTCGCCTCGACGATCCGACCGCCTTCGAACTTGACCCTGATGTCCTCGATCAGCGTGCCCATGTACGAGAGCGGCTTGGTCGCCGACACGAACCCCTCGACGCGATCCTTGTGCGGCGTCGTGAACACTTCCTCCGTCGGGATGTTGGCATTGCAGGTGATGCCGTTCTTCGCCGTCGCAGCCCCGCCCGCCCACTCGTGATCGTCGGCGAGCCCCACCGTCAGGTCCGTTCCCGGCCCCTTGAAATGCAGAGCCGCGTACGACTTCCCGTTGAGATACTTCGTGCGCTTGGCGAGTTCCTTGTTGTGCGCTTTCCAGTTCGCGATCGGGTCGGCCACGTCACACCGCGTCGCCGCGAAGATCGCGTCCCACAGCTTCCTGACCGCGACTTTTTCCGACACGTTCGGAAACACCGTCGTGGCCCACGCCGTCGAGGCATAGGGAACGAGCGTCCAGTTGATGTCGAACCCGGTGATCTTTTCGAGCGCCGGCTGATACGCCTTCGACAGCGCACGATTGGCGCGAGAAACTTTCTCCGGATTCTGCCCGGCCAGCAGGCTCGGGTTGCCGCCGCGAATGGCGAGACGCGCCGCCCCGTTACCGTAAGCCTTCGCCATGCCTTCGTAGAGCCAGTCCGCCGCCGTATCGAACGACTCGCTCTTCGCGTTTTCAAAGCGCGTGAGCGTCATGAGGTCATCGTCATAGAGTGTCGTGACCAGCGACGCGCCAGCCTTGTAGGCGTATTCCGCCACCATCCGCGCGAATGCCGCGCCCTCGACCGGCGCGGTCATGACGACCGGCTGCCCCGGCTTCACCGCCAGCCCGATCTTGACCGTCACCTCGGCCAGCGCGTCGAGTTTCTGCATGAACGGATCTGAAGTTTCTGCGGACAACTTCGCTGCTTTCGACACTGTGCTGCTCCTGAATGCAATCTCATGAGCGGCAGACCGTTGCCCGCCGCCCAAGGCCGATAAATAGTGCTTACTTCCCGCCCTTCCAGACGATCAGCTCGATCTCGACCTTCGCACCCATCGGCAGGGCGGCCACCTGGATCGTCGAGCGCGCCGGATAGGGCTGCGGCACATGCTTGGCATAGACGCCGTTCATTGCCTGGAACTCACCGAGGTCGGCCATGAACACGGTCGTCTTGACCACCTGCTGCATGGTGCAGCCGGCATTGTCGAGCAGCGCCTTGATGTTCTTGAACACCTGCTCCGTCTGCGCCTCGATGCCGCCCTCGACCAGCTTGCCTGTCGCCCCGTCGATCGGGATCTGGCCCGCAAGGAAAACGTAGTCCCCGGCCCCGATGCCGAGCGAGTACGGCCCGATGGCCGAGTGGATCTTGCTCTCGATGACGGTCTTGGACATGGCTCAGCCTCCATTGAATTGATCAGCCCGCATGTGGCAGCCTCGGGGCGGGACACGCAACAGAAAATCACGCAACACCCATCATCCCGGCGAGGAAATCAGCCATGCCATCCCCCTTCGATCTCAAAGGCCGTGTCGCCCTCGTCACCGGCGGTAATTCCGGCATCGGCCTCGGCATGGCCCGCGCTCTCGCCGCAGCCGGCTCGGATGTCGTCATCTGGGGCACGAACGAAACGAAGAATGCCGCCGCCAAGGCTGACCTTGAGAAATCCGGCACTCGAGTTCTCACGCTGAAATGCGATGTGGGCGACGAGACCGCAGTCGACCGCGCCTTCGCCGACACGCTCGCGAAAATGGGCCGTATCGACGGCTGTTTCGCCAACGCCGGCGTCTCCGGCCGGGGCGGCGCGCCGTCCTTCACCGAAATGACATCGGACGAATGGCGCCGCGTCATGCGCATCAACCTCGACGGCGCGTTCTATACATTCCGCGCCGCCGCCCGGCACATGGTTGAGCGCGCCAAGTCCGGCGACGCC
>DAOMWV010000069.1:0-13242 GCA_035436725.1 Hyphomicrobiaceae bacterium
GCGTTTACGAAAACAAGACCGAAGCTGCCAAACTGCTGCAGGAACGCGGTCAGCTTGCGCGCGCGATCGAAGAGGCCGAACATGCCTGGATGACGGCCGCCGAGTCCTATGAAGCGGCACTGGACGCCTCGAACGCCTGACACCTCACCGATGCCCGGCGGCAACACGCCAGCACGCAGTCTGCGCAATCGGCCTTCAACAACCACTGATTTTTCAATGTGAGTAAAGCAATTCGTCGCGTGGACATCGACCGGCGCCCGGCTATTGTGCCGCCACAGGAGAGCCGGACCCCGGGTTGCGGGGTTTATTGAAACCAGGGGGCCCTGGGTTTCAGCCCCGGTGTCCGGTTCTCCTTTTCATTCGTGCACCATTGCAATCGAATGCACGGCAGGGTGGTCTGCGGTGCGTGCGCCTCATTGCGTCGCAGCGCGGCTGCAGGCAGGATGCGGCATCTGAGACACACTGTGAGACCGCAATCATGAAATTGCTTTCGAGTGCAGCGTCCCCGTTCGGCCGCAAGGTCAAGATCACGATTGCCGCGAAGAACCTCGCCGAAAAGATAGAAGTCGTTTCCGTCGACGCGACAAAGGGCGATCCGACGCTGAACGCGGCCAATCCGCTCGGCCGCATTCCCGCCCTCATCCTCGACAACGGCGACGTGATCCACGACAGCCACGTCATCTGCGAGTATCTCGACACGGTGGGTACAGGCCCGGTTCTCGTCCCGAGATCAGGTCCCGAGCGCTGGCGGACATTGACACTCGCATCCCTGTCCGACGGGCTTATGGAGCAGGCGCTGCTGCAGGTTTATGAAGGACGTTACCGCCCCGCCGAAATGCGCGTCGAAAGCTGGGTGGAACGGCTCCAGTCCAAGATCGATCGAACCCTCGATCACCTCGAGAAAGCCCCGCCGCAATGGAAGGACCATCCCGATTACGGCCACATCACACTGGCCTGTTCGCTCGGCTATCTCGACTTCCGCCACGGCGGCAAGTGGCGCGCAACACACCCGAACATGGTCGCATGGCTGGACCGGTTCGCCGCCGCCGTCCCCTCGTTTGCTGCAACGAAACCCGCCGGCTGAGATCTATCGCGCGGCCACGCGCTGCACTGTCAGCGCGACCCCGGCGACGGTAATGGCGATACCGACCATCTGCAGCGGCGTGAGTGTTTCACCGAAAAGCACCCACGCCTGCAGCGCCGCCGTCGGCGGCACGAGATAGATGAGGTTGGCCGCGCGCGACACGGCCCCGTGCCGGATAAGCCACAAGAGCAACAATCCTGCACCGAGCGATATGGCGAGAACCGACCAAGCGAGTGTCGCCATGCTCGTCAGACTGACGGTGAACTTCATCGGCTCGATCATCCAGGCCAGCACGATCGTCGTCGGGAAAGCACTGAGATACTGGAGAAAGGCCGTCGTCCGCAGATCGCCCGTCGGCACGAACCGCTTCTGATAGAACGTGCCGAGCGTGACCGTCAGCATGGCGAACAGGTTGATGCCGATGGCCCATTGCCACAAACCGATGCTGTCGATGGGGACGACGGCGAGCCTCGGCATCAGAACCATGATGATGCCGCCGAACCCGAGCACAAGTCCCGCCCATTGACGTGCCGTGATCCGTTCGTTGACGAGCATGGGTGCGAGAACCGCGGTCATGATGGGCTGCGTCGCGGCAATCACGGCGGAAACGCCTGCAGGAACGCCTTGCCCGATCGCGTACCACACGCCAGCGAGATAACAGGTGTGGAGCAGAAACCCGCTCAAAACGGCATGAACATAACCCGCCCGAGTGGTCGGAAACGGTGATCGGACGATTGCCACGATGGCACCGAACACCACCATCGCGGCCCCGAAACGGACCGCGAGGAACGTGATCGGGTCGCAGTCGATGATCGCTGCTCGCGCCGAGATCCATCCGGTCGACCAGAGAAACATGAAGATCAGGGGAGCAGCCCTGACCAGAAGATCGTTGAAGGATGTCATGTCCGGCTCAGGCGTTCGTGCCGAGCGCCTGATCGAGATCGGCAATCAGGTCCTGCACATTTTCGACACCGATCGACAGGCGCAGAAGATCGTTGGGACAGAGTGTGCCGGGACCCTCGATCGAGGCGCGATGCTCGATCAGGCTTTCGACTCCGCCGAGCGACGTGGCGCGCTTCCAGACCTTCACATTTGCCGCCGTCCGGATCGCACGCGCCTCTCCGCCCGCGACACGAATCGAGACCATCCCGGAAAACCCGCCTGACATCTGCTGACGCGCGACGGTATGTCCCTTGTTGGTCTGAAGGCCGGGATAGAGGACCTCGACGACACGTGGATCGCGCGCGAAATGCTCCGCAAGCGCCATCGCATTCGCGCTCTGCTGCCGCACACGCACATGCAGCGTGCGCATCCCGCGCATCAGCATCGCCGCCTCGAACGGCCCGAGAATGCCACCAAGCATCTTTCGCATCCGCGCCGCACGATCGAAATATTCATCCTTCCGCGCGAACGTCAGCGATCCCGCCACGACGTCGGAATGGCCGTTGAGGTACTTCGTCGCCGCATGCATGACCACGTCGGCGCCGAGCGACAGCGGCTGGCAATGCACGGGCGTCGCGATGGTCGAGTCGACCGCAAGCAGAGCCCCCGCGTCGTGCGCAACCTTCGAGATGGCACGAATGTCCGAAATAGTCCACGTCGGATTGGCAGGCGTCTCTATCCAGATCATGCGCGTCTGACCGGGCCGGACCGCTGCCTTGAATGCCGCGACGTCGTCACCCGGCACGAACGTCACGTCGATACCGAACGTCTTCGCATCCTCCTTGAGCCAGAGTTTCAGCGCCCAGTACATGATCTCCGGCGCGATCACGTGCGCCGGCCGCTCGAGCGCTAGTATCGCCGTCGTGGCGGCCGTCATACCGGAACCCGTAAGCAGCGTTTCGACGCCATTCTCAAGATTGGTAATCACGGCCTCCGCCTGCCGGACCGTCAGATTGTCCGGCCGGCCGTACACGTAGCCGCTCGAATATCCGTTGTCGGGATCACGAACATATGTGGTTGCGATATGGATCGGCGAGATGATTGCGCGCGTCTCGCTTTCGACGTTCCCGCCAGCCTGCGCGGCGAAGGTTTCGGGGCGGACGGGGGGCAGTGCTTTCGTCATGTGTTCGGTTCTCCGGATCGGCCGCAAGCTATCAGCCCGCGACGAACGGTGCGAACCCAAAAATACGCACTTCTCCCCGGCGCCTGATGTAGCTATTGAGGCGTCATGACGACATCGAAGAAAACCATCCTGATCACCGGCTGCTCTTCGGGCATCGGCCAGGCCGCAGCCATGGCCTTCCGTGACAAGGGCTGGCGCGTCATCGCGACTGCGCGCAAGCAGGCCGACATCGAGCGGCTCGCGTCCGACCTCGGCGTCGAAGCGATCTCGCTCGAACTTGGCGATCTTTCATCTGTCCAATCCTGCGCCGAACGCGTGTTGTCCATGACCGGAGGCCGCCTCGACGCCCTTTACAACAATGCCGCCTACGGCCAGATCGGCGCCATGGAGGATATTCGCGGCGATGTCCTTAGCCGCCATCTCGACGTCAACGTCGTCGGTCCCCACGAACTCACGCGGCTGCTCATCCCCGCCATGCGGCAGCAGGGTCATGGTCGCATCGTCAACTGCTCGTCTGTTCTCGGTCTCGTCAGCGGCCCGTATCGCGGCCCCTATTGCGCATCGAAATTCGCCCTCGAGGCGATCACGGACGCGCTACGCTACGAACTCGCGGGCACCGGCATTCATGTCTCGCTGCTCGAGCCGGGTCCCATCTACACGAAGTTCCTCGAAACGACCCTCACCCAGTTCCGCGCCGCCATCGACATGGAGAATTCCCCGCATCGCGAGGTCTATGAAAAACGTCTCGCAGCCATGGCGAACGATACGCAAAGCAAACTCAAAATGGGGCCCGGTGCGGTCGTAAAGGCCCTCATCCACGCCGTCGAAAGCCCGAAGCCGAAGGCACGCTATCGCATTTCCCCGCATACCCACGCCATCGCTCTCATGAAGCGCCTGCTGCCGGGCCGGACCCTCGACGCCATCATGAAGCGAACCTGACCAGATCACCCGGAGCGGTGATACGGATGTCCCGTCAGGATCGTCGCCGCACGATAGAGCTGCTCGGCGAGAACGACCCGCGCCAGCCCGTGCGGCAGTGTCATCCGTCCCAGTGACAGCAATGCATCCGCCCGTGCGCGCACCTCGCCCCCATGACCGTCGGCACCACCGATGGCGAACACGAGTTCGGAAGTACCGGATGATGTTCTGGCTCTGAGATCGTGGGCGAACGCTTCGCTTGTCATGAGCGATCCCGTCTCGTCCAGCACGATGAGATGCGCGTCCGCACTGAAGGACTTGAGCACTCGTCGCCCCTCGTCTGCCTTGCGCGCTTCCGCTGTTGCCGCTTTAGACTCGGGAAGTTCGACGAGCTTGAGTTTGGCAAGACCGACGGACTTGCCGGTCGCGGCCAGCCGTGACCAGTAGCGGTCGAAAAGATCACGGTCGGCCCCGGACTTGAGCTTGCCGACGGAGACGACGACGACCTGCATGGCAGCTCAGTGTGTCGGCGGTTCCGGAGGCCGCTCCGACTGCCACATCTTTTCGATATTGTAGAACTCGCGCACTTCCGGACGGAAGATGTGCACGATGATGTCGCCGCCGTCGACGATCACCCAGTCGCAGTTGTCCTGGCCTTCCATGCGAACGCCTGCGACCCCGGCCTCTTTCAGCTTCTCGCGCACCTGGTCCGCGATGGCGCCGACATGCCGGTCGGTGCGGCCCGACGCGACGACCATGAAGTCGCCGATCGTCGACTTGCCCTTGATGTCGATGGTGACGATGTCCTCGGCCTTGGCTTCGTCCAGGCATGTGAGCACGTCCTGGAGGACACCGCTGTCGGCTGGAGCAACGGGACGGCCCGCGTCCGGTTTCGACTTGCTGCTCGTCCTTGCGGTCGGACTTCTCATAGGGTGCGTCAGTTCCTTGTGTGCGGGGCGGTCTTGGACCCCGAAGATGTTACCCGCCATTCAAAAATACAGCAAAGCGACGTGACGGGCCACAGTCTCGCTAGCATCACGTCATGCCGAAATCAAACCATTGTTATAATTTGATTATTTCGGGATCGCGCGACGCGCCGCCCGGATCTTGGTCGATGACTGGGCCGAAAGTGGCCCGGTCAGGAACACCCAGGCCGGTGCCGGCCGGCCGGCAAGCCCTCCCGCCTCCCGCCCTGCGATGCGTGACGCAGAGAACGCGCGGGCCGCCGGCGACGCGCGCGCCACGAGCCCGTAACCGGGCCGATCGATCACCGCGATTGGCATCATTCGGAATATGGTGCGCCACCGACGCCACCGGTGGCAGGTCGCCAGACTGTCCGCCCCCATCAGCCACACGAACCGGACGCCGGGACGCACCGCCTTCAAGAACGAAAGTGTCTCGACCGTATAATGCGATCCGATATGGCGCTCGAAATCCGTGACGACGATCCGATGATCCGATGCGACCAATCGCGCCTCGGTGACGCGCGCTTCGATTGACGTTGCCTCGTCTGGCGCCTTGAGCGGATTGCCGGGCGTGACGAGCCACCACACCTTGTCGAGGCCGAGACGCTTGAGCGAGATCGTGCTGATCAGCAGGTGCGCTTCATGTGCCGGATTGAACGACCCGCCGAGAAGCCCGATCCTCTGGCCCGGCGCCGCAGGCGGCAGCGGCACAGTCGTAAAGGGTTTTGTCCTGGCGACCACCGTCACGCGCGCATCCCGTCACCGTCCCGACAGGCGCTCGGCCATGACCGAAATCGTCCGCACGTAGACCTCCGCCTTGTTCCATTCACGCAGCGCATTGTAGTTCGCCGTACCCGGTCCCCAGCCCTGACCCGCACGCCAGCCGCCCTTGCCCTTGAGGAAGTTCGCCGTCGAGGCCAGCATGTCCGGCACGCTCGACATCAGGTTCCGCCGCCCGTCGCCGTCGAAATCAACGGCGTAGTTGATGTAGCTCGACGGCAGGAACTGCATCGGGCCGATCTCGCCCGCCCATCCACCAACGAGCTGCGACGGTGTCATGTCGCCGCGATCGATGATCTTGAGGGCATTCATCAGCTCGTTCGTGAAGAACGCGGAGCGCCGGCAATCGTAGGCGAGCGTCGCAAGCGAGCGTGGAATGGACCTGCCGCCGTGCCCGTCGGAGCCGAAGTTGGTTTCGAGGCCCCAGATGGAGACGATGATTTGTGGCGGTACGCCGTAGCGCTTCTCGATGCTAGATAGCAGGCCAGCATGCTGGCTCATTTTTGCCTTGGCACGCGAGATGAGCGACGGCGACACCCGCCGGGCATAGAACTGCTCGAACGAAAGTTTGAACGACCGCTGCCCGCGATCGAGACTGATGATGCGCTGGTCGTAGGTGACACCGTCGAGACCGCCAGCGATCGCCCGTTGCGAAATGCCCGCCTGTGCAGCCGTTTTCCTGAAATCGGCGACCCATGCCTCGAAACCAGCCCCCGTAGAGCCGCACGGCGCGGCCTGTGTCGCGCCCGCCGTCAAGCCGGCCGAACCTACCGCAACGAGAGCTGCAAGTACCTTGCTGGTGATGAAACGCATGATGTGACCCGTGACTCTTGCGGCAGCTGCGGTCCGATGGCTGGAGCCGACCGAACCGTATTGCGTCTGCTACCATCCCGCTACCCTGCCTGTCACGGCCGCAAGACAACGTCGTTACCGGACGACGGCTCCGCGCGGGTGCGACTTGCATTCCGCCGTCCGATCTGGTTCGACAAGGACGAGATTTCACAAACTCCGGACAGATCCATGGCCGCTGCTGCACCCCCATCCCCGTTCGCTCCGAAGTCGCTTCCCGCCATGCCCGTCGTCGATGGCGTGCGCTACGCGACCGCAGAAGCCGGTATCCGCTACAAGGGTCGGACCGACCTCATGGTCGCCGTCTTCGACGAGGGAACCGTCGCCGCCGGCGTTCTGACGCAGTCGAAGACCTGCTCGGCAGCCGTCAGCTGGTGCCGGGAGAGCCTCAAGGACGGCAGCGCACGCATTCTCGTCGTCAATTCCGGCAACGCCAACGCCTTTACCGGAAAACGTGGCCGGGAAGCCGTCGAAATCACGGCCGACTACGCCGCACGTGCCACGAAGGCGAAGCCCTCGAACGTCTATCTCGCCTCGACCGGCGTCATCGGCGAGCCGATGGATGCAAGCAAGTTCGCCCACCTCCTCGACGGGCTCGCGAAATCCGGCAAGGCCGATGCGACCGAAGCCGCCGCACGCGCGATAATGACCACCGACACGTATCCCAAGCTCGCGACGCGGACGGTGAAGATCGGCGACACCGACGTTCATCTCAACGGCTTCTGCAAGGGCGCCGGCATGATCGCCCCCGATATGGCGACGATGCTGTGTTTCATGGTCACCGATGCCGCCATCGACCGCCGCGTGCTGCAGGGCCTCCTCGCCAAATACGCGGCTGTCACTTTCAACTGCATGACAGTCGACGGCGACACCTCGACGTCCGATACGTGCCTCCTGTTCGCGACCGGCGCCGCATCGCGGCGCGGCCAGACCCCCATCGTGGACGCGGCCGATCCCCGGCTCGCCCCGTTTGCGGCAGCCCTCCACGACGTCATGCGCGACCTCGCCATTCAGGTGGCCAAGGACGGCGAGGGTGTTTCAAAATTCGTAACCTTCGAAGTTCACGGCGCCGAAACGTGGGCCGCCGCTCGCCGCATAGCACTCGCCTGCGCGAATTCTCCGATCCTCAAGACGGCCATTGCTGGCGAAGACCCGAACTGGGGCCGCGTCGTCATGGCGGTGGGCAAGTCGGGCGAGGCAGCGGACCGTGACCGACTTTCGATCTGGTTCGGTCCCCATTGCGTCGCACGTAACGGGGAACGCGCTGCCGAGTACGTTGAAAAAACGGTCGCCGCGTACATGAAATCGTCCGAGATCGTCATTCGCGTCGACGTCGGGGTCGGCGCGGAAAGCGCGACAGTCTGGACCTGCGACTTGACCAAGGAGTACGTCGCGATAAACGCCGACTACAGAAGTTGACCGGATTAACAGGCTGGTAACAGACCCTAACGAATTCGCGTCGAAATTGGAAAAAGCGCTTCCACGTGGCGTAAAATTAACCCTTGGATGCGAGTATGCGGGGAGCACGGGCATGAAGACGGTTCTCGTCGTGGCCTGCGCGTTGGTCGATGCGGATAATCGCGTGCTGCTTGCAAAACGCCCGGAAGGGCGGCCGATGGCGGGGCTCTGGGAGTTCCCCGGCGGCAAGGTGGAGCAGGGCGAGACACCCGAGGCGGCCCTCATTCGTGAGCTCGCTGAAGAGCTTTCGATCGAGGTCTGGCCGAAGTGTCTGGCACCCTTCACGTTTGCGAGCCACACGTACGAGACGTTCCACCTCCTGATGCCCCTCTTCATTTGCCGGAAGTGGGGCGGGGACATCGTTCCACGCGAAGGCCAGGAGATCGCCTGGGTCCGGGCTGTGAGATTGGGCGACTATCAGATGCCGCCCGCCGACGAGCCGTTGAGAACGATGCTGAGGGATCTGCTGTAACGCGGCCCCGGCGCACTTTTTGGGGAAAGTGTCATGACGAGCGCGTACTGCAACAGTGAAGTGGCTGCTGGCGGCTTCCGTGGCCTGGCCAGGCGCTTCCTGCGCGATGAAAGCGGTGCCACGGCCATTGAATACGGATTGATAGCGACGCTCATCGCCGTCGCGTGCATTGCATCCTTCACTGCTCTCGGCGGCAGTTCGAGCCAGGGCTGGCAGGGCGTCGCCAACAAGGCCTCGACGGCAATGAAGTAGGCCGGGTCAGACGACCTGCGGCAGTCCTATTTCTTCCCTGAAGTCTTGAGCGCATCGGCAAGGCGCATTGCTGCCGAGCCCGGTGCCAGCGGCTTCTGCTGGCTCTCGTGCGGAGCCCAGCCCGTAGCCGTCACGATCTCGTAAGTCGCCTTGATCCGCCCGTTGTCGGCTGGGAAAGTCGCCCGATAGTGCGCATCCGCCCCGGCAACGACTGTGCGGCTGAGCAAATGCCGGGATTTGCCGCACAGAACGTTCGTCCGCCCCATGGACCTCAGATCGGTCATCAGCCCGACGACGCTCCCATAGGAAACGTCGAAAGTCGTGCTGTCGGCGACCGGCAGAGCAAATCCCGCTCGCTGCAACAGCGCCCCAAGCGATCGCACGTCGATCATCGGATGCACCCGTGATGCCGCCCCACCGGTCACCACGGTCTCCGCTTCGACCAGGCTCGAGCGCAACTCCTGAAGCGTAGCGCCGCCCAGCATGTTTGCGAGCAGCAACCCGTCCGGCGCCAGTGCCGCACGAACGAGCGACAGCACGCCCGGTATATCCGAGATCATGTGCAATGCGACCGGCGACACCACAAGATCCCAAGGTCCGGATAACATCGCGAGCTGGCTTGCCAGAAACTCTTCCGGCTCCATCGGATTAGCGCCCGAGCCCGCCCCCGCGAACGGATCGCACTCAATGACCGCACCGTCACCATCGCATCGCGCGCGGAGACCCTCGACGAGCCGCTCCGTCGAAGCGCCAATCACCAGGACGCGCCGGAATGTCCGCCTGATGAAACCGAGCCTGTCCAGGATGTCGTCGACAGCCAGGTCGAGGATGAAATCGGACCGTCCCTCGCCCGTCGCCTGCAGGCGCTGCGCCCTCGCCCGCCGCAGGGCGAACAGGTCGTAATCGAAGAGTTTTGGAATGTTGCCGGACACTGATCCACTCCGGTTCGCGGCCCGATCGGTCTTGCCTAGCGTCACGACGCATGATTGCATGATCGAATGTTTCTGCTGCGTATCGCCGAATGACCACGACTGCAATCCGTCCCGACCCGGAATTGACCGATGGCGAGCCGTCGTCGGGCGATCAAGCGCCTCCGTGGCGGTTGCGACTGCGTCTGGCGGCCTCGGGGCTGTCGAATATCGTCATGCCGCCCGTCTGCGCAGCCTGCCAGACCTGCGTCGATCGGCACCATACCCTGTGCGCGCAGTGTTGGTCGGCACTGGCTTTCATTCGCCCCCCGCTCTGCGACCGCATGGGCATTCCGTTGCCATTCGACACGGGCGGCAAGATGCTTTCCGCTGCTGCGCTCGCCAATCCTCCCGATTACGATCGGGCCCGCTCGGCAGCCTTTCATGCCGGCACCATGCGGCGGCTGATCCACGGGATGAAGTATCAGGATCGAAGCGACGCGATGCGGTTGCTCACGTCCTGGCTCGCATCAGCCGGTGACGAGTTGCTCCGAGAGGCCGACATGCTGGTGCCAGTTCCGCTGGCGCGCGGCCGCCTGTTGTGGCGCCGGTTCAATCAGTCCGCCGAGCTTGCGCGCATGTTGTCGATCCGATCGGGCGTACCCTACCACTGGCGGGTCCTGAAACGCCGCCGTGCGACGCCCCCGCAGGTCGGCATGACCATGGCGCAACGCCGTCAGAACGTGGCAGGCGCCTTCGTCGTTCCCCCGCGCATGAAGGCGGTGATCGCCGGCAAGTCGATCGTGCTCGTCGACGACGTGCTGACCACCGGGGCGACGGTCGAGGCCTGCGCCCGCGTGCTGAAACGGGCCGGTGCGGCCCGCGTCGACGTCCTGACGCTGTCCCGCGCCTCCGGCGACATCATTACCCCGCAGTAACGCAATCCCGTGTTGCTATTGCTGCCGAAGGTCCCCGCGCTGTATTGATCGAGCCGGACAGAGGGCCTCGCCCCGAATTGACGAGAGAGTGCGCAAATGCCCCCGATCAGGATCTACACGACCGCCTATTGCCCCTATTGCCACAGCGCCAAGCGCCTGCTGCAGAACAAGAAGGCTGCATTCGAGGAAATTGACCTCACGGGCGATTCCGCCGGTCGGCGCGATCTCGTCGCCAAGGCAGACGGCCGCACGACGGTCCCGCAGATCTGGATTGGCGACCGCCACGTCGGCGGCTGCGACGACCTCTATGCTCTCGATGCGAGCGGTGAACTGGACCGTCTTCTCGCAACCTGACACGATCTGACCGCAGAGCGCCGACCGGAGTAGCACCCATGACCGAGACCGCACCAGCACCCCGCTTCCGCGCTGCCCTCGTCCAGATGACGACGTCGCGTTCCGTGGAAGGCAACCTGCGTGCTGCCTCGGACCTGATCCGCGACGCCGCGAGACAGGGCGCCGAGTATGTCCAGACGCCCGAAGTGACAACACTCATGGAACTGGATCGCGCCAAGCTGTTCGTCGACACGCGACCCGAGGAGGGCAATCCTGCAATCGCCCATTTCCGTGCCCTCGCCCGCGAACTGAAGATCTGGCTGCACATCGGCTCGATGGGCATCGCCGTCGCCGCCGACAAGCTCGCCAACCGCGCCTTCCTCATCGATCCGACGGGAAGGCTCGTCGCCCGCTACGACAAGATCCACATGTTCGACGTCAAGTTGCCGGGCGGCGAGACCTACCGCGAAAGCCGCAACTACCGCCGCGGCGAAAAGGCCGTGGTCGCGGATCTGCCGTGGGGCAAACTCGGCATAACCATCTGCTACGATCTCCGCTTCCCCGCGCTCTATCGCGCACTGGCAAAGGCCGGCGCAGAAATCATCGCGATCCCGTCCGCCTTCACCGTCAAGACCGGCACGGCGCACTGGCAGGCCCTCATGCGCGCCCGCGCCATCGAGACCGGATGCTGGGTGCTGGCGGCAGCACAGACCGGCAAACACGAATGCGGTCGCGAAACCTACGGCCATTCGATCGTGGTCGCACCCTGGGGCGAAGTCGTGGGAGAACTCGGGGTTGAAACCGGCCTTCTGCTCGCCGATATCGATATGGGGGCCGTCGCCGCAGCGCGAGCGCAGGTGCCGTCGCTCACCCACGACCGTCCGTTCGACGTCATCGGCGCGGCCGAAAGTCTCGAAAGCGAAGGCAAGGCCATCGAGGATAGTAAAGTCGCATGATCAAGTATTCCGTCCAGTGCAAGAAGGGCCACACGTTCGATGGCTGGTTCGCGAACAGCACCGCGTTCGATACGCAGTCGAAGCGCGGCCTGATATCGTGCCCCGACTGCGGCTCGACGAAAGTCACCAAGGCCCTTATGGCGCCGGCCGTCTCGTCGAGCACGCGCCGAAAGGGGAAGTCGCAGGAGCCGGCCGCAGTTCCCTCCGAAACCGCACGGCAGAGCTATGGCATGCAGGTTCCGCCGGAACTGATGGACCTGATGCGCAAGGTGCGCGACGAGGTGAAGAAAAACGCCGAATACGTCGGCCCGCGTTTTGCCGAGGAAGCCCGCAAGATCCACCACGAAGAAGCACCAGAACGCGGCATCTATGGCGAGGCGACAGTGGACGAGGTTAAGGCTCTGCATGAGGACGGCGTTCCCTGCGTGCCGCTCCCCGTACTACCCGAAGACCGCAATTGATTGCGCCTCACCGTTGTTGACGTGAAAAAGAAAAAGAGGAGCCCGAAAGGCTCCTCTTTCAGTTTCAACGTGGTGCGCGTTCGTCAGACGACCGCGACCTTAAGGTCGCCGACACCGTCGACATGACCATGCATCTTGTCGCCTCGCTTGACCGAACCCACGCCCGCCGGCGTGCCGGTGAAAATGAGATCGCCGGCCTTGAGTTCGAACAGACCCGACAGGAACGCGATCTGGTTTGGAATATCCCAGATCATGTCGCCGAGATCGCCGGTCTGGCGGCGTTCGCCGTTGACGTCGATCCAGATCGCACCCTTCGTCGGATGACCGATCTTGTCGGCTGGCTGGATCGCGGTGCACGGCGCGCTCTTCTCGAATGACTTGCCGATCTCCCACGGTCTGCCGAGCTTTTTCATCTGCCCCTGCAGATCACGCCGCGTCATGTCGAGGCCGACCGCATAACCGTAGACATGCGACATGGCCTTGTCGGCCGGTATGTTCACACCACCCGACTTGAGCGCGACGACGAGTTCGATTTCGAAATGCAGGTCGCTCGTTTTGTCGGGATACGGGAAATCACCGCTCGTCAGAAGCGTGTCGGCACTCTTCTGGAAAAAGAACGGCGGCTCCTTGTTCGGGTCGTGCCCCATCTCGCGCGCATGCTCGGCGTAGTTGCGCCCGACACAGTAGATCCGGCGGACCGGAAAGAGCTTGTCCGAGCCGGCAATCGGCAATGTCGGAATGGGATTGGGTTCGAAGATATAGGCCATGGCGGACCTCCGTGGGCTTGCAGCGCTGTATCAGGT
>DAOMWV010000070.1:0-13192 GCA_035436725.1 Hyphomicrobiaceae bacterium
CGAGCCGCGTGCATTTTCGCGCCGCGACCTCGGCCGCGACCTCGGCGCATTTCCGTATCGCCGCCCCCTCGGCCAGCATCAGTGCAAAGGCACCATGGAACGCATCCCCCGCACCCGTCGTATCAATTACGTCGACCGTGTATCCAGGCACCGACCCTGACACCCGCGCTCCAACCGCGCTCCGCTCTCGCCACAGGTAGCCGTTTTCCCCGAGCGTCGCGCCGGCATGCAGAACCCCGAGATCGAGCACTCGATCGAGCGCCCCGGAAAAATCGGCCGCATCCGGAGCCAGGCCCGCGAACTCACGCAGAGCCGGCGTCGAGAAGATCGCGTAGTCCGTCAGCGCAAGGACATCCGGCAAGGCTTCGCGCGCACCGACGTCGGCGTCGAGCACCGTCGGCACCCCCTGCGCCCTGGCTTCCGTGAACGCCGCCCGCGTTCCCTCGAGCCACCTGACGTCACCGAGGACGACATGCTGGTCCCGGATGCGTTCGAGCGGCAGCCAATACGTCGACGACGGCATTCCCGCATCGCGCTGGCCGACGATGAGCCGCTCACCCCTGTCGTCGACGATGATCGCCGAGGTCGAGGATCGCGCGCCCTCGAACGCCTGCACATAGCGCACATCGACGCGCTCGGCCTTCAGTCCGGCCTTGATCGTCTGCCCGGCCACGTCGTCGCCGATCCGGCTCCATAGCTCCGCCCGTCCCCCAAGGCGCGCGATGGCGACAGCGGCATTCGCAGCCATCCCGCCACCGGCCTCGACATGCTCCAGCGCGCGCACCTTGTTCGGCTCCGGCGGGAACTTGTCGATCCGGTAGATGCGATCGAGCGCCGAATGTCCGATGCAGAGAATACGGCGAGGCGGCGGCATGAAGCGATCCCTACGGGGGCTGGTTCGTGTGGCGGCAGATCGAGGCTGCCCCCGACCCTAGGCGATATTTCGACGGGGCAGAAACCGAGATTGATCGCGAGGTTACGATTGCGACGCCCGCGTGGTCTCCAACGTCGGCTTCAGCGGCGACGCCGTGCCTTCGGCTACGGCCTGCGCTGCCGCATCCTGGTCGAGCAGCTTTTCGAGCTCCTCCGATGCAGCCAAGGCCCGTTCACGAAGTTTTTCCTCGTCGGTGAAGTGCGCGTAATCGAGCTTCAGCCGTTTTTCGTCAGTTTCCCGGAAAATCTCCAGCGTCGACAGGGCACGTTCCTTCGGCACACCGAGCCCGACAAGCAGGTCGCGCGTCAGATCCAGCGACGACCCGAACGTTTCCCGGTGAATGATCTTGATGCCGAGATCCATGAGTTCATGGACATGTCGCCGGTTGCGCGCCCGTGCATAGATTGGCAGCGCCGGATAATGTTCCCGGACCGCGCGCGCCGTTCTCAGCGACGCCTCGACATCGTCGATCGCCAGTACGAACGCCCGCGCCTTGCCGGCCTGTGCCGCTTCGAGAATGTCCGGCCGGCTCGCATCCCCGAAGTACGCCTTCGCACCGAACCGCTTGACGGTCGCAATCTGCTTGGCGTCCACGTCCAGCGCTGTGAATGGGATCTTTCGTGCCCTGAGCACACGCGACAGGATCTGCCCCACCCGCCCATACCCGGCGACAATGACATGGCCGTCATTCTCTGGCATGTCGTCGAACGACGACGATACGCTTTCGGGCCTGCGCCAGAGCGTCTGTTCCGCAATGAGCAGCGCCGGCGTCGCCATCATGGAAAGCGTGACGACGACGGCCGCGAGTGCGGCGTGATCCTGCTGCAGCAGCGACGACGCGACCCCGGCAGACAGCAGCACGAACGCGAATTCGCCGCCTTGCGAAATCGAGAAAGCGAGCCGCCGCGCCGGACGTCCGGAAAGCCCGAACTGCCGGCCCACGCCGTAGATCACGAGTGACTTGACGACCAGAAGCCCGGCTGTGAGGCCGAGAACGAGCAGCGGCGACCGCACGAGCAGCAGCACGTCGAGTGACATCCCGATCGCCGTGAAGAACACGCCGAGCAGCAGCCCCTCGAACGGTCGGATGTCAGCCTCGATCTCGTGCCGGTATGCGCTGTCGGCAAGCACCACGCCGGCAAGGAAGGCCCCGAGTGACGCGCTGAGCCCGGCCTTCTGCATGACGAGCACGACCACGACGACGACGAGCAGCGCCGCGGCCGTCAGAGCATCATTCATACGGCTCCCGGCAACGAACCGGAAGAACGGATCGACCAGGAAACGTCCGGCCAGCAGCACACCTGCGATCGCCGCCAGCGCGATCAGGATCGGCGTGATCCCCAGCTCTTGCGCCGGCCCTGTGCCAGCATTGGCCGCGAACAACGATGCCAGCGCAATAAGTGGAATAGCTGCAAGATCCTGAAATAGCAGGATTGCAAACCCGAGCCGGCCGTGCCGTTGCGTGAGTTCGTTGTTCTCTTCCATGACCTGGAGCGCGAATGCGGTCGACGACAGCGACAGTGCCAGCCCCATGAACAGTGCCGCCCATGCCCCCATGCCGAGCAGGAAAACCGCGAGACCGATAACGACACCGGAAATCGCGACCTGCAATCCCCCCGCTCCGAAGATCGAGGCGCGCATCGTCCAGAGCCGCTGAACACGCAATTCGAGCCCAATCAGAAACAGCAACAGCACGACGCCGAATTCGGCGACGTGCAGGACCTCCTCGACGCTGTATTTGTCCCCGATACCGAGCCCGGCGAGCCGCCCGAGACCATAGGGCCCGATCAGGATGCCGGCGAAGATATAACCGAGCACCGTGCCGATCCTGAGCGCCTTCGCCAGCGGAGCCGCGATCGCGGCAGCCGCGAGCAGCAAGGCGATCTGCCCGAGCGTCAGCTTATCCATGCCCTCTTGTCCTCAGCGAAGGTACTGCATCGCCTGTTCGAGATCCCGTATCAGATCGTCTGGATCCTCTAGACCGATGTGAAAGCGCACGATCGGCCCCCGCTTCGACCAGTCCGTGACGGTCCGGAGCGGCGGCACGTTCGTGAGCATCACGAGGCTTTCATAGCCGCCCCAGGACGCACCGATCCCGAAACACTGGAGCGCGTTGATGAACCTGTCGACCTTCGCCTGTTCCGCCTTGAACTCCATCGAGAACAGGCCGCACGCACCCTTGAAGTCCCGCTTCCAGATCTCGTGACCGGGATGCGACGGCAGAGCCGGCCAGAGCACATCGGCGATTTCCGGCCGACCCTTCGCCCAGGCGCAGACTTTCGCTGTCGACTCCGCATGCGCCGGCATCCGCACCGCCATCGTGCGCACGCCACGGAGCGCGAGGTAGGCGTCGTCACTCGATACACAGATGCCAAAGGCGTCGTGCATGTCGTGCACAGGACCCCACGCCGCTTCCGTCGTCGTCACTGCGCCGAGCAGGACATCGGAGTGCCCCACGATGTGCTTGGTACCCGCGATCATCGACACGTCGGCGCCGAGTTTCAGCGGCTGATAAAGGATCCCCGATCCCCACGTGTTGTCGACCGCGAGCGTGATCCCGCGCTTCCTGGTTTCCCGCGCCAGCGCCGGCAGATCGAGCATCTCGAACGTCTGCGAACCCGGCACCTCCGCATATACGAGCCTCGTGTTCGGCTTGAACCGCGACACGATATCCGAGCCATCGGCCTTGTAGACCTCGCACGTCACGCCGTACGGCTCGAGAAACGCCGCAGCGAATTTCCGGACCGGTTCGTAGGCGCATTCCGTGATCAGGCAATGATCACCCGGCCGCACGAACGGCATGAGCCCGAACGCGATCGCAGCGAGCCCAGAGCCCGAAACCCGCGTCCGGTAGCCACCTTCGAGATCAGTGATCATATCCTCGAGCGCGAACGTCGTCGGCGTGCCGTGCGTGCCGTAGGAATAGGTGCGGTTGCGCTTTGCCCTTTCGGCTCGCACGGAGCGCAACGTCTCGACGTTCTCGTAGAGCACGGTCGAAGCGCGCACGACCGGCGGATTGACCGAACGGCGGCTGCCCTTCTCGGGACGACTCCGCTGCACGAGGCGCGTGCGAAGACTGTGCTTTTCGTCGGTCATGGTCCTTTTCCTGTCCCCTGCGATCGGATGCGTTCAACTCATAACCCGCGCGCCACACCGCTCACAGCGCGCCACACGCCTACGTTCTCGACCCGACACGCATGACGGCAGCTTAACGAGCCGTCAACCTTAACGGAGCTTTAACCAGTATTGTCGGAAGATGAACGCCTCGCCGGTTCAGTCGTCACCGGCAGCCACGGTCACCTCCCTTGTCTCGCGTAAAGGTCACCACCATGCTGCTCAATGACATTCAGAACGCAGTCCAGATCTTCGCCAATCTCGCCGTCGCCAGCGCCATGGGCCTCTGCCTCGTCATCGGTGTGGCCGGCACGCTCAACTACCGATTTGCCTACGACTGCCAGACCTGCCGCATCGACGCCGCCCGGAAGACGTCTCCTGGCCTCGCCCTCGCCCCGGCAATGACCGCCCCGGGAGCGGTAAAGCCGGTGGCCGTTGCCATGACTGTCCGCTGATCCCCCTCCCCGACCGGCATGCGCCGGCTCTGCTGACGGAAAACGGCCCGTGCGACGCACGGGCCGTTTTCTGTTTCGTATCGGTTGCATCGGCACACCTGTGCCGAATGCCGCGTAGCGCTTACTGCTGAACCTTCGCGAACGCGCCGTTGGAATACCTCAGGGTTTCACGGCAATGCGCAGGCGCTGCGGCCCCCTGGCACTCCGGAGCGTTCCGCACCAGCTTGACGGAGGTCTGCCCGCTCGCAACCTCGATCGACGACTGGCTGCCGCGAAGGGCAATCGCGCCGCCTGCCTGTTTCGAACTGAGATAGACGGCGATATTGCAGCCATCTGCATTGCACCGTGCCGCCTTGTTCGCTTCGCATCCTTTCGACGCATCGACGACGTAATCCATCACGCGGTCACCATCGATGTCGGCTGCGCTGATGTACGACGCCGGCGCGACAATCGCCTGTCCTGCCGCTCTGCAGGCGTAGACGAGTTCGGCAACCGCCTTTGCCACGGCCTGCGGCAGCTGTCCGCTGGCTTCGGTACCGACCGCAGGGGTGCGCCCGCCCTGCACAATCAGCGCCGCCAGTGCGACGGCAATTCCCGTTCCCGTTACTTTCAACATCTGCCCTCTCCCTTGAAATCCATGGCCAAGCCTCGGCACCTGCTTCACTGAGACGCCGTCGAACGCCTGCGTCCCTTCGCCAAGGCATCGAACGCCATCAACTCTTCCACCAATTCGCCAAACGATTCGAGCGGAACCATGTTCGGTCCGTCCGACGGCGCATTGTCAGGATCCTGGTGCGTTTCGATAAAAACGCCCGCCACCCCGACCGCCACCGCCGCCCGCGCCAGGGGCGCGACGAAGCGACGATCACCACCCGAGCTCGTTCCCTGTCCACCAGGCTGCTGCACCGAATGGGTCGCGTCGAAGATCACCGGCGCACCGGTGTCCCGCATCTGCACGAGCGACCGCATGTCGACGACCAGCGTGTTGTATCCAAAGCTCGCCCCGCGCTCGGTCACCAGCACGTTCGGGTTTCCCGAGCCTGTCACCTTGGCAACGACGTTCTTCATGTCCCAGGGCGCGAGAAACTGCCCCTTCTTGATCTTGACCACCCGTCCTGTTCGCGCCGCAGCCACGAGGAGGTCCGTCTGCCGGCACAGAAACGCCGGGATCTGAAGCACGTCCGCCGCCGCTGCGACCTCGGCACATTGCGCCGCTTCGTGGACGTCCGTCACCACGGGCAGTCCGAGCGTCTCGCGGATCTCGGCAAAGATCGGCAATGCGCCGGACAATCCGAGCCCGCGCTTGCCACCGAGAGACGTCCTGTTGGCCTTGTCGAAGCTCGCTTTGAAAACGAGCCCGAATCCTAACCGTTCCGACAATTCCTTCAGCGCAGACGCCATCTCGAGCCCATGCGCCCGGCTTTCGAGCTGGCAAGGTCCCGCAAACACCGCCAGCGGCGCCTCGAGGCCCACCTCGACCGAACCGATCGTCACGACCCGATTGGCCGTCTGCCCTGTTGTCATCTTGTCGAAATGCCCCATCCCTCGCGCTTACGCCACTCGACGGGTGTTTTCGAGCCCGTCCGCTTCTTGGACATAGTTTACGCCCGAAACCCACAGGGTTGGCAAACTTGCATCAGCCGTTTGCCATAACCAGCAACTCTGCCCGTTTGCCATTGCGCACTTCACCCCGGCGAGGCAATGATCCCCACCTGAAATCAGTCTCTTCAAAGAACAAATTAAGTATCGGGTATATAGATGCGTTTCACGATAGTTCCCACACTGATGATCGGCGCGGTGCTCGTGGCCGCAGCCCCGACGGCACCGGCTCAGGCTTTCGGTGACAAGTGCTACTATCCGGGCATCCAGGCCCGTAGTGATGCTCGTTCGTCCATGGCCGGCGCCCGTGATGCCGCGATTGCAGCGTGGCAGTACCAGGCCGAACGGACGTACGGTCGCCGCGCTGCAAACTGGAACTATTCGGGCGATCGCACGGTCACCTGCAGCTGGGACCGCAGTGGCAGCAGGTTTCGCTGCATCGCGGTCGCTGTCCCCTGCCGACCGAAGCGCTGAAGCCAGGCGACCTTCAACCGACGGCCATTCCGGAGCCGTCGCGCAGGACGGACCGCGTCGCAGCGAAAGCCGAACAGACCGTTTGAACTTCGGCCGCAACCTGAAGCCGCGAGAGCCAGTGCCTCAGCGCCACTCGATCTTCAGGACTTCGTACGACCGCGCCCCCTTCGGGGTCGTCACTTCAGCCGTCTCACCTTTCGATTTGCCGATGAGTGCGCGCGCAATCGGGCTGGAAATCGAGATCTTCCCGTCTTTGACGTTGGCCTCGCCCTCGCCGACGATCTTGTATTTGACCTTGTCGCCGGTGTCCTCGTCCTCGAGCGTAACCGTCGCGCCAAACTTCACCGTGTCGCCCGAGAGCTTCGTGGTGTCTATGACGTCGGCCCGGCCGAGCTTGTCCTCGAGCTCCGCGACACGCGCCTCGTTGAGACCCTGTGCTTCCTTCGCAGCATGATACTCCGCGTTTTCGCTGAGATCGCCGAGCGCGCGGGCGTCCGAAATCTGCTGAATGATGCGCGGCCGCTCCTCGGCTTTGAGGCGATGCAGCTCCGCCTGGAGTGCATTGTACCCCTCGACTGTCATAGGAACGCGTTCCATGCGAATCTCCAACGTCAGTATGCGCGACAGGACGAGAGCCCAGCCACGTAAGCAAGACTTGCAACCCCTAGGCTGCGCCGTAACCCACAAGCGCGACCGCTGGAGCGGAGCGCATGATGGTCATATGAGTGTGGGGACCTCGGACACCGAACGCAAGAACCCGCTTCAGCGTCAGCCTGTGCAAAAAGCACTCAACGACGTTCAGAAAGGTACTCCTGCAACGGCGCCACGTCCAGCGTGTCTGCCTTGAGCGCCTGAATGGCTTGAGTGGCCGCGACAGCCCCCGCCAAGGTTGTATAATATGGGATCTTGTTCAACAAGGCTGTCCGACGGATATCCTTGGAATCCGACAGCGCCTTTGCCCCTTCGGTTGTATTGAAAACGAGCTGAACCTGCCCGTCTTTCATCTGATCGACGATGTGAGGGCGCCCTTCCAGAACCTTGTTCACGAGATCACATGCGATGCCGTGGGCCTCGAGATGACGCTTCGTGCCGCGGGTCCCGAGAATCCTGAAGCCCATTTCGGACAGGTCGCGCAACGCCCCGAGCAGATCGTCCTTGTCGCTGTCGCGCACCGAAACGAACACCGTGCCCGACATCGGCAGAACCGTGCCGGCCCCCAACTGGCTTTTCGCAAAAGCCGTCGCGTAATCCCGGTCGAGCCCCATGACCTCGCCCGTCGATTTCATCTCCGGCCCGAGCACCGGATCGACCCCAGCGAACCTGCCGAACGGGAAAACCGCCTCTTTGACCGCGACGTGACCGAGCCCGGCCACCGAATGCTTGATCGGCTTCAGCCCGAATGACTTGAGCGGTTTGCCCGCCATGACTTCAGAAGCGATACCCGCGATCGGTTTCCCGATGACCTTGGCGACGAACGGCACCGTTCGCGACGCCCGCGGATTGACCTCCAGAATGTAGATCTGCCGGTCCTTGACGGCAAACTGCACGTTCATCAACCCGACGACGTTGAGAGCCAGTGCGAGATCGCGCGCCTGCTTCTCGAGGCGCACCACGACCGAGCTGTCGAGACTGTGTACCGGGAGCGAGCAGGCGCTGTCTCCGGAATGGATACCCGCCTCTTCGATATGCTCCATGATACCGGCGATGTAGGTATCCTTGCCGTCGGACAGGCAATCGACATCCACCTCGATAGCACCCGTGAGATACCGATCCACCAGAAGCGGCCGCTTCTCGTTGACGAGCAGTTCGGACGGCCTGTCGAGCGTCGCCGAAAGGTTGGCGACATAACGATCCACCCCCGCACTGTCGGCAACGATTTCCATTGCGCGACCACCAAGCACGTACGATGGCCGGATGACGACTGGATATCCGAGCCGCTCGGCAACGACACGCGCCTCACCCGGCGAGCGGGCAATGCCGCTTTCCGGCTGTTTCAGGCCGAGCTTCTGGATGAGCGCATTGAACCGGTCGCGATCTTCGGCGAGATCGATGGCATCAGGTGACGTCCCGAGGATCGGGATGCCGGCACTTTCGAGTGCATGTGCGAGCTTGAGCGGTGTCTGCCCGCCGAACTGAACGATCACACCCTTGAGCGTCCCGTTGCTCTTCTCCGTCTCGAGGATTTCGAGGACGTCTTCTGCGGTCAGTGGCTCGAAATAGAGCCGATCGGATGTGTCGTAGTCCGTCGAGACCGTTTCGGGATTGCAGTTGACCATGATGGTCTCGAAGCCTGCGTCCGACAGCGCGAAACAGGCGTGACAGCAACAGTAGTCGAACTCGATCCCCTGCCCGATGCGATTGGGCCCGCCCCCGAGGATGACCACCTTGGTCTTGTCCGACGGACGGGCCTCGTCACCCGCGATGCCCGAAATGGGCTTTTCGTAAGTGGAATACATGTACGCCGTCGGCGCCGCGAACTCGGCAGCGCACGTGTCGATGCGCTTGAAGACCGGCCGCACTCCGAGCGCGTGCCGGGCCTTCCGGACGTCGCCCTCGGCGACCTTCGCGAGCTTGGCGAGCCGCACGTCTGAAAAACCCATCGCCTTCAGAACGCGCAACTGATCGGCGGATTTCGGCAACCCGTGCGCACTGACGCGCGCCTCCATATCGACGATCTCCTGCAGCCGCCGGAGGAACCACGGATCGATCTTGCAGTAGGAATAGATTTCGTCATGCGGTACGCCCAGCCGCATAGCCTGGGCCACCTTGAGGAGACGGTCTGGGGTCGGCCGAGCCAGGTTGGCGCGAATGACGTTCTTGTCGTCGCCTTCACCCAGCCCTTCGAACTGGACCTCGTCGAGCCCGGATAGTCCGGTCTCGAGCCCGCGCAGCGCCTTCTGCAGGCTTTCGTGGAACGTGCGGCCGATTGCCATGACCTCGCCGACCGACTTCATCGCCGTCGTCAGCGTGTTGTCTGCGCCGGGAAATTTTTCGAAGGCGAAACGCGGGATCTTCGTCACCACGTAGTCGATCGTCGGCTCGAACGAGGCCGGCGTTGCCCCGCCCGTGATGTCGTTTTCGATTTCGTCGAGCGTGTAGCCGACTGCGAGCTTTGCCGCGACCTTGGCAATCGGGAAGCCCGTTGCCTTCGACGCCAGCGCCGACGACCGCGAAACGCGCGGATTCATCTCGATCACGACGAGGCGCCCGTCGGCGGGATTGACGGCGAACTGCACGTTGGATCCGCCGGTTTCCACACCGATCTCGCGCAGCACCGCGATCGAGGCGTTGCGCATCATCTGGTATTCTTTGTCCGTCAGCGTAAGCGCGGGCGCGACGGTGATCGAATCGCCCGTGTGCACACCCATCGGATCGATATTTTCGATCGAGCATACGATGATGGCATTGTCCGCCTTGTCGCGGACGACCTCCATCTCGAACTCTTTCCAGCCGAGCACGCTCTCCTCGATGAGGACCTGCGTCGTCGGTGACGCGTCGAGCCCGCTCTCGACGATTGCGAAGAACTCTTCGCGGTTGTAGGCGATGCCGCCGCCCGTACCGCCCATCGTGAACGACGGCCGGATGATGGCCGGCAGCCCGACGAGATCGAGTGCGCGCTGGGCCTCCTCGCGATTGTGCGCCATGGCCGACTTCGGCGTCTCGAGACCGATCTTCGTCATCGCCTCGCGGAACCGCTGGCGATCCTCCGCCTTGTCGATGGCATCGGCGTTCGCACCGATCAGTTCGACACCGTACTTGTCGAGCGTGCCGTCACGCGCGAGCGCGAGTGCCGTATTGAGCGCGGTCTGCCCGCCCATCGTCGGCAGCACGACGAGTTTCTCGTCGGGCCGCGCGGCCCGCTCCCGCGCGATGATTTTGGCTACGATGGCCGGAGTGATCGGCTCGATGTAGGTGGCGTCGGCCAACTCCGGGTCCGTCATGATGGTGGCCGGGTTGGAATTGACGAGGACGATCCGGTAGCCCTCGGCCTTGAGCGCCTTGACGGCCTGAGTTCCGGAATAGTCGAACTCGCAGGCTTGCCCGATGATGATGGGGCCGGCGCCGATGATCAGAATGGAGTGGATGTCGGTGCGTTTGGTCATTAAAACCCGGGCTATAGTGCAGTGCGGGAGATTTGGCTAGGGGCCTGAGGCAGGAAATGGACAAGGCGCTGACTTTGCGAACTGTTTTTGCAGCCTGCTGCCTCCTCGGGGTTACTGCCGATACCCCCGCGGCGGCCCCGGCGAATAGCCATGACCTCGTCGTCGTCTCGACTTTCGCCATAGACCGTCACGAAGTGACGATCGGCCAGTTCCGCGCCTTCACAGAAGCCACGGCCCTCGTCACGCAGGCCGAGCGCGAAGGCGGCGGGCGCCAATACCGGAATGGCTGGGAGAAGATGCCGGGTTGGACCTGGCGGACACCATACGGCCGACCGGCTTCGGACGAGCAACCCGTTGCCCACGTCACCTTCGACGAAGCGAAAGCCTACTGCGCCTGGGCCGGGCTCCGCCTGCCCAAAGATTCCGAATGGGTCGAGGCCGCCTACACCGAACGCCGTGCGAACCCGCCCGCACCGTTCGCACCTGGGGTCACTTACCCCTACCCGACCGGCGCCACGGCAACCGGCGCCAACGGGACGCACGAGACGACCCTGCCCGTCCCCCATGACGCAGGTGTGGCCCGCGACATCCGGCAGGGCCGTGGCGCCGTCAACGTCCGGACATCGGCGCAAGGTGTGAACGGCCTCTACGACATGGGCGGCAACGTCTGGGAATGGGTCGATCACGACACCGCCGGCCAGAAGCGAACACGCGGCGGCTCCTGGTGGTACGGCGCGCCCCAGATGCGTGCCGACGCGATTTACGACAAGCCGCCCGATTTCCCCGCAGTGTACATCGGCTTTCGCTGCGCCTCCGACAAACCCCGGAATTGACGAGACCCATGACCGAACTCAAACCCGCCAATCTCCGTGTCCGTGACGCCTTCGCGGCCATCGGCATCCCGATCGAGATCGCTGTCCACACGCAATCGACCCGAACCGCCGAAGAGGCCGCCGCAGCAGCCGGCTGTCATGTCAGCCAGATCGTAAAGTCGCTGGTCTTTCGCCTGAAACCGTCGGACCGCCCCGTCTTGCTGCTCGTCTCGGGCTCGAACCGCGTCAACGAAAAAGCCGTGGCGCGGCACATCGGCGAAAACCTGAGCCGACCCGATGCCCAGTACGTCCGAGACATCACCGGATTCGCTATCGGCGGAATTCCACCCCTCGGACATGCCGAGCGCCTCGCCACCTACATCGATCAGGACCTGATGGCGCATCCCACGGTGTGGGCGGCAGCCGGAACGCCCGAAAGCGTCTTTCCGATCGAGCCACAAAATCTCGTCCGGGCCACCACAGCCAGCACGATCATCGTCACTTGAGCCCCGACCGCGACGGCGTAAAGGCTACGCCGGGCTGCCAGCCACGCGAAGCCGGAACCCCGCGCAATGGAAAACCCCGTGTCCCGACGCGGCCGAAGCGAAGCGTGGGAAGCACGGGGTCGATCATTTCAAACACCGTCTGGTGTCATTCGTCCCTGATGTCATCAGGGTGGTCTGCGGGGCTAGCCCGCCAATGTGTCGTTATGTGCTGTGAACCTGCAGCTCTCGCGCGATTTCTACGCACGACAGTCCGTCACGCTGCGTCTGCAGGGCGGGCCTCGTGTGACGGAGACCCTTTGTGACTTGCCGGTGGAGTCATCCTCCCTCCTTGAAGTTTCAAGCTCTCGTCATGCACTCTCGATGGCATGCCTCGCGGGCGGTACGCGCCACTCATCGGCGCGCAGTGAGCGCTCCACATCACGTGGTTTCCGGAAACACGATCGCGACAGACGTCGCTGATTTCCGGACCTTCGATGGTGTCGCAGTCAACGCGGCCAAAGCCTGCCATCAATGAAAGTGTTGCGCTGATCGGCGTCGATGTCAACGATGCCGGCGTGCAAATGCGAACACACCGACATCGTATCGGAGCCCCCCGAACGCGAGGCGACGCCTCACGCAGCGTTGAACCCCATCACCGATTTCGTCTCGAGATACTCCTCGATCCCCGCACGGCCCCATTCTCGGCCGTTTCCGGATTGCTTCACACCACCGAACGGCGCTTTCGAATCCGCGACCGCCATGTTGATGTGCACCATGCCTGCCCGAATACGCCGCGCCACCTGCTTCGCACGCTCCCGGTCACCACTGTTCACATACGCAGCGAGACCGAATGGGCTGTCGTTCGCGATCGCGACGGCATCTGCCTCGTCCGAATAGGGAATGATGACGAGAACCGGTCCGAAGATTTCCTCCTGCGCAATCGTCATCGAATTCTTCACGTCAGAGAAGATCGTCGGCTTGACGTAATAGCCCTTGGCGAGACCCTCGGGTCTGCCTGTCCCGCCAGTCACCAGAGTCGCACCTTCCTCGATGCCCTTCGCGATATAGCCCTGGATCTTGCCCCATTGCGCGGCCGACACCACCGGCCCCATGTCGACACCTTCCGCAGCGGGATCACCGACCTTGATCGCCTCCGCAGCCGCCTTCGCCGCCGCCATCAGCGAGACGGCGGCCAGCACAGGCACCGAGGGCTGGC
>DAOMWV010000071.1:0-13127 GCA_035436725.1 Hyphomicrobiaceae bacterium
CGGACCACGGTCGCCGCCGCGGAAACCACCGCGACCGCCGCGATCACCACCAGGACCGCCGCGCTCCGGCCGATCGTCGCGATCGGACTTGCGCATCTGCACGCTCGGCTCGGTCTCGTGCTCTTCGACGCGTACCGTCATGAAGCGGATGACGTCCGGCGACAGGCTCATGCGGCGCTCCATTTCGGCGACGGCCGCCGGCGACGCATCGAGGTTCATCAGCGCGTAGTGGGCCTTGCGGCTCTTCTTGATCTTGTAGGCGAGGTTCTTGAGGCCCCAGTACTCGACCTTGCCGACCTTGCCACCGCCCTCGGCGATGCAATCGGCATACTCCTTGATGAGTGTCTCGACCTGCGACTGCGAGATGTCGGCACGGGCGAGGAAGACGTGCTCGTAAAGAGCCATGTTCTTTTGCCTTTCAAAACGAACAACGGCCAAATCCCATGGGGCGGCCGGATCGGTTCCAGTTTGTCCTCGCCGGCGCGTAGCCCCTGTCGGGCCCGGGAAAGGCCCACCAAGACGACCCAAAGAGCGGAGACACCGGGGAACGGCATTCGGAATTTCCGAAAACCTGCCTGATCTTGCGATCCGGCCCCGTTCAGCCTCCGACCGGAAAGGTGAGCGGTGTATGGCCGAAAGGCGCGGTGAAATCAAGTGCCGGCCGCCCATGGCCGCGGGAAACGCGCCGGGACTGGCCCTTGCTGCGGCTCGTGACCATTGCGGCGGGCGGGGCCGCGTGCTAGTCAGCCCGCGTTAACGGAGCGGTGGTATCACGGCTCCGTGAGAGGCCACGTGGCGGAGTGGTTACGCATCGGACTGCAAATCCGCGTACCCCGGTTCGATTCCGGGCGTGGCCTCCAATTCATCTCCCTGGTTTTGCATCAGCAACCGGATCTTGCGTCGATCGTCGTCCGCGCCTCCTGCGCGTGACGGTTAACGCTTTTTAAGCCCGGTTCGACGACCCTGCGCTGGTCTGGCACTGCCCGTTCGTGGCGGTCCCGGAAAGGGAGCGCGCATGGGTCTCGCAGTCCTGAAAACGATGAGCGATGCCGTTCGGTCGGCTCCGGGATCGGACACGTCGCGCGTTCTCGACGCCGTTCTGCTGACCGCCGCCGTCGGCCTTCTGGCTGACCTCGTCCTCTACGCGCTGATCCTGCTGATGCCGCCCCAGCCCGAGGAGGTTCTAGTCCGGCCATTCTTCTATCGGATGGACGCTCCGCTTCTGCTGATCGCCGTCGCGACCCTGTTCGCTATCCGCTTTCTTCATCCGCCCGCCCCCCTCGCGGTGGCTCTCGATCCAGGCTGGCGCCATCCGAAATGGGTCGTCGCGCTGGCCATGGCTGGCGTCGTCGCGATCGGCGTGGCCGGGGCGTCCAATGTAACTCTGGGTGTTCATCTCAGCCGGGACGAGCAAATGGCGGCGTCAGACGCCATGATGCTCGCCCACGGCAATCTCATGAACCCGATTCCTGCGGAATGGCGCTCCTATGCCGACGCCCTGCAGTTTCTCTTCGTCCAGTTCTCTGACGGCGCGACCCATTGGGTCTCGGCTTACTTCCCGGTCAATGCCTGGGTGCGCTCGGTGTTCATCGCGCTGGGCGATCCGGATGCTGCAAGTCCGATAGTGGCCGCGATGGCCGTGTGGCTCGCCTTCGACGTCGCACGTACGCTGTGGCCCGATCGTCGCGATGCTGCAATTGTCGCCGCTGTCCTCGTCGCCGTATCTCCGCAGGTCCTCGTGAACGCGATGACACCGTACGCGATGACACTGCATTTGACGCTGACCCTGCTCTGGTTGCGATTCTGGCTCCGCAACGACCTGTTGGGACACGTCGGCGCGATCGCCACGGGAGCGCTCGCCACCGGTATCCACCAGATTGCGGTGCACGCACTCTTCGTGGCTCCGTTCATTGCCGCGCTATGGGTCGCACGCAGCTATCGTCTGGCACTAGTCTACACGGTGTCCTACGGCGCTATCGGTCTCGCCTGGCTGAGCTACTGGAAGTTTGCTGCCGCATTCATGGGCGCAACCCTGCCGGTCGCGCCCGGCGGCGGTTTTGCCGATCTCGTGGCCAAGATCATACCCGTGCTGCAGGATCTCTCGATCGCGGGCTTCCTTTACGTCCCCCTGTTCGTCCTGAAATTCGTCGCCTGGCAGCACATTCTGTTCCTGCCCTTGCTTCTCGCGGCCTTCAGTGCATGGCGCGAGATGCCCTCCGCACTCCGTCTGTCGCTCTTGGCCGCCGGCCTGACCCTTGCCGTGGTCTTCGTCATCATGCCGTATCAGGGTCACGGCTGGGGCTATCGCTATCTCCACGGATTCATCGGCCCGCTCGCACTCGCCTGTGCCTACGGCTGGGTCGTCTTGACGGCAGACGCAGCGTCAGGCTCGAGCCTTCGACTTCGTTTCGCTCTCGCCGCCACGACCACTGTGACGCTGCTCGTCTCGCTGCCCGTGCTCGCGTCCGAACTCCGCCGCTACCACGCGCCCTACGCGGCGGCTGAAGCCCACCTCCGCGCGCAGCCCGTCGACGTCGTCGTCATCGACCATCTGGGTTCGCGTGCCGGCAGCCTCGTCTCCAATGCCTCAGACCTGTCCAACAAACCGAAGATAATGGCCCTGTCCGGCCTCGATGACGCACAACTGCGATCGCTCTGTGCGCGCTATTCCGTCGCTTTCTTCGGCATCGACCACATGCGCGCCTTCGGCCTCGACGCCTTCGAGCGCTCCATCCGTCCCGGCATCATGCGCACGCTCGATCACCGTCGCCAGGTCCTGCGCGATGCCGGCTGTACGGCAGAGGTTCCGTTCCCGGCCCACGCTCCCTGACGCGCTGCCGTGAGACTTCGTAAACCGTCGTTAAGGATTCGGGTGTTACGGTCACGCCGAACAGTCTCCGACGACCGCCGCCGGACCGATGCCATGCGCCAGGATCACACCTACGTTGTTCTCGCCTACAAGGAAAACCCCTTCCTCGAGGACTGCATCATCTCGCTCGAACGCCAGTCGACCCGGTCTCCGATCCTGCTCGCAACGTCGACCCCCAACGACCACATCGCCGCGATTGCGGCCCGTCATGGCCTGACCGTCACCGTCAATCCCGACCGTCGCGGCATCGGCGCCGACTGGAATTTCGCTCTCGCCGCAACGCAGACGCAGTATGTCACGCTCGCGCACCAGGACGACCTCTACGACCCCCGCTTCGGCGCTCGCTCACTCTCCGCAATCGCGGTAACGCCGTCCGCCGCCATTTCTTTCACCAACGCACGCCAGATCGACGATCGCGGTGCGGCGCGATCGTCCAAGGTCTCCCTCGCGAAGGATGCGCTGCTGCGCCTATTCGCCGGCAACGCATCGGCCCTCTCCGGCCGCCGCGCCCGGCTCCTGCTGTCCTTCGGCAATCCCGTGAGTTGTTCGACGATCACGTTCAATCGCGCGATCGTCCCGGACTTCCGTTTCGTCGAGGACCTGTCGTCGAATCTCGATTGGGATGCCTGGGTTCGCCTCGTCGACGCCGGCCACACGCTCGCCTATGTGCCCGATCGCCTCGTCGGCCGACGTTACAACGATCTCACGGAGACGTCGCATCTTCTGCGCACAGGTCGGCGCGGCATCGAAGACCGCATGATGTTTGAGCGCCTTTGGCCGAAGCCGGTCGCCGAACTCGTCTCGAGGGTCTATGCGCTCGGATACTGACCACACCGCCGCAGTCATTGCGCCCGCACAGTCGCTGGCTGGCCAGCTGGCGCGCTTCGGTGGCGTGGGTATGGTCGTCGCCGCGTTCAACTACGCAGGCTTTCTGGTGTTGCTGGCGCTGGGTGTCGATTATCTCTGGGCATGCTTTCTGAGCTGGCTTCCGAGCGTCGCCCTGAGCTATGCCCTAAACCGCTCCGCGACGTTTCGCGTCGGCACCGGGCCGACAGTTCACGAAGCCGCTAGGTTTTTGGCCGCTGCGCTCTTGCAGTTGGTGACTGTCATGATCGGCCTCTACGTCCTTGTCGATCACGTTGGCATGGCTCCGCTTCCGGCCTCTTTCGTCAATCTCGCCGTTTCGTCGGCCGCAAATTTCCTGATGCTCAAGGTGTTCGTCTTCGCGTCGGTGCGGGGAGGCGCCTGAAATGCACGATGCGAGCGATTTGGCACGCCTCTGTGCCCATCCGGTGTTCGCGACCGAGCATTATGCTTCCGGTGCCGGGGAGAAGCTCAAGCGCTCGATCGCGCTGGGCCCGGCCTACTATTTCTCGGGTGTACCGCGTTATCTGAGCGAACGCCGTCGGAAAGGGATCAGGGGCGGTGATGCTGAGATCCTGTGGAACCCGTTGCACGAGTTCGGCCTACTGGGAACGGCGATCCGATCGCTGCCGCCGGGTCTCGAAGGGGTCCTTGACGACCTCGCCCGTGAAGGGATGCGCATCACATTGAAGCCCAAAAGGTTTCTCGCCATTTGCGCGGAGTGGTGGCACGCCACGGCGCGCGGTCCATCGAGCGTCGTCGAATGCGGATCTTATGAAGGCGTGACCGGCATCGCACTCGCCCTTCTTGCGAGGCGCAGTGGTCGCGATCAGCAAATCCACATGTTCGACGTCTTCGGCAGCCTCGAGCCGCTCAAGTTCAGGCCGGTTGATGGCGAACGGCAATCCAACGAATTCGAGTTGTCGTCGGACATTCCCGATCGACTGCGTTCCGTTGCCGGGCGTCTCGGAATCGAGGCCTGCATAACTCTGCACGTCGGCCTCTTCGGCAAGACGTTTCCGGCGTTCCGTGACGATCCCGCCCGCCCGCTGCGGTTCGCTCACATCGACGCGAATCTTTATGAGAGTACGCGCGAAGCCGTCGGATTTGTCCTGCCACGACTTGCGGAAGGTGCAATCGTCGTTTTCGACGACTATCATGCCATCACCGATCTCGGTGCCCGTCTTGCGATCGACGAAATGCTGGGCGAGGAAGCGCGCGCTCTGGTCCGGCTGTCCGGCACGTCCGCCGTCTTGCGCCGCCCCGGCTGACAAGCGCACGACAGGCCGGTCAGGCGGTTCCGCTTCGCGCCAGGGTGTAGACGAGACAGTAGTTTGGCGCGTCGGGGACGAGATGGCGCATCGATACGACATGTTCGGGCGCAAAATGCGTCCTGAGCGCCCGGTCCACATCGTCGGCTGCCATCAGGCGAACATGTCTGTCCCCTGTCACATACCAGTCCGACAGAAGTGACAGCCCCGATCTGAGCTGACCGGGCGCGATGTCCTTGACCACGAGCGTCTCGCAACCTGTCACAGTCGCGCAGTCCGCCAGATCTTTGAAGAACTGCGGCCGCATCTCGACCGGCACGTGATGGACGACATCCGTGACGATGATCCCGCCGCACCGATCCCCGAGGCGTGCGAAATCTGCGATCGACGTCGAGGGCCGGATCGTCACCTTGTCCCTGTGCCGGCTTTCGAGAAACCCCCCGATGGTCGGCGCGATGTCGATCATGGTGACGCGGAGATCGGGCCGTCGGTCGAGCAACAGGTTCGTACCCATACCGTCACCGCCGCCGATATCGAGAATATGCGCGCCGTGCGGCAGATCGTCCGCAAAGCTGTCGATCACCCGCTGCAGATCGACGAAGATCCGGCGATAGACCTCTCCGACCGGCTTGGCATGCCGTCCGAGCAACTTCCGTGCGACCTGTCCGGGTGTCATGAGTTGCCTTCAGAATTCGTTGTTTCCGGAATCATCGACCGCCAGCATAGGCGCGTTGTCGTGGCTGTTCCGGTTGCTTCTCGGTAACGCCGACTGTCGGCTTTGCGACGTCCGCCACAGGTGCCTTGAGAAACTCCGCCTCGTTCCCCGCCACGATCGCCAGCAGGAATCCGCCGAGCGCGTTCTGCATCCCGATTGCGAGCAGCGACGTGCCGAAAACCGCCGGCAGCACGTTTGAAATCGCGGCATACCTGTTCACCGACCAGTACCCGACCACGAGACCGAGCGTCAGGCCGCCCAGGGCGAGAAGTGCGAGACCGCCGATGAGCATGGATTCGAGCGTGACCCACCGCGCCAGGAACGCCGTCCCGCGCGACGCCTTCCGGTAGCCCTCCCGCACGCCATAGAGGTGGCTCGCAACCGCCAGGATCGCTGTGATGTGCGCGACCGAAAGCATCGCCCCCGCCGCGATCGTCCAGTAGTTACCGATCGTCGACAGCCCCGTCGCCCCCGACATCGCGACAGACAGCGCCTTGCCGAAAATTGCGACCGCGAAAAGCGCCATCAGCGCGGCCGGGATCGCGAACAGCCACGTCGGGCTCAGCATGAAGAGGTAGCGCAAATGCCGCCATCCGTCGCGCCAGGGCCTCAGATGCGGCGGTCGATCGCGGAGGTCAGGTGAAAGCGTCGCGGGGCGCTCCGCAATTCGGCAGCCGAGAAGAGACGCCTTGATCACCATCTCTGAGGCGAATTCCATCCCCGAGCCGGTCAGTCCCAGCTTGTCGAAGCAGTCGCGCGTAAAGGCGCGCAGCCCGCAGTGCGCGTCCGAGATGCCCGTCCGGAACAGGATGTTCAGTACGCCCGTGAGAACCGGATTGCCGATGTAGCGGTTCTTCCACGGCATCGCGCCCGGCTTGATACCGCCCTTGAAGCGGGAACCCATGCACAGCTCCGCGCCGTCCACGAGCGTGGCGACCATTCCGACCGACTCTCGAAAATCATACGATCCGTCACAGTCTCCCATGACGATGTAGCGCCCGTTGGCTGCCGTGCAGCCGCCGATAAGGGCCGCGCCATATCCGCGCCGGCTGACAGGAACGACCCGCGCGCCGAGTCGCGCCGCCAGCGCCTGACTGCCGTCCGTGCTGCCATTGTCGGCAATGACGATCTCACCGATGAGACCGAGCTCGCTCTGCATCGCGGCGAGCGCTTCCAGGGCATTGTTGATGCAATGCTCGAGTGACAGGATCTCGTTCAGGCATGGCATGACGATGCTGACGTCGATCGTCTGCCGGAGCCTGTCTACGGCAGGCTCGTGGGAGGCCGGTGTCATGTGCCTTCTTTCGGTCTTGCGAATCGCCCCGAAAAATTAGCGCCATATTCGTTAAGACCTGATTTACGATCGCTCGGCAGCCCGGGAAGCTCTGCCACCGGCAGATTATCCGTTACATCGAAATGATACCGGACCGCCCCCGTTATCTGACCAGACGCACGAATTCGTCTTCGTGTTGCTGAAACCGGCGACCTGCAACGCGCCGGGCCTCATTGGTGATTTATCCGAGCCGATCGATCGGCAGCGTGTCGCCCTCGTAGACCAGTTGCGACAGGAACAGCTCGGCAAGCAGAAGCCCGTCAGAGTCCTTTCCGTCCGTGTCCACTCCCCGATCGCGCAACACCGTGATCATGTCCCTGTATTCGGTCTCGGAGTGAAATCGCCGCTGAACGAATGTGACGCTTTTGAGCTTTTCGGTTTCAAGGCCGCATTAATTCCATCGCTGCCGCCGAGAGTGGGAACTTCGATGGGTCTCCGCGCCTCTGGCAGGACGAGAGCGGGCGGGCCGCCGAAACGCGTAGAAGGCCGAGATCTTCGATCTGCCCGCGTCGGCGGAACGATCGGTTGAAATTGCTGCGGCGGCTCAGGGAACTGTCGCAACATGTCCCGGCGCCGGGTTTCGGGCAGCTACGCGCGCTGCGCACCCCTAAAACGCCCTGGCGCCGGGAAGGCCACTTGCAAATTGCGGCAGCCGCGAGCAAATATGTCATGAAACCGAGGGGCGCCGGGACACCGGCTGAGATCGCGCATGGGGCGCGAGCACCCTTAGAACCTGATCCGGGTCATGCCGGCGAAGGGACGGGAATGAAACGATCCAGTCGAAAACATTACGATCTGCGGCTCGACGGTCTGCGTTTTCTCGTCATCGACGAGGATAACCGGACGGGCCGTAGCCTTGCCATCGTTGACCAGTCGCATGTCGCGACAGTCGATCTGGCGACACTGTCCGCCACATTCTCGCGCCACGGACGATTCCGCCGTCCTTTCCGGTCGCGCAAGTTCCCGATGTCTATTCCTCACCGAAATACGGTCGCGTCGTCGTCGGTTTTGCCGATGCAGGCGCCGCCGTCCGATCACACAGCCTGTATTCTCACAAAATAGGAACACGCCCGTGAACAAACCGACCCGTCCATCCGAACTCGAGACGCCAAAAGTCACGACAGGCCCGATCCGGGCCTCGCGCAAGATCTACGACGCGCCCGACGCCCACCCCGACGTTCGCGTTCCTTTCCGCGAGATCTCGCTGACCGACAAGGACATGCCGACGTTTCGCGTCTATGATCCTTCCGGCCCCTACACCGACGCGTCCGCGATCATCGACGTCGAAAAGGGCCTGCCGCGCATTCGTGAGGCGTGGGTGCGCGAACGCGGTGGCGTCGAGCAGTATGATGGCCGCGCTATCAGGCCCGAAGACAACGGCAACGTCTCCGGACGTCAACTCGCCCGCGACTTCCCGAATAAGACGCGCCCCTATCGCGCTCTCCCCGGCAAGCCGGTCACACAGTATGAATTCGCGCGCGCCGGCATCATCACCAAAGAGATGATCTATGTCGCCCACCGCGAAAATCTCGGTCGTAAGGCGGCGCTCGCCCGCGCCCGCGAAGCCATCGCCGACGGCGAAAGCTTCGGCGCCGAAATCCCCGAACACATCACGCCCGAGTTCGTTCGCGACGAGATTGCCCGCGGCCGCGCGATTATCCCGGCCAATATCAATCACGCCGAATTGGAGCCGATGATCATCGGCCGCAACTTCCTCGTGAAGATCAACGCGAACATCGGCAATTCCGCCGTCACCTCGTCTGTTGAAGAAGAGGTCGAGAAGATGGTGTGGGCGACGCGTTGGGGCGCCGACACCGTGATGGACCTGTCGACGGGCCGTAACATTCACAATACCCGCGAATGGATTCTCCGCAACTCGCCCGTTCCGATCGGCACCGTTCCGATCTATCAGGCCCTCGAAAAGTGCGGCGGCGACCCCGTCAAGCTCACATGGGAACTCTATCGCGACACGCTGATCGAGCAGTGCGAACAGGGCGTCGACTACTTCACCATCCACGCTGGTGTGCGCCTTGCCTACATTCATCTGACCGCGAACCGAGTCACGGGCATCGTCTCTCGCGGCGGTTCGATCATGGCCAAATGGTGCCTCGCCCACCACAAGGAGAGCTTCCTCTACACCCACTTCGAGGAAATCTGCGACATCATGCGCGCCTACGACGTCTCGTTCTCGCTCGGCGACGGCCTCCGCCCCGGCTCGATCGCCGACGCCAACGACCGTGCGCAGTTCGCCGAGCTCGAAACACTTGGCGAGCTCACGCAGATCGCCTGGAAGAAGGGCTGCCAGGTCATGATCGAAGGTCCCGGCCACGTGCCGCTGCACAAGATCAAGATCAACATGGAAAAGCAGTTGAAGGAGTGCGGCGAGGCACCGTTCTACACGCTCGGGCCTCTCACGACCGACATCGCTCCCGGGTACGATCACATCACGTCCGGCATTGGCGCGGCGATGATCGGCTGGTTCGGGTGCGCCATGCTCTGCTACGTGACGCCGAAGGAGCACCTTGGTCTGCCGAACCGCGACGACGTCAAGGTCGGTGTGGTGACGTACCGTCTCGCCGCCCACGCCGCCGATCTCGCCAAGGGTCATCCGGCAGCCCAGCTCCGCGATGACGCGCTATCGAAAGCCCGGTTCGAGTTCCGCTGGGAGGACCAGTTCAACCTCGGCCTCGATCCGGACACCGCCTGCCAGTACCACGACGAGACGCTGCCCAAGGAAGCGCACAAGGTCGCCCACTTCTGTTCCATGTGCGGCCCGAAGTTCTGCTCGATGAAGATCACGCAGGACGTCCGCGACTACGCTGCCTCGCTCAACGACAAGGAGCAGGGCATGGCGCAGAAGTCCGCGGAATTCCTGAAAGGTGGTAGCCAGATCTACGTCGATGCGGAACGCGTGAAGGCCTCGAACAGTACGCTTTCGTCAAAGAGCTGAGACCGTACAGAATTGCTCGCACCGGGCAATCGGATCTGCCCTCTCCCTCCGGGGAGGGGGACGCACGCAAAGATGCCGTCACGAACACGCCGCGGGTGAGGGGACTTCTCTCTCACCTGCATAGAGACCTGATATGAGCGCAATCACGAAACAAGACCTGATTGCACGCGCCGCAGCCGCCCTTCCGCGCCTTCGCGAGCGCTCGCCGCGTGTGCAATGCCTGACGAACACCGTGGCCCAGCCGATCACGGCGAACCTTTTGCTCGCGCTCGGCGCGCGCGTCTCCATGGCCGCCCACCCCGATGAAGTCGTCGCGATGACGGAAACGGCAGACGCGCTTCTGGTCAATCTCGGCACTCTGGACGAGACCCGCGTCGCCGCCATCGGCCGCCTTCTGCAGTCACCGAAAGTGCGCGCCATGCCGGCTGTACTCGACCCTGTCTTCGTCGAGCACTCGCCGCTCAGGATGAATCTGGCGCGAGAGGTCCTTGCCTTCGATCGCCTCGTCGTGAAGGGTAACGCAAGCGAAATGCGCGCACTCGGAATTCAAGCCGGCTCCCAGTCGGCCGCACTCGTAAAGACGGGAGCCATCGACCGCGTCGAAGTGGCCACGAACGTGATCGAGGTATCGAATGGTGATCCACTGATGGCTAAGGTCACCGGTCTCGGATGCGCACTCGGCGCAGTGATCGCCGCCATGTGCGCCGTCGAAGCTGATCCGCTCGTTGCGACCACCGCTGCCCTCCTGGTCGTCGAAATTGCAGCCGAACACGCTTCCCATCGGTCGACCGGCCCGGGCACGTTCGCGGCCTACCTTCTCGATGCCGTCGCCAACCTCGAGGGTCGCGACCTCGTCTCCGAAGCCCGAATTGCAGTGTTGCCGTCATGACAAAGATTGATCGTCGCAATCTTCTCGGGGCAGGCGCGCTCGCTGCAGCCACACTCCCCACACCACACATCGCACGCGCGCAGACGCAGAGAAGATGGCGCTGCGTCACGTCGTGGCCGAAAAATCTGCCGGGCCCCGGCGTCAGCGCCGAACGTCTGGCCAAGCGCATCACCGATATGAGCAACGGCGAGATAGCCATCGAGGTCTTCCCCGCAGGCACCATCGTTCCCGCCTTCGCGGTCTTTGACGCACTCTCAACCGGCACCGTCGAACTTGGCCACACCGCGTCGATCTTCTGGGCGGGCAAGATGTCGGTCGCCCCGGTGTTCACGACCGCGCCGTTCGGTCTCTCGCCGCTCCAGCACCGCGCCTGGCTCATCTCCGGCGGCCAGACCCTTTGGGACGAACTCTACGCACGCAGCAACGTCAAACCGTTCGTCGGCGGCAACACCGGACCATCGGCCGCCGGCTGGTTCCGCGCGCCGATCCGCTCGCTCGCGGATCTGAAAGGCCTGCGCATCCGCGCCACCGGCCTCGGCGGTGAGATCTTCAACGCGCTCGGCGCGACCGCGACCGCCATTCCTCCGGCGGAAACCTACGCCGCACTCGAGCGTGGCGTCATCGATGCCGTCGAACTGCTCGCCCCCATGAACGACGCGCCACTCGGGCTCGCCCGAATCGCGCGCCACTACCATGTGCCCGGCTTCAACAAGCCGAACGGCGCCAGCGAATTCCTGATCCGCCTCGATCTCTGGAAAGCTCTTCCGGCGCATCTGCAGGCCATCGTGGAAGCCGCCTGCAGTGCCGAGCACGACATCGCGACCGCCGAAGCCGAAAGCCTGAACGACGCCGCGCTCCGCAGCCTCGTGGCGCAGGGCGTCGTGGTTGAAGCAATGCCGCCGGACGTTCTCGATGCCGCCCGCACCGCCGCCGCCGCCCTTCTGACCCGCATCGCCGCTCACGACGAGATTTCCGGCCGTATCGTTACGTCGATGCGTCAGGCGCAGGCGGATCAGCCGTCCTGGAGTACCATGGCCGGCCTCGGCCGCTACATCGCGCGCTGACGTGCGGCGCCTCAGGGTCGTCTCCACGTCCGAGCGCCGCTCTGTCATGCGGTGCCGGTCCTTGCTCTGACGGCGCCGTCGGGGAACATCCCGGGACCGCAGGATCAGCCCGGAGCGCAACCGCCATGACCAGACCCCTTACCGGCATCATGCCCATCGCGCCGACGCCGTTTCACGCCGACGGCCGCCTCGACATCGAGGGCAATTGCCGCGTCATGGACTGCATGATCGACCAGGGCGTCGACGCCATCTGCATCCTGGCGAACTATTCCGAGCAGTTCCTGCTGACCGACGAGGAACGCGATACGATCCTCCGCTCGACCATGGATCACGTGAAAGGCCGCGTGCCCGTCATCGTCACCTGCTCGCACTATTCGACAGACATCGCCTCGGCCCGTGGCAAGCGCGCGGCCGAACTCGGCGCGGCCATGCTGATGCTCATGCCACCCTATCACGGCGCACTTCTGAAGGCCGACGAGCAGGGCATGCTCGAACACTTCGCCGCGGTCGCAAAGGCCTCGAAGCTGCCCATCATGGTGCAGGACGCGCCACTCTCGGGCGTGACACTCACTGTGCCGTTCCTTGCGCGCCTCGCCCGCGAGGTGCCCGGCGTAAACTACTTCAAGATAGAAGTCCCCGGCACCGCCTCGAAATTGCGCGCGCTGATCGCCGCCGGCGGCGATAAAATTCTCGGCCCCTACGATGGCGAGGAAGGCATCACGCTGATGGCCGATCTCGACGCCGGTGCGACCGGCACGATGACCAGCGCCCTGATCCCCGATCTCATCAAGCCGGTTGTCACGAACTATCTTGCCGGCCGCCGCGACGAGGCGATGAAGATCTATGATCGCGTCCTGCCGCTGATCAATTACGAGAACCGCCAGTGCGGCCTCCGTGCAACCAAAACGGCGATGATGGAAGGCGGCGTGATCAGGTCGGACTTCGTCCGCCACCCCCTGACGCCCCTCGATCCCGCGACCCGCAAGGGTCTCCTGGAACTCGCCCGCAGCCTCGATCCGTTGGTGCTGAGGTGGGGCAAGTAGGCGATTTCAGGGGACTTTCCGGCGCCACTTGCATTTCTGTCGGCGGACGCTAGGTTGCGACCCGTCCGTGCCTTCGTTCGTGGCGGCCGGCTCCCCGCAGGGGAGTCGCCACGAACAACTGGAATGTCC
>DAOMWV010000072.1:0-12043 GCA_035436725.1 Hyphomicrobiaceae bacterium
GCGTGCGGCCGGTAACGGCAATCGCTATCTGCGTCCGATGCCGAAGGTCAATCGCACGAAGTCCGCGCAAGCGGATGTCGGCGGGCTCTTCGAGTAAGCCTGCTACTCAATCGATCCGAGACGACGAAGGCGGGCCCAGGTGCCCGCCTTTCTTGTTGACCGACGTGGACCGTCGCAAGGTCAGTCCGCACCAATATCTGCGGGGGCGAAGCGGTACGTGGTGGAGCAGAACTCGCACGTCACCGCGACCGATCCGTCGGCCTCACGCATGTCGACGAGATCGGACGGCGGGAAGCTCTTCAGCATGTCGTGCACGCGCTCACGCGAGCAGCGACACTCGGCGACGAGAGCGACAGGCGCATGGGCGCGGACGCCTTCCTCGTGGAACAGCCGGTAGAGCAACCGCTCGGGCGTCAACATCGGATCGATCAGCTCGTGGTCCTCGACCGTCTCGGCGAGAAGGCGCGTGCGTGTCCAGTCCTCGTCGTCCTCGCCATCGAGGCGTGCATCGCGCTCCTCGTCGGTCAGGTCGCGGCCGGCATCCGTGCCGCCGCCGCGCGCGATCCGCTGCAGCATGATGCCGCCGGCACGCCAGTGCCAGGCGCCGTCGAGGAAGTGCCGTGCGACCGCGATTCGGATGAACGTCGGGATCTGCTCGGACTGACGAAAATAGCCGAGCGCGGCCTCTGTCAGCGTCTGGCTGTCGAGGGCGACGATGCCCTGATAGCGATCCATGTCGCCACCCGGGTCGATCGTGAGCGCCATATGGCCGTTGCCAAGAAGCGCGGCACCGCCAGCGGGCTGGAGCGCACCGGCCCGCGCATTGTCGAACTGGGCGTAGGCGCGGAGCTTACCGGGAACGTCGTAGTTGGCGACGACGAGGCCGACAGGCCCGTCCGTGCGGGTCTGCAGGATGAGGCGGCCATCGAACTTGAGGCCGGTGCCGACAAGGCCGGTCAGCGTCAGGGCTTCGCCGAGCGCTTCGGCCACGGCGTCGGGGTAGCCGTGGCGGTCCAGAATGGTGTCGACGGCCGGGCCGAGCCGGATCAGCCGGCCGGAGATGCCAGACTTGTCGGTCGAGAACGGCAGGACGAGGTCATCGCCACCGACAGAGGCGGCGCGTGGATTTACAGGCTGTGTGGTCATGGGCGAGACATAGGGTCGCGGTCCCATTTTGTCGAGAGTGTGGGGGGACGGTCCGGCTGGGCCGCTACAATTTTAGCAATCCGCGAAAAGGGAAGTTGAGCGGTTTCTGGCAGTCTCTCGAGCGCACCGGGGCGGTCCGGCGCGGGGAACGGGGAGACAGGTCATGCGTCCAGAGGGCTATTATCAGGTCACGGTTGCGGGCGCGCACCGGGCGGCCGAGTTCGAGATCCGGCTCGCGGGCGGACGCATTTCAGGTGTCACGGACAGCGGCGCGCGCATCGAGGGCAGCTATTTCGCGGATCCCCTGTCGTCCCGCGTGCGCTTTTCCGTGCATTCGGCGGCCCTCGCGCTCAAGGGTGAGTTCGATCCGGGCCGGCGCGGCACGTTCAGTTATCGCGACGGCGAGCGGCTCTATCATGTCACCGTCGCGTTCGCCGCGCCCCTCTGCCACGAGGTCGTGGCGGCTTGAGCTGATGCGACGTCACGTCCGTCCCGTCTGCCGCGCCCATTGTAGGCCGAGATGGGCGAGGAGGGCGGCCACGACCAGCGCGCCGCCGACGAGCGTGCGCGTCCCTGGAACCTCGGCATGAACCAGCCATACCCAGAGCGGGCCGAGTACTGGCTCGATGGAGCCGACGAGCGCACCGAGCGCTGCCGGGATCAGCCGTGCGCCCGTGACGAACAGTGACAGACCGAGCCCGAGGTTGAGGGCGCCGAAGGCGAACAGCAGTGCGAAGTCGCGGCCGCTCACGACCGCAGGCGTCGACATGAGCGCGGCGATGCCGCCCGCAATCACCATGGCGAGGAAGACTGCAGGTGTCATGCGCACGTGCGCGTAACGTCGAGTGATCACGGTCGCGGCGGCGACGGCAATGGCGATGGCGAGCGCGAGACCGTCGCCCAACAGCGATACGCGGCCCGTGAACGAGCCCGAGACCATGATGGCGATGCCGGCGATGACGGCGGCGATAGCGGCCCAAGTGCTCGCCGATATGCGCTCGCCGAACAGAACCCACGTCATCAATGCGGCGAGCAACGGCGCGCCGGCCTGGATCAGAAGGATGTTGGCGACGGTCGTATGAGCTAGTGCGACGACGAACGACACGGATGCGACCGTGAAGCAGAGCGCGACGCCGATGCCAGCCGGACCGATACCCGAGACGAGTGCGGCGGCACCACGCACGCCGTCACGTACAAGCATGAAGACGAGCAGGAACAGGGCCGCGAAAGCCGAGCGCCAGAAGACGATGGTCCAGCTGTCAGACACCTCCAGAAAGCGCGCGATGGTGCCGCCGAAGCTCCAGACGATGGCAGCGCCGGCGACAAGCAGCGTGCCGCGCGCCAGATCGCTGCCAGTATGCGAAGGCTGATTTGCCATGGGTCGAGACAACTCCGTCGGCGATCGTTCTGGGCGCCTATTCGTCCTGCTGCGTTTCCAACCAGCGCTTCGCGTGCGGTATGCGCGGAACAATAACCGCGTAGATCGAAGCGATCACGGCGATCGCATACCAACCGACGCCGATGGCCATCCCGATCGCGGCCGCGAACCATACAGCCGCAGCCGTCGTCAGGTTCCGGATGGTGTTGTTCTCGCTTTTCAGGATCATCCCGGCGCCGAGAAAGCCGACCCCGGACACGACCTGCGCCGCGACACGAGCGGGGCTGTTGGGATCGGCGACGGTCGAGATGAACGTAAAGAGACAGGCTCCTGCCATCACGAAGCAGTGGGTGCTGATGCCCGCAGGCTTGTTGCGGAATTCGCGTTCGACGCCAATCATAGCGCCGAGCACAAGACATAGCGTGAGCTTCGTCAGAAACGCGCCTTCATACCCAGTCAGCCATGCAGACATGCAGATCTCTCAGCCCTTCATTTTAGGTGATTTTGCGGGAGCCAGCCGTGTCGCAAACGCCGTTGGCCGCAACGCAAACAGAAGGCGCTTTCTTATAGCGCTTCGTCATTTCGGTCCATCGAGCAACTGCATTGTCCAACAGTCGACACCGCAGCCTTCGATCCGCCGGCGCCCGATCGGGCCGGTGGACTACAGCGTCGCTCAGGACTGTTTTGGAGCACGTTCGGCCATCCGATCGGCGAGGTCCGCATTGCCGCTCTCGCGCAAACCGTCGATGGCGCCGAGGTAGTCGCGCGCCTCGCGGTTCTGGCTCAACTTCGACTTGGCGAGCGTGCGCGTCACCTCGATGCGGAACGCGACGATGTTGGCGAGCATGGTGATCATGTAATCAGCGGGCGCGTCCGCCATGCGCCAGGCAGCGGGGCCGTTGAGACGGCGCTCATGGCTTTGGGTCAGGAGTCCGACGGCGGCGCGCTTGGTGCGTTCGTCATGCTGGAAGGTGATCGTCCCGTAGACGTGGACGGCCTGATAGTTCCACGTGGGCACGGCCTTATGATGCTCTGACTTCGACGGGTAAAAGTTTGGGGAGACATAACCGTCTTCGCCGCGGAAGATGACGAGCACGTCCTGACCGTCCCGGATCAGACGGTGCATGTCGTTGGCGAGCGCCGCATGTCCAATGATGGCACCATCACGGCCGACGAGAAGCGGTATGTGGTTGGCGATCAGCCCTTCCGGCGTATCGGCGACAACGCAAGCGAGCGGGGCGTGTTCGAGGATCGAGGCAATGGTTGCCGGGTCGAGCTCCTGGAAATGGGGCGGGATATACATGCTCTGTCGCCTTAGACGGGTTGGGCAGGATCATGGATCAGGGCGCCGAACGTACACGGGAACGCTTCGGCGGGCCATGGGCCGCCCGTGCAGATGCTCATACGCTCGATTTCGGCGCGCCGAGGCGTCCGCGCGAACGATTAGGCCCGGCCGCCTGAGGCGCTGTGACCGGCTCGGCCGGTGCGACTTCGGCCACGGTCGCGGGAAGGCTCTCCACGTCGCGGATGGCAACCCGCTCCATGTCCTGGACGATGCCTGCCGGAGCAACGGCGAGCCCCTCGGAGCGGAGACGCGCCATGTGTTCGGAGCGCGGTCCAATCTGGCCGAGAGCGCCGCCGTCCATGACAATGCGATGCCAGGGGAGCTTTTCGCGGGCTTCGGGTTCGAGCCCCTTCAGATGCGTCTCGATGGCGCGCGGGCTCACGCGGAAATGGCGTCCCAGCGCGCCGATGACGAGCACGCGCCCGACCGGCACACGCGCCACGACGGCACACAGCTCGCGCTTCAACTGGTCCGGGGTCACGATCGCCCGCCCTATTTCTTCTTCGCGATCTTCGCCTTCAATTTCTTCGCCACGTCCTTCGAGACAAACGATGAGACATCGCCGCCCATCTGGGCGATCTGGCGCACGAGGGTCGCTGCGATGTGGCGGACCTCGGGGCTGGCGGGGAGGAACAGCGTTTCGACGTCAGAGGCCATCTTGCCGTTCATGCCGCTCATCTGCATCTCGTAATCGAGGTCAGTGCCGTCTCTGAGGCCGCGCACGATGAACTTCGCGCCGGCCTCGCGCGCGGCGTCAACGGTCAGGCCTGCAAACGTAACCGTGGTGATCCGGCAGCCGGTCCTTTTCGACAGTGCCGCCGTCTCGCTCTCGATCAGCGCGGCCTTCTCCTCGGGTGAAAAGAGCGGCGTCTTGCCGGGATGAACGCCGATGCCGATGACGAGCGTGTCGAAGATGTTGGCGGCGCGCTGGATCACGTCCATGTGGCCGTTGGTGATCGGATCGAACGACCCTGAGTAGAAGGCGATGCGTTTCATCGGGATGGCCTGACAAGTGATGGGGAACCGGTGACACGCCTCTATCACGGCCGCCGCGCGGTGGCGAGCACGAGCCCGCCAGCGACGAGAAGTGCGCCGGCCAGCCCGTCGAGGACGCGCAACTTGCGCATATCGAACGCGGCGCGCGCACGAGCGACCGCAAGGGTATAGCCGAGGTCGACCACGAGAAGGGTGGCGACAAACAGGATGGCGAAGGTGGCCAGTTGCGGGCCGGGCGCGGATGCGGGATCCACGAACTGGGGCAGGAAGGCGCCAAGAAAGAGCAATACCTTCGGATTGGATAGTGCGACCGCGAGACCATGAAGATACAGCGTTCCCGATTGGCGCGGCTTCTGGGGGACCGGCGCCGAGCCTCGTGATCGCCAATAACTCATGAACTGGCGCACGCCGAGTATGATCAGATAGAGCGCCCCGACCCAGCGGATGACCTCGAACCAGTCCGACATGAACACCATGACGCTCGTCATGCCGAATGCTGCGATGATGACGAGAACGGTGAGCCCCGTCAGCGCGCCCGCGAGTGTGACGAGACCGGCACGCAACCCGCCGGACAGGGTGTTGGCCACAATGAGACTCATATTCGGGCCGGGCGTCAGTGCGAGGAGCGCGCAGGCGGCGACGAAAGTGGCGATTGCGGCAGATGATGGCATGGAGGGTCCGAAGCGAGGGTCACACGAATTTGACCATGTTCGCCGTTGGCGTGCAATCGACCGGTTCCCACATCCCAGTCGAAGCCTTGCCCGTAACGGGAACGATCGTGGTTCGGACCACGTTACCAGCCGGGTGTCAGTTCGATGGGTGCCGCTGCGATCGGCGTCACCATCAAGGCCCTTCGGGACATGGCCGGAACATGCGTGTCAACGTCGTCGTCAACGCCCGCTCGGGCACCGCCATGACCCTGCCGAAGGACGATCTCGTCCGGTCGATCGAGCAGCCGTTCGTCGACCGTGGCCATGACGTGTCAGTCCGGCTGGTCGCGCCCGAGGATTTCGGCCGTGCCGTCGACATCATGACGCGAAAGGACGTCGCACTCCTCGTCGGCGGCGGCGATGGCTCGATCCGGTCGGCCGCACGCATCACGGCAACACGCGACGTGCCGCTCGGCATCCTTCCGCTCGGCACCATGAACCTTCTGGCGCGCGATCTCGAAATTCCTCTCGATCTCGCCGGGGCAGCGGATGCGCTCGCGCGCTCCGACGTCAAGCGCATCGACGCGGCGAGTGTCAACGGGAGCCTCTATCTCTGCAATGCGCTGATCGGCCTGCCGTCGATCTATTCGACCGAGCGGCAGAAACTGCGCGGCAAGTCGTTCAAGGCGAAGACGCTGGGCGCCTGGCGGGCGGCACGCGCCATCTTCAGCCTGCGCCATCGCCTGCAGCTCGAGCTCGACGACGGCCGCAACCTGTCGCGGATGCGGGTGATGTCGCTCGCGGTCGCGAACAACCGGTACTGCGATCTGCCCTCGTTCGGCCTCCGCCGACCGAATCTCGATGGCGGACATCTCGCCGTCTACGCCGCCCGACACAGGAGCGGCTTCTCGGCGGCGATCGCGATGGCGCGTGCCCTGATCGGAACGTGGCGGACCGATCCCTACGTGTCCGAACTTCTGACGCACGAATTGCGCATCCACGCCAACACCCCGTACATCCGCGTCTCGACCGACGGTGAAGTCGAAAAGCTGCCGACGCCACTCGTCTTCCGCAACCATCCCAAAGCGCTTTCCATTCTGGCGCCGCCACGCAGCTCCGTCATCATTCCGGAACGAGCCCATGCCTGACGTCCTTCGTGTCCGCGAGCCGCACGTGCCTGTCCGCGACTGGCATCTCGCGACCGACGAGTTGCAGAAGCGTCTCACGTCGGCATTTCTAGTGCTCGCCATACTGCTGGCGGTGATGATGGCCATTGGGCAGGCGCGCTACGGGGACTGGCGCGCAATGGACCAAAGCGTGTTCATTGCGATCAATACCGTCACGGGCGGTGTCGCAGCGGCACCGGCATGGTTCTCTTATCTTGCGCGGGATCTCACGTCGCTCGGCGGGGTAACCGTGCTCTCGCTGCTCGTCACGTCGATCATAGGATTTCTCCTTCTGCGCGGGCACCGGCGCACGGCAGTCGCGCTGCTTGCCATTACCGTTTCGGGCTGGCTGATGTCGCATGCGCTCAAGATCGCGATCGCGCGGCCGCGGCCGGACCTCGTGCCGCACGGCATGATCGAAACGACGGCGAGCTTCCCGTCGGGTCATTCGTTCGTGTCGATGGTGGTTTACGTGACGCTCGGAGCGATGCTGGCGCGGGTCGAGGCGGACAGGCGCGTCCGGGCGTATCTCTTCTATCTCGCGCTCGCCGTTTCGATCGTCATCGGGACGACACGGATCTTTCTCGGCGTGCACTGGCCGTCCGATGTGATCGGCGGATGGATGCTCGGACTCCTCTGGGTCATCATCGGCATGCGGGTGTTCGACGCGGTCGTGCGGCGAAATCCGCCACCTGCCGCCGCCTGACACTGGTGCTTGCCTTTCGCCGCCGCCGATGCGAAGCACCGCAGAGGCGACAGGTGGGGGACGGCGATGGTGCCGCAGCACTGGCAGGACTACAGCGCGCACGTTCAGCGGTTTGCACGGAGAACGGCGCTTGCCGCCACCGCGTTTCTCGTCCTTCTCCTGGCGGGCTCGCGGCTCTCGAGCGGATACTGGACCGCCTTCGACGAGAGCATGGTCCGCTTTTTCCGTGTCACTGACGATCCAGCAACACCGATCGGCTCGCGTTTCGTCACAATCGCCGTCCGCGACATCACCGCACTCGGTGGCGTGGTGCCGCTCGTGCTTCTGGTGGCGTGCGTTGCGATCTATCTCCTCTTGCGGGGGCATCGGCGCACGGCGGCCGGGGTGGTGCTGACGTCACTGGCGGGCGTCGCGTTTTCCGAAGGGCTCAAGGCACTGATCGGGCGCGCGCGGCCGGAGATCGTGCCGCATCTCGTCGAGGAAGTGTCCGGCAGCTTCCCGTCCGGCCATGCAATGATGTCGGCCGTCATTTACATGACTCTCGGATCGATGCTCGCGCGCCTCGAACCGGACCGGCGGGTGCGGCACTTCCTGCTCGGCATATCGCTGGCGCTCCCCGCCCTCATCGGTATCAGCCGCATCTATCTCGGTGTTCACTGGCCGACCGACGTGATCGGCGGATGGATCCTCGGCGCACTCTGGGTGCTGATGGCCGCGCACGTGCTGGATCGGGTGGTGGCGAAGCAGGGCTAGCTGCGGTCAACAAGACTGGGATTTAAGTTGGCTGCAATTGATACCAAAGCGGATCTGCTGTGTAGCCTCAGACACCTCACGATAGATCCAACGCCTCTGATCGCAGTGCAGTAGCTACAAATTCGCAATCTGGATCGATGCGTTCTCGACTGTCATCCCGCTGCCCTGGCGCTCGCACCGCCGACCGGAAACGCGATACTCCGGCATCACTCAAATCGAGACACGCGAAAGCGGATTGATCGATCTTCGGTGCGTCGATCGCGGTGCCACCCATGTCTTGAAGCTCATTGATGCGGGTGCGCAGGTTGACGAGACAAACAAGGCATCGGCTACTGCCCTGCTCGTCGGTCACGATCACACCATGCGTCGAGTTGTTGGCGAGGTTGGGCGGAGATCACTGCTCCCTCTCGCCGACGAAGGCGTAGCCTCCGTCGGTCACATTGACGGTCACCAGCGTGTGCCAGATAGAGGCACCAACAAAACAAGCGCGCACGCGACCCGTGCACTTGCGGTCTTGGTTCTAGGCTCAGCCCTTCAACCATGGGCCGATCGATTCCAGCTTCGGCAGACCGCCCGCATGCACGACCTTGCCGTCCACAACGATGCCGGGCGTGGAGGCAATGCCATAGCCTGCGATTGCTGCATAGTCGGTCACCTTCTCGATTTTGATGTCGATACCGAGCTTGGCGGCTTCGGCTTTGACCATCTCGACGGCGGCATCGCAGCGCTTGCAGCCGGGCCCGAGAATTTTTACGTCTTTCATATTTTTTGCCTTTCAGTGAAACAGCGCATTGAAGAGAAATCCGACGGCGAGAATGCCGGTGCCGACGACCCCAACGAAAACGGCGATCAATCGGATGGTCAGAACCTTGCGCAGGATGATCATCTCGGGCAGCGACAGCGCGATCACGCTCATCATGAACGCGAGCGTGGTGCCGAGCGCCGCACCCTTGCCGAGAAGCGCCTCGACGACCGGGATGATGCCGGCGGCATTGGTGTACATGGGGATACCGACGAGGACGGCGACAGGTACCGACCACCAGGCGTCCGCGCCCATGATTTTGACCATCAGATCGGCAGGCACGTAGCCGTGAATGACGGCACCCGCGGCAATACCCGCGATGATCCAAATCCAGACGCGTCCGACGATATCCTTGACCGCCTCGATGCCCGCCTTGATGCGATCGACGATGGAAATCTCGCCTGTCGGCAAGTCGACAGCCCCGGCCCTGATCTCGAGCACCCATGGCTCGAGCCAGCTCTCCAGCTTCAGGCGGCCGATCACAAATCCACTGACGATTGCCACCATCAATCCGAAAGCGAGATAGGTGAGGGCCACTTTCCATCCGACGAGCGCGAACAACAGGCCGAGCGCAACCTCGTTGACCATCGGTGCTGCAATCAGGAATGAGAACGTCACGCCGAGCGGCACGCCGGCCGACACGAAGCCGATGAAAAGTGGCACGGCGGAGCATGAGCAGAATGGTGTCAGGATGCCGAGGCCGGCGGCAGCGACGTTGCCGATACCTTCGGAACGTCCCGCCAACATGGCGCGCGTCTTTTCCGGCGAGAAGAAGCTGCGCACGATTCCCATCGCAAACACGACGAGCGTAAGCAGCAGGAGCACTTTCGGCGTATCGTATATAAAGAACTGAAGGGCTGATCCGAGGTGACTGTTACGCTCGACGGGCAGCTGCGATACGAGCCACTCTGAGAATGGGACGAGCTGGCTGTAGACAGCGGCCCATACGACGATGGCAGCGACGACCCCGAGCAGCCAACGGCCCGTCACGGCTCTGTCGCTGATCGCTGCTTTGGCATCGGTTGTCATGACGCTCTCCGAGCTGGAACGTCCACGCGCCGGCATCCGTTCCGCAAGCGTTCAGGTCGGGACGATTTCGCCAACCGCGCTTTGTCGCGCGCAATCTGCTTGTCTCCGACGACGGCCGCGACCGCCGCCTCGACCATTGCCATCTGAGGTGCGCGGAGCGCCGGATTGATGGAGTAAAGCACCCATTGCGCATCCCGACGATCCCGCAACAATCCGGCATCGCGCATGACGGCGAGGTGACGCGACACCTTGGGTTGCGGCAAATCGAGTGCTGCGACCAGCTCACAAACGCAAAGCTCGCCTTCTTCGGCGATCATCACGAGGCTCCGCAGCCGGATCGGCTCGGACAGCATGGCGAGAATTCGAATTGCTTCATCCATGAAATCTGTATATCCCTGAACGAATATACGTGCAACTGCATATGCCTTTTATCGCATACGGGGACACCGAATGTCGGCTTTCGAGCGCTATCTGACCATTTGGGTCGGCCTTTGCATCGTCGTCGGCATAGCGTTCGGCTGGATGATGCCAAGTGTGTTCCAGGCGATCGGTGCCGCTGAAATCGCAAAGGTCAACCTGCCGGTCGCACTGCTTGTCTGGCTGATGATCATACCGATGCTGGTCCGTATCGATCCTGGCGCGCTCCGAGGTGTCACACGACATTGGCGCGGCATCGGCATCACCCTCGTCACCAACTGGCTGGTCAAGCCTTTCACGATGGCCCTACTCGGCTGGCTGTTCATTGGCTGGCTGTTCCGTCCTTTCCTGCCTGCGGGTCAGATCGACAGTTACATCGCCGGCTTGATCTTGCTCGGCGCCGCACCCTGTACGGCGATGGTGTTCGTGTGGTCCAACCTGACGAGGGGCGAGCCGCACTTCACGCTGAGCCAAGTGGCACTCAATGACTTGATCATGGTATTCGCCTTCGCGCCGATCGTTGCGCTACTTCTCGGGCTCTCTGCGATCGTCGTGCCCTGGGACACGCTGCTACTCTCGGTCATTCTCTACATCGTCGTGCCTGTCATTCTCGCGCAGTTGATCCGGACGCGAACCCTGAGGAACGGCGGTCAAAGTGCCTTGGACACCTTGCTCGTGCGGCTGCAGCCGTTGTCGATCATGGCTCTACTTGCGACCCTCTTGCTGCTGTTCGCGTTACAGGGCGAGCAGATCCTACAGCAGCCGCTCATCATTCTGATGCTTGCCGTGCCGATAACGATCCAGACGTATTTCATCTTCGGCTTCGGCTATCTGCTGAACCGCGTCAGCGGCGAGGCTCACTGCATCGCTGCGCCGTCGGCCTTGATCGGCGCCAGCAACTTCTTCGAGTTGGCCGTCGCGGTGGCGATCAGTCTTTTCGGCATCTCCTCAGGTGCCGCACTCGCGACCGTCGTTGGCGTTCTGATCGAGGTGCCTGTGATGCTCTCGCTTGTGAAGATCGTGAATGGGACGAAGACGTGGTACGAAGCCGGCTCAGCCGTCGAGCGGCTGCCCTGACCTCACGCGTGTGTGTCGACCGGATTTTTTTCTCGGGTCCGGCGTCGGCAGGATCAAAGTGATGGCCCGGCACGCCGCCAGCATGAAGGTGGATCCGATCAAGCAGCCCGAGATACCGCCTAATCTGGAAGTGCGCGACGGAGAGCTGCCCATGCGACGATGGCGGCGGCGACCGCGAGCGGCCAACGCACTGTACCGGTTCTGTCGCTGATCGCTGCCTTGGCATCCGTTGTCATGATGCTCACCGTGCAAGAAGTACTGCAGCAAGGCCGGGATCTGCAGCGCGCCGTCGACCAGGGTGGAACTCCAGTACAATGCTGCGACTGTCGTGGCAGTGGTCGGCGGACACTCGTGGCTGGGTTTCGTGGCCGAGGATACCGGCGAGTAGGCCGTGCGCTGAAGCAGGGAACAGCTCGTCGACTTCGGCTTCTGCCGTCGCGCGCTTCAATTCGAACACGCGATCTATCTCCTCTTGCGGGGGCATCGACGCACCGCGACCGGGGTGGTGCTGCCGTCACTGGCAGGCGTCGCGTTTTCCGAAGGGCTCAAGGCACTGATCGGGCGCGCGCGGCCGGAGA
>DAOMWV010000072.1:12143-12937 GCA_035436725.1 Hyphomicrobiaceae bacterium
TCGTGCCGCATCTCGTCGAGGAAGTTTCAGGCCGTTGGGTGTCGATTGGCGGCAATGGGGCAGAACCGGTCGAGGCTGTTGCCCGCTGTTGTCAGGTCCGTCGAGGTCGAGCAACCTATGACGATGCCAAAGTCTAAGCTGGAACATGCTTTCGATCGCATGCTTGCGATGGCACGGGAACTTGAATTGCCCGGCGTCAGCGAAGGAACTTGGCACGGACGACCTTGCCTGAAAATGAGAGGCATATCGATCATTGGCTCCAAGGACGGCCAAGTTCTTGTAATCCACTGCCCTATCGACGAGAAAGAGTTTCTGCTCGAGGCGGCTGCAAACATCTATTTCGAAACGGATCATTACAAGGGATATCCGGCGATACTTGCGAGACCCGAGCACATGAAGGGCGACGAATTGAGGAGTCGCATCGAACGCGCTTGGCGCATGCATGCGACGAAGAGACAACGGGCCGAATACGACGCACGATCAAAATCCAAGAGTGCGTCGCCGAAGGCTCGACCTTCCGGTTAGGGTCAATCTGCGACATGCGGTTGCTGGCAGGACAATGGGTAGCCGGCACGACGGCCGGCCAAGACAGCCGGGGATGTGGGGACCGCGCCCAAACAACGGATCCGGCTCACAAGCCGCCGCTGCGATACTCGATTACCCCACGCCGCGTGTCCGCGTATCACCGCGGGTGGCGCGGCGTTCGAGGAGCATGATCATGGCGGCGGCCACGTCGACACCGGTCGCAGCCTCGATCCCCTCGATGCCGGGTGAGGAGTTGACCTCGATCACCA
>DAOMWV010000073.1:0-12926 GCA_035436725.1 Hyphomicrobiaceae bacterium
GCGGCCGCACCGTCGGCGCCGGCGTCGTGGCGAAGATCACGGACTAAGCGAAGCGTTGCGGGCGCTCCCTCGGGGGCGCTCGCGGTGTTCCTCGGGTAAAGAGACGAGACGATGCAAAGTCAAAACATCCGGATCCGGCTCAAGGCGTTCGACCATCGCGTTCTCGATGCGTCGACGCGCGAGATCGTGAATACCGCGAAGCGTACGGGCGCGGACGTCCGTGGCCCCATTCCGCTGCCGACACGGATCGAGCGGTTCACCGTCAACCGGTCGCCGCACATCGACAAGAAGAGCCGCGAACAGTTCGAGATGCGCACGCACAAGCGCGTCCTCGACATCGTAGATCCGACCCCGCAGACGGTGGACGCGCTGATGAAGCTCGATCTCGCCGCCGGCGTGGACGTCGAAATCAAGCTCTGAAGATAGGTTCCGGGATCCTCTGCGCGTCGCGCATGATCCCCTTGATGGAAAGGAATGCCGGAGATGCGTTCCGGAGTTATCGCTCGGAAAGTGGGAATGACCCGCGTCTTCACGGAGACGGGTGAGCATATCCCTGTGACCGTGCTCAAGCTGGATCACGTGCAGGTGCTCGCGCATCGTACGGAAGAGAAGAACGGCTATGTCGCGCTGCAGCTCGGCGCGGGTTCGCGCAAGGCGAGCCGCGTCACCAAGGCCGAGCGGCAGAATTTTGCCGTCGCCAAGGTCGAGCCGAAGGCGCAGGTCGCGGAGTTCCGCGTGTCGGCAGACAACCTCATCGATGTCGGCTCGGAGATCACGGCCGATCATTTCGTGAAGGGTCAGCTCGTCGACGTGACCGGCACCAACCAGGGCAAGGGCTTTCAGGGTCCGATGAAGCGCTGGAACTTCGGTGGTCTCCGCGCGACGCACGGTGTCTCGGTATCGCATCGCTCGCACGGCTCGACCGGTCAGCGCCAGGATCCCGGCAAGGTGTTCAAGGGCAAGAAGATGGCCGGCCACATGGGTGGTGAGCGTGTCACGACGCTCAACCTCGAAGTGGTGCAGACGGACAAGGATCGCGGTCTCGTGCTGGTGCGCGGCGCGGTTCCGGGTTCCAAAGGTGGCTGGGTGATCGTGCGTGACGCGGTCAAGCGGCCCCTTCCCAAGGAGGCACCGCGTCCGGGTGCGTTCCGCAAGTCCGATGCCGTCCAGAGCGCGGAGACTGCGTGATGAAAACGAAAGTTACGACCATCGACGCCGGTTCGGCCGGTGAAATCGACCTCAAGGACGAGATCTTCGGTCTCGAACCGCGTCAGGATCTCCTGCACCGCATGGTGCGCTATCAGCAGCTGAAGCGGATGGCTGGCACGCACGCGTCGCAGGACCGCTCTGAAGTGGCGGTGACCGGCAAGAAGATGTACAAGCAGAAGGGCACCGGTGGCGCCCGTCACGGCGACAAGAGCGCGCCGCAGTTCCGCGGTGGCGGCAAGGCGTTCGGTCCGAAGCCGCGCAGCCATGCGATCGCGATGCCGAAGAAGGTTCGTGCGCTCGCGCTCAAGCATGCGCTCTCCGCCAAGGCGAAGGCCGGCGAGATCGTCGTGCTTGAGCAGGCGTCGGCCCCGTCCGGCAAGACCAAGGACTTGCTCGCCAGCTTCTCGAAGCTCGGTCTCAAGAGCGCACTTTTCATCGACGGGCGCGAGCTCGAAGACGGGTTCGCACGCGCGGCACGCAACATTCCGCATATCGACGTGCTGCCGATCCAGGGCATCAACGTCTACGACATCCTCCGGCGCGAGAAGCTCGTGCTGACGAAGGCGGCGGTCGCTGCCCTCGAAGAGCGGTTCAAGTGAGGCGCGTCATGAGCAAGCCATCCCATTACGACGTCATCGTCGCGCCGGTCATCACCGAGAAGGCCACGCTCGTATCTGAGCACAACCAGGTCGTCTTCAAGGTACGCCCGTCGGCGACCAAGACCGAGATCAAGGCCGCCGTCGAGGCGCTGTTCAAGGTCAAGGTCAAGTCGGTGAACACCATCGTCCGCAAGGGCAAGCTGAAGGCGTTCAAGGGGTTCCGGTCGATCCAGAGCGACACGAAGCGGGCGATCGTCACGCTCGAGAACGGTCACTCGATCGACGTGACCACAGGACTGTAAGGACAGAAGCGTCATGGCACTGAAAACATTCCGTCCGACGACTCCGAGCCTGCGCAATCTGGTCATCGTCGACCGCAGCGCGCTCTGGAAGGGTGCGCCGGTCAAATCGCTGACCGAAGGCAAGTCGAAGACTGGCGGTCGCAATCACCATGGTCGCATCACGATGCGTCACATCGGTGGTGGCCACAAGCAGACCTACCGCAAGGTCGACTTCCGCCGTCGCAAGGCCGATATGGCGGCGACGGTCGAACGGCTCGAATACGATCCGAACCGCACCGCCTTCATCGCGCTCATCAAGTACACCGACGGCACGCAGTCCTACATCCTCGCGCCGCAGCGGCTCGCCGCCGGCGACCAGGTCGTGTCGGGTGTCAAGGTGGACGTTAAGCCGGGAAATGCGATGCAGCTCGGCTCGATGCCGGTCGGCACGATCGTCCACAACGTCGAACTGAAGCCGGGTGCCGGCGGGAAGCTCGCGCGTTCGGCAGGTTCCTACGCGCAGCTGGTCGGCCGCGACGGTGGCTGGGCGGTGCTCCGTCTCAATTCCGGTGAAACGCGCAAGGTTCGCGCCGAATGCATGGCGTCGGTCGGCGCGGTTTCCAACCCGGACCACCTCAACGAGACGGTTGGCAAGGCCGGCCGTACGCGCTGGAAGGGCATTCGTCCGACGGTTCGCTCGGTGATGATGAACCCGGTCGACCATCCGAACGGTGGTCGCACCAAGGGCGGCAAGCACTGGGCGACGCCGTGGGGCAAGCCGACCAAGGGTGCCAAGACGCGCAAGAACAAGACGACCGACCGGTTCATCGTACGCAGCCGGCATTCGGCGAAGGCTTAAGGAGCAACTGACGTGGCACGCTCAATCTGGAAAGGCCCGTTCATCGACGGTTTCCTCCTCAAGAAGGCGGACAAGGTGCGCAGCAGCGGCCGCAACGAGGTCATCAAGACCTGGAGCCGCCGCTCGACGATCCTGCCGCAGTTCGTGGGCCTCACGTTCGGGGTACACAACGGTCACAAGCATATCCCGGTCAACGTCACCGAGGACATGATCGGGCACAAGTTCGGCGAATTCGCGCCGACGCGCACGTTCAACGGCCATGGCGGCGACAAGAAAGCTGTGAAGGGCAAGTAAGATGGGCAAGCCGAAGCGTGAGCGGCAGTTGGGTGCCGACGAAGCACAAGCGGTAGCGTCGAGCCTCCGGGTTTCGCCGCAGAAGCTCAACCTCGTCGCGGCCATGATCCGCGGCAAGAAGGTGAGCGCGGCACTGGCCGACCTCGAGTTTTCGCGCAAGCGCATCGCGCAGGACGTACGCAAGTGCGTCAAGAGCGCGGTGGCGAACGCCGAGAACAACCACAACCTCGACCCCGACGATCTCGTCATCTCGCAGGCCTACGTGGGCAAGAAGATGGTGATGAAGCGCTTCCACGCGCGTGGTCGCGGGCGGTCCGGCGGAATTATGAAGCCGTTCTCGATGCTGACGGTCGTCGTCAAGGCCAAGTCTGAAGACGATGCGGCGGGCAAGGAGTCGAAATAATGGGACACAAAGTCAATCCCGTCGGCCTGCGCGTCGGCATCAACCGCACCTGGGACAGCCGCTGGTTCGCCAAGAGCGGTGAGTACGGCAAGCTGCTCCACGAAGACATGGCGATCCGTGCGCACATCATGAAGAGCGCACGCACGGCCGGTATCAGCCGCGTCGTGATCGAGCGTCCGCACCGGAAGTGCCGTGTGACGGTTCACACCGCGCGCCCGGGCGTCCTGATCGGCAAGAAGGGCTCGGATATCGAGAAGCTGCGCGGCGAGCTGTCGAAGCTGACCGCTTCGGAAGTGCATCTCAACATCGTCGAAGTCCGCAAGCCGGAAATCGACGCGACGCTGGTTGCGGAGGGCATCGCGCAGCAGCTCGAGCGCCGCGTTGCGTTCCGCCGTGCGATGAAGCGCGCGGTGCAGTCGGCGCTGCGTCTCGGTGCGCTCGGCATCCGCATCAACGTGTCGGGTCGTCTTGGCGGCGCAGAAATCGCGCGTCTCGAGTGGTACCGTGAAGGTCGCGTGCCGCTGCACACGCTGCGTGCGGACATCGACTTCGGCTACGGTCTGGCGCGTACAGCCTACGGCATCATCGGCATCAAGGTCTGGATCTTCAAAGGCGAGATCATGGAGCACGATCCGATGGCGGCCGAGAAGCGTTCGCTCGAAGCGCAGGAAAGCGGCGGCGGTGGACGCGGTGGTGATCGTGGCGACCGCGGTGATCGTGGAGATCGCGGCGACGGCCGGGGACGGCGTGACCGCAATCGTGGTGGCGGCGCCGGTGCCGGTGCTGGCGGAGAAGCTGCCGAGAAGGCGTGACAATTCAGCTGACGCGGGACCGGTTCTGCCGGTTCTGGCTTGAGCTCAAGGACGAACGACATGCTGCAACCGAAACGGACGAAGTTCCGCAAAGCCCACAAGGGGCGTATCCATGGTACGGCGAAGGGCGGCACGATGCTGAACTTCGGCAGCCATGGTCTCAAGGCGGTCGAGCCTGAGCGCGTTACGGCGCGCCAGATCGAAGCCGCACGCCGTGCGATCACGCGTCACATGAAGCGTGCGGGCCGGGTGTGGATCCGCATCTTCCCGGACGTACCGGTGTCCAAGAAACCGGCGGAAGTCCGCATGGGCTCGGGCAAGGGTTCGCCGGAACTGTGGGTCGCCCGCGTTCATCCCGGCCGGATCATGTTCGAGCTGGATGGTGTTACCGATCAGGTCGCCCGCGAAGCGCTGGCGCTCGGCGCGGCAAAGCTGCCGATCAAGACGCGCGTCGTGGTTCGCCAGAACTGATTGAGATCGAGTGAGGGACCCGTTCGACGAACGGGCAGATGACGATGAAGGCCGCAGAGTTTCGCGACATGACGCTCGACCAGCTGGACGACCAGCTCGTCAAGCTCAAGAAAGAGCAGTTCAACCTCCGCTTCCAACGCGCCTCGGGACAGCTCGAGAGCACGGCGCGGATCCGCGAAGTGCGCAAGGATATTGCGCGTGTCATGACCGTCGCCAAGGCGAAGCGGTCGGGCGGCAAGGCATAAGAGGACAAAGACATGCCGAAGCGCATCCTGCAGGGTACCGTCGTTTCCGACAAGAACGCCAAGACGCTGGTCGTCGAGGTCGAGCGGCGCTATACGCATCCGCTGTTCAAGAAGACGGTACGGCGGTCGAAGAAGTATCACGCACACAACGAAGCCGGCTCCTACAAGGTCGGTGACGTCGTGCGCATCCAGGAAAGCAAGCCGATCTCCAAGCTCAAGCGTTGGGTTGTGATCGGGGTGTAACCTGAATAATCGTGCCGGCCGAACCTGTACTGAAAAGGTGCAGCGGGGCCGGGTAATGACAATGGCGACGGGAAGCGGGGCCAGGCGCAAGCCGAAGGTTCCGAGACAAGGACTGGTCCGATGATTCAGATGGAGACCAATCTCGACGTTGCCGACAACTCGGGTGCAAAGCGCGTGCAATGCATCAAGGTGCTCGGCGGGTCGAAGCGGAAGTATGCGACGGTCGGTGATACGATCGTGGTGTCGGTCAAGGACGCCATTCCGCGTGGACGCGTGAAGAAGGGCGAAGTGATGAAGGCCGTGATCGTGCGGACCGCGAAGGGCGTGCGCCGCCCCGACGGGTCGCTGATCCGCTTCGATCGGAACGCCGCCGTTCTCATCAACGCGCAGGGTGAGCCGGTCGGCACGCGTATCTTCGGGCCGGTGACGCGCGAACTCAGGTCGCGCAACCACATGAAGATCATCTCGCTGGCACCGGAGGTGCTGTAATGGCTGCGGCTAAGATCAAGAAGGGCGACAAGGTCGTCGTGCTCAGCGGTCGCGACAAGGGCAAGACCGGCGAAGTGATTCGCATCGAGCCGAAGACCGACCGGGCTTTCGTCTCGGGCGTCAACATTGTGCGCAAACACCGCAAGCAGTCGGCGCAGGAGCAGGGTGGCATCGTTTCGCAGGAAGCGTCTATCCACCTTTCGAGCATCGCCGTCGTCGACCCGAAGGACGGCAAGCCGACACGCGTCGGGTTCAAGACGCTGGCCGACGGCACGAAGGTGCGCGTGGCGCGCCGCTCGGGCGAAGTGATTTCGGAGAAAAAGTAAGCCATGGCCGACAAAGACAAGGCGAAGGCGCCGGCAGGCAAGGGTCCGGCCGCCAAGGGTGGCGACAAGAAGCCAGCCGCCAAAGCTGCAGCTGACAAGCCGGCAGTCGCGGCCAAACCGCGCCCGAAGGACTACAAGCCGCGCATGAAGACGCTCTACGAGACCGTCGTGCGTGAAGCGATGTCGAAGAAATTCGGCTACAAGAACGCGATGCAGATTCCGCGCATCGAGAAGATCGTCCTCAACATGGGCGTGGGCGAAGCCGTCAACGACCGCAAGAAGGTCGACAACGCCGCCAAGGACCTGTCGCTGATCGCCGGCCAGAAGCCGGTGGTGACGCGGGCGCGCAAGTCGATCGCGACGTTCAAGGTGCGTGACGGCATGGCGCTCGGCGCAAAGGTCACGCTGCGTGGCGACCGGATGTACGAATTCCTCGACCGGTTCGTCACGATCGCGCTGCCGCGCGTCAAGGACTTCCGCGGTCTCAATCCGAAGAGCTTCGACGGGCGTGGCAACTATGCCCTCGGTCTCAAGGAGCACATCGTGTTTCCGGAAATCGCGTACGACGACGTCGACGAGGTTCTCGGCATGGACGTGATCGTGTGCACGTCGGCGCAGTCCGACGACGAGGCGCGCGAGCTTCTCCGTAACTTCAACTTCCCGTTCCGCAGCTAGGATCCAACCTCGGTTCAGACCGATAAGTGGGTTCTTGGAGGACCTGATGGCCAAGACAAGTTCAGTCAACAAGAATAACCGTCGTCGCAAGATGGTGGCGCAGTATGCGAGCAAGCGCGCGAAGCTCAAAGAGCTCATCGCCAACGAAAAGCTCACGCCGGCCGAGCGCATGCAGGCGACGATCAAGCTCAGCCAGCTGCCGCGGAATTCGTCGAAGACGCGCATTCGTAACCGCTGCGAACTGACCGGCCGGTCGCGCGGCTATTACCGGAAACTCAAGCTGTGCCGTAACCAGCTTCGCGAGCTGGCGAGTCAGGGTCTGATCCCTGGCATGGTCAAGTCGAGCTGGTAAGGTCGGGAGAAGCTAGAGATGTCTATCAACGATCCGCTCGGCGATATGCTGACCCGTATCCGCAACGCGCAGATGCGCAAGCGTCCGAAGGTGTCGAGCCCGGCCTCGAAGCTGCGCGTGCGCGTTCTCGACGTGCTCGCCGAGGAAGGCTTCATCCGTGGGTACACGGAAGTGGAGCACAAGAACGGAATCAAGGAGCTCGAGATCGAGCTCAAGTATGCCAACGGCCAGCCGGCCATCCGCGAAATCGAGCGGGTGTCCAAGCCGGGCCGTCGCGTTTACTCGCCGGTGCGTGACCTCAGAACGGTTGCGAACGGGCTCGGTGTTTCGATCCTGTCGACGCCGAAGGGCGTTATGTCGGATGCGAAGGCACGCGAAGAGAACGTCGGCGGCGAAGTACTGTGCAACGTCTTCTAAGCCTCTGGCTCTGAAGACCTGGATTTGGAAGGGGCGCCGTCTGGTGCTCCGATTGAGACGAAGGTTCGTGAGATGTCACGTATCGGAAAAAAGCCTGTGACCGTTCCGTCGGGTGTGACGGCAACCGTCAGCGGCCAGCAGATCAAGATGAAGGGTCCGAAAGGTGAGCTCGTGTTCACCGCGCCGGACGACATCAAGGTCGAGAAGACAGCCACCGGCGTTCAGGTGTCGCCCGTCAACGACACGAAGAAGGCGCGGTCGATGTGGGGCATGTCGCGCACACGCGTCGTCAATCTCATCGACGGCGTTACGAAAGGCTATACCGAGACGCTCGAAATCCAAGGCGTGGGTTTTCGCGCGGCGATGAAGGGCAAGGATCAGCTCCAGCTCCAGGTCGGCTTCAGCCATGACGTCCTTCACAAGATCCCGAGCGGGGTCGAAGTGAAAGTCAGCGGCGCCAAGCAGGAAATCATCACGGTCACGGGCATCGACAAGCAGCTTGTCGGGCAGGTGGCGGCTGATATTCGCGGTTATCGTCCGCCCGAGCCCTATCAGGGCAAGGGTATTCGCTATCAGGGCGAATACGTGCACCGCAAAGAAGGCAAGAAGAAATAACAATCCGGCAGGCTGCATCGACAGGACGCACCACCGGCAGGAACGAAGACCATGGCCCGCAAGATTTCGACTACCGACAAGCGAAAGGCGCGCGTTCGTCGTGCGCTCAAGGCGAACAATCCGGGTCGCCCGCGTCTCAGCGTGCATCGATCCGGCATGCACATCTATGCGCAGGTGATCGACGACACGAACGGCCGCACTCTGGCTGCCGCGTCGTCGCTCGACAAGGACCTGCGTACGTCGTTCAAGACCGGCGCGAATGTCGCGGCCGCAACGGCGGTCGGCAAGCTCGTCGCTTCGCGCGCGACGCAGGCCGGTGTGACCGAGGTCGTCTTCGACCGCGGCGCTTATCTCTTTCATGGCCGCGTGAAAGCGCTGGCCGAAGGCGCCCGTGAGGGTGGCCTCAAGTTCTGATCTGGTCGGGAAAGGATACCCCAGTGGCACGCAGTCCGAACCGTGAGCGCAGCCGTGATCGCGAAGAGCGCGAGGAAAGCGAGTTTCAGGAGAAACTCGTCGGCATCAACCGCGTTGCGAAAGTCGTGAAGGGCGGCAAGCGTTTCGGCTTCGCTGCGCTCGTCGTCGTCGGCGACCTCAAGGGGCGCGTCGGCTTCGGCCATGGCAAGGCACGTGAAGTGCCGGAAGCGATCCGCAAGGCGACCGAAGCCGCACGGCGCGGCCTCATCCGCGTACCGCTGCGCGAAGGTCGCACGCTGCATCACGACAGCGTCGGCCGCCACGGCGCCGGCAAGGTCGTTCTTCGCTCGGCTCCGGCAGGTACCGGCATCATCGCCGGCGGTCCGGCGCGCGCGGTGTTCGAGATGCTGGGCGTGCAGGACGTCGTCGCCAAGTCGCTCGGCTCGACGAACCCCTACAACCTGGTGCGCGCGGCCTTCGATGCGCTCAAGGAGCAGGAAAATCCCCGTGCCGTCGCGAACCGTCGCGGCAAGAAGGTTTCGGAGATCATCGCGCGTCGGCGCGACGGGTCGTCGGATACCGACGGTGCGAGCGACGCGGCATAACGGTCCGTTAGCCGGCTTCCGGCAGTAGCTGACCTACAACATGACTTACGAGGCTTATGGCCATGGCAGGCAAAAAGACAGTGACGGTCAAGCAGGTGCGTAGCGCTGCCCGCCGTCCCGCAATACAGACCGCGACCCTGAAAGGGCTCGGTCTCAACAAGCTGCATCGCACGCGGACACTCGAGGACACGCCAGCGGTTCGCGGCATGATCCATAGCATCCGCCACCTCGTCGAGATCGTCGACGACAAGAAATAAGCCCGCAAGGGTTCAGGCAACGCGGTGAAATCCATCCATTTCGCGTGTGATGGGAATGACGCGACAGGAGACGGCAATGCGCCTCAATCAGATCAAGGACAACCCCGGCGCACGCAAGACGCGTGTCCGCATCGGCCGTGGTATCGGCTCGGGCATGGGCAAGATGGGTGGCCGCGGTGGCAAGGGCCAGACCGCACGCTCGGGTGTCGCCATCGGCGGCTTCGAAGGCGGCCAGATGCCGCTGCATCGGCGCCTGCCGAAGCGCGGCTTCAACAAGCTCAATCCGAAGGATTGGAACGAGATCAACGTCGGTGATCTCCAGGCGGCGATCGACGACAAGCGTCTCGACGGGGCCAAGGCGATCACGGTCGCATCGCTGGTCGAAGCGGGTGTCCTGCGGCGGCCGAAGGACGGCCTTCGCATCCTGGGCGACGGCGAACTCAAGGCGAAAATCGCCGTCACGGCCAATCACGCAACTGCGGCTGCGAAGGCGGCGATCGAGAAGGCGGGTGGCTCGCTGACGCTGATCGAGAAGAAAGTGCTCAAGGCGGACGAAGAAAAGCGTGCCAAGACGGCCAAGAAGAAGGCCAAGGCCGGCGGAACCAAAAAGAAGTCCGAGGCAGACGAGTAAGCCCCGGAATAAGTGAACATGGGGCCGGTGAGCGTTCATCGGCCCCGTTCGCATCAGGCCCTGGGTGCGTTTCGGACCTACGCGAGATACGGGTCTTCTGCGCGGACGGTCCCGGCCCGATCGATCGCATGGCCGGCGGGCGGTTCGAGGGTGCCACACAGGCCCGGTCGCTGTTCAGGACATGCCCCCTGTACATCGCGAACCACATAGTGCTGGATTGTTTGCGGCGTCGACTATAAATCCGTCGCGGGATACTTCGACATAGAGCCGGTGCCGGATCGCCGGTTTCGAGAGGACGACATGGTATCGGCAGCCGAGCAGCTTGCAGCCAATATGAACTTCGGTGCCTTCAACAAGGCACACGAACTTAAGCGTCGGTTGTGGTTTACACTCGGCGCACTGCTCGTCTATCGCGTCGGCACATTCATTCCACTCCCCGGGGTCAACCCTGTAGCGTTCGCGGAAGCGTTCAAGTCGCAGTCGTCCGGCATTCTCGGCATGTTCAACATGTTTGCCGGCGGCGCGGTGGAGCGGCTCGCGATCTTTGCTCTCAACATCATGCCGTACATCTCGGCCTCGATCATCATGCAGCTGATGACGAGTGTGGTGCCGACGCTCGAGGCACTCAAGAAAGAGGGCGAGGCGGGCCGCAAGCAGATCAATCAATACACACGCTATCTGACGGTGCTTCTCGCCGCGTTCCAGGCTTACGGAATCGCGGTCGGCCTCGAAGGCAGTCGCGGTCAATCCGGTGCGGTCGTGCTCGATCCCGGCTGGTTCTTCCGGTTGACCACGGTCATTACGCTGGTCGGCGGCACGATGTTCCTGATGTGGCTCGGCGAGCAGATCACGGCGCGCGGCGTCGGCAACGGTACGTCGCTGATCATCATGGCCGGCATCGTCGCTGGTCTGCCGTCGGCGATGGCGGGTCTGTTCGAACTGTCGCGGCAGGGCGCAATCGGGCCGGTGCTGCTGATCGCTCTTCTGGTGCTCATGCTGGCGACGGTGGCGGGCATCGTCTTCATCGAGCGTGCCCAGCGACGGCTTCTGATCCAGTATCCGAAGCGACAGCAGGGCAACAAGGTGTTCCAGGGCGAATCGTCGCACCTGCCGCTGAAGCTCAACACTTCGGGCGTGATCCCGCCGATTTTCGCATCCTCGCTGTTGCTGCTGCCGATCACGGCGGCGCAGTTCTCGCAGGGTTCGGGTCCGGAATGGCTGCAGGCCATCGTAGCCGCCCTCGGCCGCGGGCAACCCCTGTATTTCGCGGTTTACGTCGCTCTCATCCTGTTCTTCGCCTTCTTCTACACCGCAGTCGTGTTCAATCCGCAGGATACGGCGGACAATCTCAGGAAATACGGCGGCTTCATTCCGGGCATTCGCCCCGGGCAGAAGACGGCCGAGTTCATCGACTATGTGCTGACGCGCATTACGGTGGTGGGTGCGATATACTTGGCGCTGGTCTGCGTGCTGCCAGAGGTGCTGATTTCCTATCTCGGAGTGCCGTTCTATTTCGGCGGAACGTCACTGCTGATCGCGGTCAGCGTCACCATGGATACGGTCGCGCAGATACAAAGCCACTTGATCGCCCAGCAATACGAAGGGCTGATCAAGAAATCGAAATTGCGCGGCACCGGGCGGACGGGACGTTAACCAGGTCGAGTGCGCCAGTACTCAGGGGATGACATGAAACTCATTCTTCTCGGACCGCCTGGCGCGGGCAAGGGCACGCAGGCCCAGAAGATCACGGCAACGCGCGGGATTCCCCAGCTCTCTACGGGAGACATGCTCCGCGCTGCCGTCAAGGCCGGGACCGAGACGGGCAAGAAGGCCAAGGCGGTCATGGAAGCCGGAGGGCTCGTTTCCGACGAGATCGTCATCGGCATCATCGAGGACCGCATCGCGGAACCGGATTGTGCAAAAGGGTTCATCCTCGACGGGTTTCCGCGCACCCTGAAGCAGGCGGCTGCGCTGGACGCGCTCCTCGCCAAGAAGGGGCTCAAGCTCGACGCGGTGATCGAGATCAAGGTTGACGATACCATCCTGGTGTCGCGCATCGAGACGCGGGCTCGCGAGACGCTTGCTGCGGGAGGCACAGTGCGTGCCGACGACAACGCGGACGCACTGAAGACGCGACTGCTCGCGTACTACCGGGAAACGTCGCCGCTCATCGGCTACTATTTCGCCAAGGGGCAGTTGCAGACCGTGGACGGTATGGCCGCGATCGACGACGTTACCAGGGCAATCGACGCCATCCTCGCCAAGGTCTGATCCCGAGACACCTCGCCGACCGCCCGTTTCCGAAGGGGCACCAACGGAAAACGGGTGAGGTGATCGCCGCGGGATGTCTGGTGACGACGAAATGGCCCGGTTCGGTCGTTTTTCCCCTTGACGGGTGTGAGGGGCGGCCGTATCAGACGGGCTTCGCCCGACAAGCGTGGTTTTTCGGCCTCAACCGAAGGCCTTTTGCGCATTGTCCTCTCGCAAGGGCCGGCCTCCACCGGACGCGAGGGTAAAGCAACCCCGGCTGCCCGAAGCGGCCCTATATGGAGATCTGGCCGATGGCCCGTATCGCAGGTGTAAACATTCCGACCCAGAAGCGCGTCGTCATCGCGCTCCAGTACATCCACGGGATCGGTCCTAAATTCGCTCAGGAAATCTGTGACAAGGTGAAAATCCCGGCCGAGCGCCGCGTGAACCAGCTCACCGACCAGGAAGTGCTCCAGATC
>DAOMWV010000074.1:0-12852 GCA_035436725.1 Hyphomicrobiaceae bacterium
CGCGCCGTCGCCGATCGCGCCGGCGTCAGACGGACGACGCGACACGACATCGCGGCGTGGAAGACCCAATCGGGCCGCACGACATACTTCTTCGATGTCCGCACGCCGGAGGAATACGCGCGCGGCCACATCCCAGGTTTCCTCTCGATCGCAGGTGGGCAACTCGTCCAGGAAACCGAGATGTATGCCCCCGTCCGGGGTGCGCGCCTCGTCCTCGTCGATGACGACGGCGTCCGCGCCAACATGACCGCGTCATGGCTCGCGCAGATGGCCTGGGATGTCTACGTCGCGGACGATATCCGTAGCGTCGATTTCACCGAGGCGGGAACGCCCGCTCCGGCCCTGCCCCCGCTACCGGACGCACGCGCGGTCGATGTCACGACGCTTGTCACCTGGCTAGCCGATACGTCGCAGCCGACCGTGGTCGTCGATCTCTCGAAACTCGCAAACTACCGCAAGGGCCATATCCCCGGCGCATGGTTCCTCATCCGATCGACGCTTGCTGAATCCGCCGCGAACCTTCCGAAGGCCGCGCGCTACGTCCTCACCGCTGCCGATGAGAACCTCGCTCGTATCACCGCCCCGGAACTGGCGGCGAAAGTCGCCGGTGAGGTCTTCGTTCTCGATGGCGGCAACGAGGCGTGGCGCAGGACGGGCAGGCCGATGGAGACCGGCGAGATCAGCCTCGCGTCCCCGCCCATCGACCGCTACCGCCGCCCCTACGAAGGCACCGATGTTCCCGACAGCGCGATGCAGGCCTACCTCGACTGGGAATTCGGCCTGATCGAGCAGCTCCGTCGCGACGGGACACATCATTTCACGCCAATGCCGCCGCCCGCCACACACACTGGAAGTCACTGAAAGGCACGATCAGTCTGTCGTCAGGCGTTGCCGCCATCGTCGGGACGCCTTGATCGCGTGAATAGTGACGACGGAAAATCTGCCGCGTATCGAATGCCCCTGTTCGCCGGCTCGTAATCGGGCCGGTGTCCGGGATCGGCTTCGACGGCCTTGCGATAGAGATGCCACGTGGAATGGCCGAGGATCGGCAGCACCACGGCGAGGCCGGCAAATGCGGGGATCGAACCGACGAACAAGGCCAGGGCCACGAACACGAACCAGACGGCCATCACGACGGGGTTCCTTGCGACGACGCGCACGGACGTCAGGACAGCCGCCGCAAGGCTGACGTGGCGATCGAGCAGCAACGGCAGCGAGACGACACTGATCGATGCAGCCACGACGGCGAAAACGAAGCCGATCACATTGCCGACCACGATCAGCCTGCGACCTTCCGGTTCGTTCACGAGCGCATCGACGAACGTCGCCGGCGTCAATATCCCGTAGCCGAAAGTCGCCACATAAAGACCCTGCGCGATCGCGATCCAGAGTGCGAATATGAACATCAGAGCCGCACCCACGCCGAGAATGGGAACGAGCGATGGCGAATAGAACACGTCGAACGCATGCGACCAGGACGTGTCGAGCCCGAGTTCCCGCCGCCGGCTGAGTTCGTAGAGGCCGATCGCCGAGAACGGGCCGATCAACGCAAATCCAGCCGCCAGCGGATAGAGAAGATAGATCAGATCTGCCGCGAAGACCGTCCAGTAGATGACGAAACCTGCGACCGGATAGATCGCATACAGGAAAACGAGATGCGTCGGCATGGTCCAGAAGTCGTCGAACCCTTTGGCCAGCGCGTCTCTGAGGTCGGAGATTTCGATATCGCGAACGACCGGCACAGCCGAGACAGGTTCGATCGGAAGCAGTACATCTGTCGTAGCCATCTGACTCTCCTTCTGGAGTAGCCAGTATCGCTGCTTCGCTTCAGTGCCCTGCACCGCCCCCAGTGTCGCGAACGCAGGCGACCTGGAACTTGAAAGCCGAAGCCTACCATCGCGAGGCGAACGTGCCACGCCGCTCTCGACATCACGATGCCGCGCGCTGAGGTTTCGCATCGCGAAGCGAACAGACCTGCGACACGGTCGCGCTACGGCGACAGGTCGGTACGGTTGCGCACCGCCTTACTGTTTTGGCGCGGCAGCAAGTGCTTTTTCGGCGGCCTCGCGGGCACTGATCGCCTTGGCGAGGCTGTCGCGCATTTCCGCCAACCTGCCTTCCGCGGCTTTGCCCGCCGCTTCGGCAGCCGACAGTTTGGCCGCGATGGACGTGAGTTCCGTATTGAGGCGGGCCGTCTCCGATTGCGCCGCCTTGAGAGACGCCTCTGCCTTTTCGGTCGCAGCGGCAGCAGCGGACTTTTCACCCGTCAGTTTCTCGATCTGCGCCTTGAGCTCCGTTGCAGACTTTTCGAGCGTAGCGCTCGACGAGACCGCCGACGCCAGCTTCGCCTCGACGTCCTTGGCCTTGTCCTGCGCCGCCTGTGCCACCTTCTCGATGGCTGCTTTCTGCTGACTGACGGTCGAGACCTGTCCGTACATGTATCCGCCGGCGACAGCGACACCCAGGATCAGCCCCAGCAAAATCATCTTGAGATTGTTCATTGGTCACCGATCCCCGGTCGTTTGCTCGTTGAAAAGTCCGCGCCAGAACACCGCCCGGCAAGCCCGATAGGCCCGCCGGCCAGCGCACCCCGATACTATCAACGCGCAAAAACCTCGCAAGCGCCTTGGTCGCTTCCGCCCCCGGCGGGAACTTAGCCGGGCCACCGGTATGGATCGTCAGCTGACGCCGCAGCGAGTATGTCACGCGCCATTGCCACGTCGGCATCCATCTGCTTCACGAGACTTTCGGTGTCATGGAACTTGCGGTCCCCGCGCACGTGCCCGACGAATTCGATCTCGATCTCGCGTCCGTAGATATTGTCGTCGAAATCGAAGAGGAAGGTTTCGAGCAACGCGTCACCATTGTCGTAGGTCGGCCGCGTTCCAAAGTACGCCGCACCGTCGTGCACGTCCTTGCCGATGTAGACGCGCACGGCATAGATCCCGTGCGCGAGCGCCACGCCGGGCGCAAGCCCGATGTTCGCTGTCGGATACCCCATGCCCGTGCCGCGCTTGGCCCCACCCCGAACGTGCCCCCGCACCCGCCACCAGTGCCCGAGCATCTTCGCCGCGCCAACGACATCGCCTTGCGCCAGTTCCGACCGTATCGCGCTCGACGACACGACCTCGCCACCGTCCGCGACCTGTTCGACGATCGTCACGCCGAAACCCATGTCGCGGCCCGCCTCCGCGAGCATCTGCGGCGACCCGGCACGACCCTTGCCGAAATGAAAATCGTAACCGACCACGACGTGTCGCACTCCGAGCCCCGCCACCAGGACGCGCTCGACGAAGGCCTGCGCTTCGAGGTTCGCGAATTTCTGGTCGAACGGCAGCACGACCGTCAGATCCATGCCGTAGCGCCTGAGAAGGTCGAGCCGCTGCGTCAGCGTCGTAAGCCCGAAGTGCGGCCTGTCGGGCTGGAAGAACTGCCTCGGATGCGGCTCGAAGATCAGCACGCCCGCCTTGGTCCCCGCCCGCTCTGCCGCGATCGCCCGCGTGCGCCGCATCAGCGCCTGATGCCCGCGATGGACCCCGTCGAAATTGCCGATCGCCAGCACCGCACCGCGACAGTCGCGGGGGACGTGATCGTATCCGTTGTGAATCTGCATGGACGCCTCTCGGCTGGCATCGGGCACGAAAAATCAAAGTGAGCCGCCCGGCCTTCCGGGTCAAGCACGCGCTGCGCCGGCCCTATCCCTTCGACGGCACCATCAGGATCGCCTCGCCTTCGAGTACGACCTTTCCATCGACCGTGCACTTGCAATCGAAGCGCGCCCGCCGCTTGGCCGGATAGAGTTCGATCACCGTCACGACGGCGCGCACGAGGTCGCCGTGCCGGACCGGCGCACGGAAGTTGAGCGTTTGGGAAACATAGATCGCACCCGGCCCCGGCAACTTCGTCCCGAAGACCGTTGAAATATAGGACGCAGTCAGCATGCCGTGCGAAATGCGCCCCTTGAACGGCGTCGCCGCCGCGAACTCCGCATCGAGGTGAACCGGATTCTTGTCGCCCGAAACAGCCGCGAAGATCTCGATGTCCTCGTCCGTGCACCGCCGCTCGTAGCTCGCGTCCTGACCGATTTCGAGGTCTTCGAAAAAATGGGTCTTGTAGGCCATCAGTCCATCCCCCTGCGCCGCAACCGGACTCAGTCGCCTACCTCATGCCCCGTCCCCGGCGCAAGTGAACCTCCGTCGGAACGACCATCCGTATCGCATTGCAGAAATCCGCGTCCGGAGCGCCGGTCGGCAGGTCCTTTGCCCCTGGACAGGCGACCAACGTACAGGCGCCCGCACAGGAGATTGCAGCGACGGAACCGGCCGCGCTATGGTCCGGCCTCGCTCGGCGACAAACCACGGAACCTGACCTGCCATGACCACCTGCCTCATCACCGGTGCGAACCGCGGCATCGGCCTCGAACTTGCACGTCTCTACGCGACCTCCGGCACAAGCGTCGTTGCCACCGCCCGGGACCCCGGCAAGGCCACCGCTCTCCGCGAACTCGCTGCATCGACCGGCAAGGTCGAGGTTCTGCCACTTGATGTTTCGGACGAGGCGAGCCTCGCAGCATTCTCGAAAGCCGTCTCGGGCCGCGCTATCGACCTGCTCGTCGTCAACTCCGGCGTATCCGGCCCGCGCGGTCCGATGTCCGATGCTGGCAACACCCACGACGCCTGGGCGCGCATCTTCGCGACCAACGTGGCCGGCGCCTTCATGACCGTAAAGGCCTGCGACGCGACCCTTGCGAATGGCGCCAAGGTCGCCATCATTTCCTCGATCATGGCCTCCGCCGGCAACGCCAACGGGTCGAGCTACCCCTACCGTGCGTCCAAGGCCGCCGTCGCCAACGTCGGCGCGAACCTCGCGATCGAACTGAAGCCGCGCGGCGTGGCCGTCGGCATCTACCACCCCGGCTGGGTCAAGACCGACATGGGCGGCCCCTCCGCCGCCATCGACGTTGAGACGAGCGCAAGCGGCCTGAAACAGCGCTTTGCCGCCCTCACACTTGCCACGACCGGCGTTTTCGAGGATTACGCAGGCAAGCCGATCTCGTTCTGATCGCCAATCCCGCCCGACGAGGCCAGCCCTTTACGAGGCAAGACCGCATGAAATTCGCAGGCACGAAAAACTACGTCGCGACCGACGATCTGAAGGTTGCGGTCAACGCCGCCGTCACGCTGCAGCGCCCACTACTCGTCAAGGGCGAACCCGGCACCGGCAAGACCGCACTCGCCATCGAGATCGCCAAGGCGCTCGACGCGCCGCTCCTCGAATGGCACATCAAGTCCACCACCAAGGCGCAGCAGGGCCTCTACGAATACGACGCCGTCTCGCGTCTCCGCGACAGCCAGCTCGGCGACAGCCGCGTCAAGGACATCCGGAACTACATCAAGAAGGGCAAGCTCTGGGAGGCCTTCACCTCGCCGAAGCGGCCCGTGCTTCTCATCGACGAGATCGACAAGGCCGACATCGAATTCCCGAACGATCTCCTCCAGGAGCTCGATCGCATGGAGTTCTTCGTCTACGAAACCGGCGAGACCGTCAAGGCCGACGTGCGCCCCATCGTCGTCATCACCTCGAACAACGAGAAGGAGTTGCCCGACGCATTCCTGCGCCGCTGCTTCTTCCACTTCATCAAGTTCCCCGACCCCGACACGATGAAGGAGATCATCGAAGTCCACTTCCCCGGCCTCAAGGGCCGCCTCGTCGGCGAGGCCATGCGCGTCTTCTACGACATGCGCGAAGTCCCCGGCCTCAAGAAGAAGCCCTCCACGTCAGAGCTACTCGACTGGATCAAGCTGCTGCTCAACGAGGATGTGCCGCCCGAGACGCTGCGCGAGAACGACGCGCGCAAGCTCATCCCGCCGCTGCATGGCGCGCTCCTGAAGAACGAGCAGGATGTCCACCTCTTCGAGCGCCTCGCCTTCATGGCGCGACGGAAGGGCGAGTAACGACCGATATGCCCAACCCCATCCTCGTCGAACTGACACGCGGCGGCACCGTCGAGAGTGTGCACACCGGCGCGCTCGCTGTTTGTGATAGCAGCGGCGCCATCCGGTCGAGCATTGGCGACATCGACCGACCCATCTTCCCGCGCTCGTCGATCAAGGCGTTCCAGGCGCTCCCGGTACTCGCGACCGGCACGGCCGACCGCTACGGCTACGGCAAGAAGGAGATCGCGTTCCTGTGCGCGTCCCACTCCGGCACCGACGACCACGCAGCCCTCGCCGCTGACATGCTCGCTCGCGCCGGCCAGTCGAAAGACGCACTCGCCTGCGGCGCGCATGACCCCATGCACACCTTGTCCGCCAAGCAGCTCTTCAAGCGCGGCGAACAGCCGTCGCGCCTCCACAACAACTGCTCCGGCAAGCATTCCGGCATGGTGGCAACGTGCGTCCAATGCGGCGACGACGTCAGCGGCTATTGCGACATCCACCATCCCCACCAGCGCCGCATCGCACGAACGCTCCATGATTTCACCGGCTTCGACGTGACCAGAGGCCCGGTCGGCATCGACGGCTGCTCCGCCCCGAACTGGGCGATCCCGCTCCGCAATCTCGCCCACGCCTTCGCGCGCCTCATGACCGGCGACGGCCTCGACACCGAAACGGCCCGCCACGCGCGCGCGATCACCGACGCCTGCATGGCCGAGCCGTTCTACGTCGCAGGTCCCGACCGCCTCGATACCGTCGCGATGACGAAATTCCCCGGCCGCGTCTTCATGAAAACAGGCGCCGAAGCCGTCTACTGCGGCGCTTTCCCGGAGTCGGGGCTCGGCTTCGCACTCAAGATCGACGATGGCAACGGCCGCGCCTCGGAAGCTGTCATGACCGCCCTGATGCAGTCGCACCTCCGCATCACCGAGACATTCGATCGCCTCGGCACCTTCAGGAATTATGCCGGTATCGAGGTCGGCGAAATCAGATTGACTGACGCCGCCAAGAGCGCGCTCTGACTGTCATCCCGGATGCATCGCAACGTGAAGCGGAGCAAAGCGGTGCGATGCTGATCCGGGACCTCGCATCAGCTTTCCTCTCCCCGTCACTCAAAGGGAGAGGGTGCACTGTGCCAACTACGCTCACGACATCCTGTAGCCCGGCGTCGAGTTCATGATGTCCTTTTCCTCGTCCGTCATGACCTCCGCCACCCCCTCGAACAGCGGTGACGTCAGATAGCGCTCGCCCGTATCCGGCAGCATGCACAGGATCGTCGACCCCGGCGCGGCCTTCTCCGCGACCTTCATGGCGACCGCGAACGTCGCGCCACCCGAGATGCCGGTGAAGATGCCTTCCTTCTGCGCAAGCTTCCGCGACCACTCGATTCCTTCCGGGCCCTTGACCGGAATGAGGTCGTCATAGAATTTCTTGTCCACTGCTTCCTGAAGCACCAGCGGAATGAAATCCGGTGTCCAGCCCTGGATCGGATGCGGCTCGAACGCCGTATGCCCGACCGCCGGTGATCCGTCCGCGTTGCGCGCCTGCGGCGTGCCCGACCCGAGCAGCTGCGCGTTGGCAGGCTCTGTCAGCACGATCTTCGTGCTCGGCATTTCCTTGCGCAGAACCCGCGCCACGCCCGTCACGGTCCCGCCCGTACCATAGCCCGTCACGAAGTAGTCGAGCTTCCGGCCTTTGAAATCCGCGACGATCTCCCGCGCCGTCGTATTTTCGTGCACCAGCGCGTTTGCCGTCGTCTCGAACTGCCGCGCAAAGAACCAGCCATTCTTCTCGGCCAGCTCCTGCGCCTTCTTGTACATGCCGACGGCCTTCTCCGCCTTCGGCGTCAGGATCACTTTTGCGCCGAGAAACCGCATGAGCTTTCGCCGCTCGATCGAAAACGTCTCGACCATGGTGATGACCAGCGGATAGCCCTTCGCCGCACACACCATAGCAAGACCGATGCCGGTATTGCCGCTCGTGGCCTCGACCACCGTCTGGCCGGGCTTCAGCGCGCCACTCCGCTCCGCTTCCTCGATGATCGAAACCGCGAGCCGGTCCTTAACGCTCGACGCCGGATTGAAGAACTCCGCCTTGACGTAGAGGTCGACGCCCTTCGGCGCGAGCGCATTGATGCGGATGCACGGCGTGTTGCCCATGGTCTCGAGCACGCTGTCGTAGAGGCGGCCGCGCCCGGCTGTCGTCCGGCTTGTCGTCGTCATGAACTGTTCCTTCCACACCACAGAAAATCTGCCGGATGGTGCCTGAAACCGTGCAGCAAGGAAAGTTTGAAATCGAATTCTGAATTCGTGGCCAATCCCGGATGCGAATTGCCCGGCATCGCCGAAAGCGAAGAAAGCGCGTACCATTGATTTGCAGATGGAGCGAATGCGGGTCTCAGCGTATCGCCGTCGTTCGACGCGCATCGATCTCGCGACAGAACGCGGCGATGCCCTCCTCCCCACCAAACGCGGAAGCCGGCATGAACGACCCGACGACCGGCTCGAACCAGACGATGACGATGTCCTTGTACACTTCGACACCCTCGACTGCGTCCCACCGGTAGACCTGCTCGGACGTGCTGCCGCGAAAGACGAGCCCGTCGTCTCCGACGGTGAGCGTTTTCGGCCCGAGGACGATGCCGTCCGCCTTCAAACCGCGCCTTTGGGTATGTCGCTGCCAACGCAAGAGATAGCTGGTCAGCAACAGCCACGCCGCCAGCGTACCGACCGAAAACGAAAGCGCGTGTTCCGGCCCGAACCCGTAGGCGACCAGCCACGGCATTGCCACCACGAACGCGACCACGAGCGCCAGCCACGCAAGGACCGCACCGTATCCCGGTCCCCTGGCGCCACGCTTCATCTTCTGCTGCACGGCCGCCACGTAGCTGGACCAGTGCTGCATCTCGACGACGTAGCTCATGTCCATTGGTCGGTTCCCTTCCAGTGCGCGGCCCGACATTCGTCAGCTCGCAATATTGCCGGACAGTCTGACGTTTTCGTTCGCGGCATCGCGCTCCGACAGAACTCCGATGCGATTGTCGTGATCCATGGCGACGATAGCACCGTGCCTGCTGCCGGACACGACATTGTTCGCGACCAGGACCCGACCCGCGTCAACCGACACTGAAACCCCGATGCCGACGCCGCAATCGCGCACGATGTTGCCTGTCGCCGCCACGTCCCGCATGTGTTTGCCCCAGCCGATCAGGATGCCGATACTCGGCGCGCCCTCGACGACATTCCCGGAAACGGCCGCATCCGCTTCGACCGCGATGCCCTCGCCGCGCTTGTCGACCGGTTCGTGATCGCGTCGCCTGAGATTGCGAACGAGATTGCCCTGCACGACCGCGAGCCGCCCGCCATGATCGAAGTTCGTGACTGCGATCCCGGTCGCAGCGCCATCGACGACGTTGTTTGCGATGACAGCACCTGAGAACCCGAACTCGGCATAGAGCGCGACCTCTCCGATGTCGGCGATTCCGTTGCCGATCATCCGGATGTTGTCCGCCGCGTTCCCGCGAACAGCCGAATAGGCGCACTGAGTTATATGGCAGCCCGTGACGGCGACTCCACCGGCACGGAATACATTCACACCATTGCCGAACTGCCCGCTGCCGCCGCTCTTGTTGCCGATCAGCGCGATCGTCGCATTCGTCACACGCGATCCGTCATCGCCCTTTACCGAACGCCAGATGAGAATGCCATTGTCGCGGCAGTTCCTGACCTGCACATCCGAAATTGCGACCGAGCCCGATGCCAGATCCGCATCCAGCGAAAATATGCCCGCATCCGCAACGCCATCGACGAGCGTTCTCGTGATGCGTCCGGAACACCCCGAGAGCGCTAGGCCGTCACCCGCCGATCCGGTCACCGAAAGGCCATCGATCGACACGCCCCGTGTCGTCTCGAGATCGACGAGCGCCCGCGCACGCGCCCGGTCGAGCGGACGCTCCGCACCGTCGATCGCGAAATCCCTGAGCGTGACGCCGTCGGCGCCCGCGCCCCGGAACATCGTCCCGCCACCGCCATAGACGAGAACACTCGACCGGCCCGAGCCGGCGAGCACCGCTCCCGCTCGCAGCACGACATTGCTAGCCACGACCCGGCCCGGTGGCAGCAGGAGCCCGAGCCCGCGCTCCACGGCCCGATCGAGTGCGGCCTGCAGCGCCGCGCCCTGGTCTTTACCAAGTCCCGGAACGACACCGGCATCTGTCGCATTCAGATACGCGCCATTGCCGCGCCCCGGAGCCGCTGTCCCGGCATGGGCCGATTCCTGCGCCAGAATTGACCCTGCAGCGCCGATCGCTGCTCCCGAAGCCAGCACCGCCCGTCTCGACAAAACGCGCTGTGTGGTCATCTCAGGGCTCCTCGCAAATTAATCGTGATCGCCCTGCAAACCGCGTGCAAACGTCGCCCGATGGCGACTCTATGAACGAGGTCGGTTAACGCCGGGCCGCTGCACCGGCGGCCGCCCGAGGCAAGCACCCACGATCTCGACACCGCCCGCGATCGCTGCATCCCAGTCGAGTGGCGACTTCGCGAGCGCGATCGGCCGCCGCGTCGTCGCGCTCATCCGCAGCCCTGCCAGCGCATCCGGCACGTGCACGAAACCGACGCACGCCAGATCCTCGTGGCGATCGAAAACCGAAAGCGAATGAAAAAGCGTCCTGTTGCAGAGATACGTACCCGCGTCGCGCGACAAGTACGCCGCGATCCCCCGGCGCCTCAGCCGTCGCACGATCTCCGCCGCCGGAAACCGTGATGGCAGCGCCGCATCGAGCCCCCGGTCGATGACGCCGTCTCGCGGCATGCTACCCGCCGCATCGGCCGCATCGGCACACGCGTTGACCCCACGCGTTTCGATCTCGAATCCGCGCGCGCGCCCCGACACGCCGAAATGCAGCACCACGTCCGGCTTGAGTTCGTCGAGCATCGCGTCCACCAGCTGAGGCGCCCGCTCCCACTCTGTCGGCAGGATGCGATCGACCATGACGACTCCGGGAAAGGCGTGCCGCGCCGCCGCCGCGACCCTCGGCACCATCAGCATCGTCGCATTGACCGGAACACGCGGAAACGGCCCGAACCCGGTCAGCAGCACCGTCGTCCGCCCGTGTCCCGCACCTGCCTTCATGTCCGTCCCCGCCCGTCTGCTTCGCCTCAGTGATGCCTGAGCGCGGCACCGTGAAGCCCCATCACCTGGAGCATGGCCTCGACCGCCATCGGCGCGGTGATCGTGCCCTCGCGCACACGCGCTTCGAGTTCCTTCCGCCGCGCCGAGATCTCCGGCGTCCGGTCGGCGAGTGCCATCAGCCGCTCGCTCAGCATCGCGCGCATCCAGCCAACCGCCTGCATACGGCGCCGCTCCTCGAACGCGCCCGCTGCCGTCATTTTCGCGCGATGCTCCGAGATCACCGACCACAGCCTGTCGAGCCCGCTGTTGTCCCGCCCCGACATCGTCAGCACCGGCGGCGCCCACAGCGCATCGTGCGGCGTCAGGATGTTGAGCGCGCCCTGATACTCCGCCGCCGCCTGCGTCGCGCGCGCGACGTTGTCGCCGTCCGCCTTGTTGATCGCGATCACGTCAGCGAGCTCGATGATGCCCTTCTTGATGCCCTGCAGATCGTCGCCGCCGCCCGCGAGCAGCAGCACCACGAAAATGTCGACCATGTCGGCGACAGTGGTCTCGGACTGCCCGACCCCGACCGTCTCCACGATCACCACGTCGAAACCCGCCGCCTCCACGAGCGCCATCGTCTCACGCGTCTTCCTCGCGACCCCGCCGAGCGTGCCCGACGAGGGCGATGGACGGATGAACGCCTGTGGCGACTGCGACAGCCGGTTCATCCGTGTCTTGTCACCGAGGATCGACCCGCCCGTCCGTGACGATGACGGATCGACCGCGAGCACCGCCACCTTGTGGCCCTGCGCCACGAGGTTCATGCCGAACTGGTCGATCGTCGTCGACTTGCCGACGCCCGGCACCCCGGTGAGCCCGATCCGATGCGCGCGGCCCGTCTCCGGCAGGATCGCCTGCAAGAGGTCCTGCGCTTCGTCCCTGTGCGACGGCCGGTTGCTCTCGACGAGTGTGATCGCGCGCGCCAGCACGGCCCTGTCGCCGCGCTTCAGCCCGGTGACGTACTCGTCGATCGTCAGTTTCGCCTTGGTCACTGTCATTGGAGCCGCCTACCACGCCCGCGCCACCCCTTCAACGCGATCGCGAAAACACGGTCGGACCGCCCTGCGATAGACTGAGCGATCGACGCGATCGGACGACGCAAAAGAGCATTTCAATGCGATGTCCGATCCTGCCAATCATCTCCGACCGCGTGCCCGCGCAGCGACCATGAGCGGCTGCACTCCGGCACGATGGCGACGAAGGATATGCCCGTGCATTGCAAAATGTCGCCCACCCGGAAGTCACCACCAGTATCGTGCACTGAGCACTCATTCAGGCGGCCAGACCTACCACCTACAGACGTCGCCAAAGGCGCGTTCGCAGGGCGCGGACGTACATTTCAAAGCAATACTTGTTAGTGGTGATCAAACCCGAACGCAGTATCGCGAGACGTGTCGCGTGCGCTCGGACAGAGGTCCACTAACATTCCGAAACGATTGTAATGTTTTTTACCTTATGGAGCCTAAGAGACAACATTAACCCAGATTCGTAAGATACTCAGCGCCCGCAAATTAAATGACAAGTCGCGTGGATCAGCAAAGCTTTTTGGGGCCAAATCCAAAACTTTCATGCTTCCAGGACGTTCAATTCGATGTTCATCCCATTTGCAGGCAACGAGGATGCGACAACCGACGGCGCCTGGTGCGCCGCCGGCTTTGTCCGTTGTCATGGGTATCAGGTCGATGATTGCGAGCCCGATCTTCTCCCGAAAGCCCTTCGCGTCATCCATATACTTGCC
>DAOMWV010000075.1:0-12824 GCA_035436725.1 Hyphomicrobiaceae bacterium
AACGCACCAGCCGGCCGCCCAGATGCACGCCCAGCACCATCGACACCGACAGCATCTCTTCGGGGACGAGCGGCGGCAGGAGCCCCGGCAGCCGGGCGGCGAGCATGGATTTGCCCGATCCGGGCGGGCCGACCATGAGGAGATTATGCCCCCCTGCGGCGGCGACCTCGAGGGCACGCTTTGCCGCTTCCTGACCCTTTATGTCGCGCAGGTCCAGGCTCTGTGGCTCATCCGTATCGAGGCGGATTTCCGGTCGTGGCAGCGTCTGCAGGCCCTTGAAATGATTGACCAGAGACAGAAGATGCGGCGCGGCGAGAACACGCGCATCTTCACCAGCCCAGGCCGCCTCGCCGCCGTTCTCGCCCGGGCAGATCAGCCCCTTGCCGATCGCGTTGGCGCCGATCGCTGCTGGGAGAACTCCGGGGACCGGCCTGATGGCGCCATCCAGTGCGAGTTCGCCGACGGCCGCAAATTCAGCGACCGTGTCGGGCGACAATGCTCCCATCGCGACCATCAGGGCCAACGCGATGGCAAGATCGAAATGGCTTCCCTCCTTGGGCAGATCGGCCGGGGAAAGATTGACGGTAATGTGCTTGTGGGGCAGCCCGAGACCAAGTGCGTGCAGCGCATTGCGGACACGTTCTCGGCTTTCAGCCACGGCCTTGTCGGGCAGACCGACGATGGCGAAGTGGAAACTGCCGCCAGATATGCGGACCTGGACGTCTACGGGACGTGCCTCGATGCCGACGAAGGCAAGGGTGGAAATCTGACCGTACATGCCGCCACCGTTCTCAGAATTTCAGGTGGAAGGTTACGGCGCACGATGCGGTCGCGTCAAGAACAAATTGAGAACAGCTATCGCCTGCCGGACCGTCGCGGCGAGTCCGTCAGGCACAAATAGTGACGGCAGAAAGCGATACGAGCACATGCTCGTTCTCTTTCTGCCGTTGACGCATCGAGGTACGCAACACTGAGGCCACGACGCTTACGATTACACTACATATCAAATCTAAATTTTGCGCAAATGCGTGCGTGGTTCCGATGCGACGCCGATTTCATCACGTATCGGTCCGGCTTGCGCCCCGCGGTCGCAGGATCAGGCCGAGGAGCGGCAGGACCAGGGCATGCGGCGAGACGCGCACGATGGCCATCAGAAGCGGTGACAGCACGCCGGGCAGAACGACCTTGCGACCGAAGCGGAAACCGCGAAGTGCCGAGCGCACCACGTGGCTGCTGCTGACAGCTGGCACGAGATAACGATAGAGCGCGCTATTGGCGCCCATCTTCGCATGAAAGGCGGTTTCCACCGGACCCGGAGCGACGGCCATCACGTGAACGCCTTGGCCTCTAATCTCGTGTGCAACGGCCTCGGTGAGCGAAATCACGTAGGCTTTCGACGCGTAGTAAGCGGCCTGATAAGGGCCGGGGCCGTATCCCCCGAGCGAAGCGACGTTGATGATCCCGCCACGGCCGTGAGCCAACATCGATGGCAGCACAGCGTGCATCAGACGTGTCGCAGCAGTGACATTCAGCGCTATGAGGGCGTCGACGTCAGATCGCGCATGACGGGAGAAATCGCCTGCGAGGCCGATCCCTGCGTTGTTGACGAGCAGGTCGATGTGTCCACCAAGACCTGCTACGTGATCCGCGATGCGTTCGGCTGCATCAGGTACGGTCACGTCGAGGGCGAGGCGGGAGACCCGACCGGAGGACCGAAGCGCGGTTTCGACAGCGCCGAGCTTTGCATCGTCTCGGGCGACGAGCACGACCGTGTCGCCACGTGCGACGAGGGCTTCCGCAAAGGCCTTGCCTATACCTTCGGATGCTCCGGTGACGACCGATACCGGCATCGATCCGCCGGATCTGGGCGCCTCGCCACGCTTCCGGTATCGCCGCCGCCATAACGCAACGATGTCATCCGCGATTGTCATGACAGGGAACCCGTGCTTTCGGTTATCTATCGGCCAGCAAAACAAGCTTTCGATGCCATTGGGACATCTTCATGTACAGTCACGCTGTCGAACTGACCCGCGATCTCGTCCGCCTCGATACCATCAATCCGCCGGGCGGCGAGCAAAAGGCCACTGATCTTCTCGCGCGTCGGCTCACGGCCGCAGGATTTGCGATCGAGGATATCGAACTCGCTCCGGGCCGGCCAAACCTCGTTGCGCGCATCGGCGGGAACACGTCCCGCCCTCCCCTCGCCTTCACCGGCCACGTCGATACGGTTCCGCTCGGGCTTGCGCCGTGGACGAAGGACCCGCACGGGGCGGAGATTTCGGACGGCAAGATCTGGGGGCGGGGTACGTCCGACATGAAGAGCGGGGTCGCCGCAATCGTCGCGGCGGCCATCGACCTCGCGCCACGACTGGCCGGGACACCAGGCGTCGTCCTCTACATTACGAGCGGAGAGGAGACGGGATCGGACGGCGCATTCGCGATCGCGCGGCGCGGCATCGAGGGCCATGCGGGCGCTCTCGTCGTGGCCGAGCCGACCTCGAACCGGCCGATCGTCGGTCACAAGGGCGCGCTGTGGGCGAAAGTCGTTACGAAAGGTGTGACTGCGCACGGCTCGATGCCGGACAAGGGCGTGAACGCGATCTACAAGGCCGCACGCGCGATCACGGCACTGGAGGCATTCGATTTCAATGTCGCGCGGCATCCGGTCATGGGCGCGCCGACACTCAACGTCGGCTTCACGCATGGCGGGCTCAACGTCAATTCCGTGCCCGATCGCGCCGAAGTCGGCATCGATGTCCGATCCATTCCCGGTATGCGGCATGCGCACTTGCGCGAACAGCTCGCGAGCTATCTCGGCTCTGACGTAACGGTCGAGGCCTTCGTCGACGTGGAAAGCGTTTGGACCGATCCCGACGATCCCTGGATGCAGCGCGTGTTCACGGTGTGCGAAGCGGTTCAGGGGGCGACGCCGAAAGTCGAGACGGCGCCATACTTCACAGATGCCTCCGCGCTGACGCCGGCGCTCGGAGGCGTGCCGACGGTTATCCTCGGACCCGGGCCGGCGCACATGGCGCATCAAACGGACGAATACTGCGAGATCGACAGGATCGACGAGGCGGTCGACATCTATCGCCGCCTGATCGGCGACTGGTGTGGATTTGCGGTTTGACCTGCGGCGCGGGTGGCGTGAAGGAAAGCGAAAGGGAAGTAATATGCAGTCGAGCATCGGAGCGGAATACGGCGATATCCGCGAGGCCGTGCGCGCGCTCTGCGCCGAGTTTCCGGCCGAATATCACCGCAAGGTCGACGAGGCGCGCGGATACCCGGAAGAGTTCGTCGACGCGCTGACGAAGGCCGGGTGGATGGCCGCGCTGATCCCTACGGAGTACGGCGGCTCCGGGCTTTCACTCGCCGAAGCGTCCGTCATCATGGAGGAGATCAACCGTTCCGGCGGAAACTCGGGCGCTTGCCATGGACAGATGTACAATATGAACACGCTGATCCGGCACGGTTCGGAGGCGCAGCGCAAGAAGTACCTTCCGAAGATCGCGACCGGCGAGTTGCGTCTGCAGTCGATGGGCGTGACGGAGCCGACCACGGGCACAGATACGACGCGGATAAAGACGACGGCGATCAAGAAGGGCGATCGCTACGTCATCAACGGGCAGAAGGTGTGGATCAGCAGGGTGCAGCATTCGGACTTGATGATCCTGCTTGCACGCACTACGCCGCTCGACCAGGTCAAGAAAAAGAGCGAGGGCATGTCGATCTTTCTCGTCGACGTGAAGGACGCGGTCAAAAATGGCATGACCGTCCGGCCCATCCTCAACATGGTCAATCACGAGACGAACGAGTTGTTCTTCGACAATCTCGAAATTCCGGCCGAGAACCTGATCGGCGAGGAAGGGCAGGGCTTCAAGTACATTCTGACCGGGCTCAACGCAGAGCGCATCCTGATTGCGGCCGAGTGTATCGGAGACGGCTACTGGTTCATCGACAAGGTTGTCGGCTACACCAAAGAGCGGATCGTCTTCGGCCGACCGATCGGTCAGAATCAGGGCGTGCAGTTCCCGATCGCGGAGAGCTATATCGAGGTCGAGGCGGCGAACCTTATGCGGTTCGAGGCGTGCCGGCTCTATGATGCGCAGCTACCGTGTGGTGCGCAGGCGAACATGGCCAAGCATCTCGCTGCCAAGGCGTCGTGGGAGGCGGCGAACGCATGCATCCAGTTCCATGGCGGGTTCGGGTTCGCGTGCGAATACGACGTCGAGCGCAAGTTCCGCGAGACGCGCCTCTATCAGGTCGCGCCGATCTCGACCAACCTGATCCTCTCGTATGTCGCAGAGCATGTGCTCGGACTTCCGCGCTCGTTCTGAGCACACGGCGCGGGCGAACACGCCCGCGTTCGTTCCTCAGGACGCCTTGAGGACGCCGCGGCGGATCTGGTCTTCCTCGATGCTCTCGAAGAGGGCCTTGAAGTTGCCTTCGCCGAAACCGTCGTCGCCCTTTCTCTGGATGAACTCGAAGAAGATCGGGCCGATCACCGTTTTCGAGAATATCTGGAGCAGGATCCGTGTCATCCCGCCTTCAACGACGCCTTCGCCGTCGATAAGGATGCCATGCTTCTTCATGCGTTCGATGGGCTCGGTATGGCCGGTCACGCGCTCGCGTGATTTCTCGTAATATGTATCGGGCGGTCCCGGCATGAACTTCAGGCCATTCGCGGCAATGGCATCGGTTGAGGTATAAATGTCCTCGGTTGCAACGGCGATGTGCTGGATGCCCTCACCCTTATAGCGCTTGAGATATTCCTCGATCTGGCTCTTGTCGTCGGAGCTTTCGTTGATCGGAATACGGATGCGGCCGCACGGCGAGGTCAGGGCGCGGCTATGGAGGCCTGTTACCTTGCCCTCGATGTTGAAGAAGCGGATTTCGCGGAAATTGAAGGTATCGCGGTAGAAGCGGTACCAGGTGTCCATGTTTCCACGCATGACGTTGTGCGTGAGATGATCGATGTAATAAAAGCCGACGCCCTTCGGGGATGGATCGGACTCGCCGAGCCAGTCGTATTCGGCGGCATACGGCGATCCCTTCGCGCCATAGGTCTCGACGAGATAGAGGAGCGAGCCGCCAATCCCGATCACGGCGGGCACGTCGAGGGACTTGTCCTTGCCGGTGTATTCCTTGCCGCCGAGGTCGATGACGCGCTTCAGGGCGTGTTTGGCGTCGACCACGCGCCAAGCCATGGCCGGCGCACAGGGCCCGTGCTCGGTGACAAAGCGGGACGCGTGCGAATTCGGTTCGCGGTTGAGGATGTAGTTTATGCCGCCCTGACGCCAGAGTGAGACGTCTTTCGTCCTGTGGCGAGCGACTTCGGTGTAGCCCATCTGACGGAATAGGACGGCGAGCTTTTCCGGTTCCGGGTGTGCGAACTCGACGAATTCGAAGCCGTCTGTGCCGGCCGGGTTGGCGGCGGAAATGGTTGCGGGCGCGGCATCGTGGGGGAAGGGACCCATGGGCGTCTCCTGCGCTGGCGTTTGATTACGATCAATATAGCGCACGGCGCATGCAAGGTGCTTGCGTTTGAGCGATTTTTGATGTCATTCTTGCACTAATTGTGCGTCATTGTGTTTCTTTGTGCGGATATCGAGCATGGATGCTCTCGACATCAAAATCCTCGACGCGCTGCAAACCGACGGGCGGCTCACGAACTTCGAATTGTCCGATATCGTCGGGTTGTCGGCTTCACAGTGTTCGCGGTGACGCGCCATACTGGAGGAGGCAGGAACGATTGCGCGGTATCACGCCGATCTCGCGCCGGAGGCGCTCGGCCTCGGGGTCGTCGCATTCGTGCAGGTACGACTTGCCACGCACTCGCCGGACAATGCGAAGAAGTTCGTGAAACTGCTCGAGCAGATTCCGAACGTGCAGGAGGCGTACTCGCTTACGGGCGAAGCGGACTACATGGTCAAGCTGATCGTGCCGGATCTCAAGGCGCTGTCGCGCGTGCTCAACGAGGTGTTCCTGCCGCACGACACGGTTGCGCACGTGCGCTCGTCGATCGTACTCGACCGGTTGAAGCAGACGCGGCGACTGCCGCTCGATCACCTGCGTCCGGCCCCGCCGGCACCATCGCCTACCCGATCTCTGCGGCCGACACGACGCAAAAGACAGCCTCGCTGACGCGATCGGCGCGTCTCAGATGTCCTTCGGGTCCACGACACGCGCCAGCGGTTCGCCGCGCGCGTAGCGGGAGACATTGTCGAGGAACAGTTGATCCCAGCGCCCGCGCGCGCCATTGCCGCCGAACGACGTGTGGCCGGTAAGACGGACTTTCGGGTGCGACCAGAGAGGGTTGTCTTTCGGCAGCGGCTCCTCGTGGAAGACGTCGAGAATGGCGGTACCGAGCCTTCCGCTGTCGAGAGCCGTGATCATCGCGGCATCGTCGATAAGTGCGCCGCGGGCAATGTTGACGAGGATGGCGCCGGGCTTCACGCGCTCGAAAAAAGTCTTGCCAGCAAAGCCGCGGGTCTCGTCAGTCAGCGAGCAGGCAAACACGATCACGTCGGCGTCTGGGACGAATTTGCCGAGATCGGCCATGGTACCGATACGGTCGGCGAGCGGCGTCGGCGCGGGTGAGCGTCGGATCACGTCGATTTTTGCTCCGAATGCGCGGAGGCGGGTTGCGAGTTCCTGGCCGATGGGGCCGAACCCGACGATCAGCCAACGCGTCTGGGAGACTTCACGAAACAGGGTGATTTTCCATTCGCGGCGGGCCTGTAACGCGCGCTGCTCATCGATCGGCTGGAGGACGGCCATGACCTGGCCAAGCGCATATTCGGCGATGGCTATGCCTTGCGCGCTGGAGTTGCAGATCGTCATGCCTCGAGCCGCGAGCCGCTTGTAGATCGGGTGATCGAGACCGGCGTTGAAGGTCTGGACGACCTTCGCGGACTTCAGATTTTCGATGTAGCCAAAGGCCGTGTCACGAAATCCGTCGGCATTGATGTGGGTCGAGAGCCAGACGTAGTCGACTTCGGTCTCCTCGGGACGCGTCGCACCGTGCCGTCCGCGAAAAATGCCGTCCTTGCCGAATGTGACTACGTCGATGTCGAGCTTCAATGCGTCCAGGCGATCGCGAATGTGGGCATAGGACTGATCGAACATTGCGACCCTGGCGGTCATGAGCGGCTCCATCAATTCGGGAAAGGCGGTCTCGAACCTCGCGAACTGGGCCGACAGCGTCAAGCGCCACAGCGGGGGGCTCCGTATCCGTCGGTGCATGGTCGGAACGTCAGCGCGAGTGCCCAGTGCAGTCATGGACTTGTCACGCGACTGCTGCATTGCAGCACGCATCGTCCACTGTGTCGTTGCCCGAACTCTGGACGAAGGGGCGGGGTGCGTTTAATCGTGAGACCTCGACAGGGGATGAGGACACGGTGGCGGACGTCAGGCTCGAAGGGGTGTCGAAATCGTTCGGCGGGGAGCCGGCCGTCGATGCGGTTACTTTCGTGGTACCTGCAGGGAAGCTCGTCGCCTTACTCGGGCCGTCGGGGTGCGGCAAGTCGACGACACTTCGTCTGATCGCGGGTCTCGAAGCGCCGACCGGTGGACGCATCCTGATCGGCGGGCGCGATGTCACGGATGCCGAGCCGTCCGCGCGCGGCATCTCCATGGTGTTTCAGTCCTACGCGCTCTTTCCGCATCTGTCCGTTGCAGAAAACATCGTCTTCGGCCTGCGCGTCAGACGAACGCCGGACGCCGAGATCAAGGCGCGCCTGGCCCGCGTCTCTGACATGCTCGGACTCACGACACTGCTCGATCGCAAACCATCGCAACTTTCCGGCGGACAACAGCAGCGCGTCGCACTTGGGCGTGCGATCGTGGCGGAGACGCCGGTCTGCCTGATGGATGAACCGCTTTCAAATCTCGATGCTCAGTTGCGCGGCGAGATGCGGCGCGAAATCCGCGAGTTGCAGCAGCGGCTCGGGATGACCATGGTGTACGTCACGCACGATCAGGTCGAAGCAATGACGATGGCCGATATCGTCGTGCTCATGCGGGCCGGAAAGATCGAACAGATGGGGCCACCCGACGCGCTGTACGACAGGCCGGAAACGTCCTTCACGGCGCGTTTCATCGGTGCACCACCGATGAACGTGGTGCCATATCCAACGATCGCGAGCCATGCGACGTGGCTCAAATGGACTAGCAACGATACAGGCCAAGCAGCCGCAATTGGAGTCCGTCCCGAGCGCATCCGGTTCGCTGAGTCGGGCGTACCTGCGACCGTCGCTTCTGTCGAATATCTTGGCTCGGAAAGTCTGATCGACACCCGCTCCGGCGACACGTCAATCCTCGTACGCGTGCCGGGCCGCGCACCTGTCGAGCCCGGATCGAACGTCCATCTCGCCTGGAGCGAGGCCGACACGCATCGGTTCGAACAGTCATCCGGCCGTCGCATAAGCTGATCAATAGCAAGCCATCAGTAAAATCCGCAGGAGGAGACATATGAAGCGCCGCGATTTCCTGAAGACGACTGCCGCCGCAACCGCCACGATGGCGGCTCCCTCGCTTGCACTGGGGCAAGCGCAGGCCGAAGTGACCTTCTTCTATCCCGTCGCCGTCGGGGGGCCGATCACGAAGCTCATCGATGCCTTCGCGGCGGACTTCGAGAAGGAAAACCCGTCGATCAAGGTCAAGCCGATCTACGCTGGCACGTATCAGGAAACGATCGTGAAGGCGCTGACCGCGCACAAGAGCGGTACGCCGCCCGTCACATCCGTGCTGCTGTCGACCGACATGTTCACGCTGATCGACGAGGATGCGATCGTTCCGATCGACGACTTCATCAAGACGGAAGCGGACAAGAAGTGGCTGGCGAGCTTCTTCCCGGCCTTCATGCTCAATAGCCGGACGGGCGGGAAAACCTGGGGCATTCCCTTCCAGCGCTCGACAGTGGTGCTCTACTGGAACAAGGAGCTTTTCAAGGAAGCCGGCCTCGACCCGGAAAAAGCACCCGCCAACTGGGCCGAGATGGCCGACTTCGCCAAGAAACTCACCAAGGCCGATGCGTCGGGTAACGTGACGCAGTGGGGCATACAGATCCCGTCGTCAGGCTTCCCCTACTGGCTGTTTCAGGCCCTTTCGACACAGGCGGATGCTCTTTTGATGAACGAAGCGGGCGACAAGACCGCCTTCGACGCGCCGGGCGTTATCGAGGCCCTGACGTACTGGGTCGATCTTTCGCGCAAGCACAAGGTGCATCCGCCGGGCATCGTCGAATGGGGCACGACACCGAAGGACTTCTTCGAAAAGAAGTGCGCAATGATGTGGACGACGACGGGCAACCTGACGAACGTGCGCAACAACGCGAAATTCCCGTTCGGCGTCGCCATGCTGCCGGCCGGCAAGCGCCGCGGCAGCCCGACAGGCGGCGGCAATTTCTATATCTCGTCGAAGGCACCGCGTGCACAACAGGAGGCCGCGTTCAAGTTCGCGCAATGGATCACGACGCCTGAGCGGGCGGCGAAATGGTCTGTCGACACCGGCTACGTCGCCGTGCGGCCGGATGCTTACGAAACCACCGTACTGAAGGAGTACGTCGCGGGCTTCCCGGCGGCTGCGGTTGCTCGCGATCAGTTGCCGCATGCGGTAGCGGAGCTTTCAACGCACGAGAACCAGCGCGTCACGAAGGCCTTCAATGACGGCTTGCAGGCTGCTCTCAATGGCACGAAGACGCCCGAGCAGGCCATGAAGGACGCTCAGGCGGAAGCCGAACGCATCCTGAAGCCGTTCCGCAAGGGCTGAGAGGCTACTACATGCCGGGCGGGATACTCGCGACATGAACCGTCGCTCCATGAGCGCAATCCATGGCTGGCTGCTTCTGCTGCCGGCCATGGCCTTTCTCGTGCTTTTCACGCACTGGCCGGCGCTGTCGACGATCATCGACAGCTTCTATTCGACGCCGAAAGCGCGCCGGCCGGCGCGTTTCGTCGGTGCCGAGAACTACGAACAGATGCTGTCGGACCCGGTTTTCTGGCAGTCACTCTCGAACAACTTCTGGTTTGCGGTCGGAACCATTCCGACATCGATCGGACTTGCCATCCTGATGGCGCTCTGGGTCAACGACCGACTCATCGGTCGTACCGCGCTGCGCATGGCATTTTTCACGCCGACCATCCTGCCAATGATCGCTGTTGCGAATATCTGGCTGTTCTTCTTTACGCCACAGTATGGCCTGCTCGAACAGGTGCGCGGAATTTTCAGTATGTCGCCGCAAAACTGGCTGGGATCGCCGGACACCGCATTGCTGGCGGTGATCATCGTGGCGATCTGGAAGGAAGCCGGCTTCTTCATGATCTTCTACCTCGCCGCGCTACAGGCGATGCCGCCGTCGCTGGCGGAGGCGGCACGTATCGAGGGGGCGTCGCGCTGGACGTTCTTCCGGCGCGTGCAGTTGCCGTTGCTGATGCCGACAACACTTTTCGTGCTGGTGAACGCCTTTATCGGTGCATTCCGGACCATCGACCACATCGTCGTTATGACTCGCGGCGGGCCGGACAATGCATCTGCACTGCTGCTGTTCCACATCTACACGGTCGGCTTCTCTTTCTGGGACACGGGGTACGCGGCGGCGCTCACGGTCGTACTGCTCGCCATACTCGCAGCGATCGCCTTCATCCAGTACGGCGTCCTCGAACGCCGCGTGCATTATCGGTGAGGGGCGCATGGAGGCGGGAACACCATACCAACCCAAGGGAGCGTGGCTCGCGCTGGAGACGGTAGCGGCGTGGCTTCTCGCGATCCTCTGGATCCTGCCACTCGCCTACGCGGTCTGGACGGCGTTTCATCCCGGCGAATACTCGACGCGGTTCGTGCTGACTGCGCCGCTGACGCTCGAAAACTTCTCGAGGGCCTGGGCGGCGGCGCCGTTCGCCCGCTATTTCCTGAATACGTTCATTCTCGTGACGATGGTGCTCGCGTGCCAGCTGGTGCTCTGCACGCTGGCCGCCTATGCCTTTGCCCGCTACGAATTCCCCGGCCGCGGACTGGCATTTGCGCTGGTTCTTGCGCAGCTGATGATAATGCCGGACGTCCTGATCGTCGAAAACTACAAAACGATGAGCAAGCTCGGACTGCTTGATACGATCCCTGCCATCGCGTTGCCCTACGTCGCATCCGCTTTTGGAATTTTCCTGCTCAGGCAGACGTTCAAGACGGTGCCGAAAGAACTCGACGACGCGGCACGCGTCGAAGGCGCGGGGCCACTCGAAACATTGTGGCGGGTCTATGTGCCGCTCGCGCGGCCAACGTATCTCGCTTATGGCCTCGTTTCGGTCAGCTTCCACTGGAACAATTTCCTGTGGCCGCTGATCGTCACGAATTCGGTGGAATCGCGCCCGCTGACCGTCGGGTTGCAAGTCTTCTCGTCATCGGATCAAGGGATCGACTGGTCGGTGATCTGCGCGGCGACGCTGATGACGTCAGCGCCTCTGCTGATCGGGTTCCTGCTGTTCCAGCGCCAGTTCGTACAAGGCTTCATGCGCGCGGGGATCAAATAGGTCATCGAGCCTGCGGCGTTCCAGATATCGCGCACACCCGCCGATGAGGGTCCGACATCGCTTCGGAGCGCAAGATCGAGCTTGCGATGCCGCAGATGTCGCCGCAGCGTGGACTGCCCGACCCGACGCTAGGTCTTAACGCGCGCCGTCATGACTGTCCGTCGAAAGGCGTTGGATCATTTGAGCGTCCAATCTAACGGAGCGTTCGGCCCATTTGGTTGCAGTTTATGCTGTTGCGTTGAAGTGCTGCTTGCGCCATTGCTGGATGGCTCGTCGATTGAACTGTCGTCGCCGCTCTAGGATGGGAGCGCTTCCCTGGAAGTAAACGTCAGCGGCGTGCGGTTGTCCGGCCTCTCATGTTAGCGGCGGATAATTGTAGTGGTCGACGACGTCGTCGATGGCACGCTCGAGGTTGCCGGACAGGTGTTAATGTTCGAGCAGGATGCGGCTCGTCGGTGATGGGCACGAGCGCTCAATCATTTCTTGGGTCACCGGGTGATTAGGCTTGCCGCTGACATGCCGTATGCACCGGGCTTCGAGCCGTCCGGACAGATCGTTGGCGACGTCGAATGGACCATTGTCGGAGCGCAGCCTTGGCCGCCGATCGGCATCGGCATGAACGAGCCCCGACGCCCGCAATGCCAACTCTAGCGTCGCCATTACGTCGACAGTTAGAAACACCCCCATTCGGTGACCTTGAGGCAGGTAAGTTCTGTCTGCCGGAGCTGATTGATAGATATCGTTGGGTTGGCGAAGGCATCAGCGGCCTTCATGCCGATGACGGCGGGCGAAGTTGCCAATCCATCAGCTTTCAAGATGCGACAGGCGAATGCCGCTGAGACGAAGGTCTTTTCGGCATCGGTGAGGGTGGTAGCAACTTCGGGCGGCGACATCTCCGGCTCGTCCAGTCCCGTTCGATGATCCTCTTGAGGACCCTTTGGCGCCCTTCCCCTGACTGCGATACAAGGAATTAAGTTATAGTCCGGCCGCGATCGGCCAATTTCCGGGCTGGCCGTAGCGCAGCTTAGGCCAGGGCAGACGCCGACGGCAAGATCGTTTCGTGGGCAGGTGGGCGGTAGCCGACCGAAGAGTGCAGCCTGACTGTATGGTCGTGCCGGCGCCACCGCTTGATCAGCGCCTGCGCCTCGTAATGCGTCGAGAATGGCTCGCCTTCGAGAAGCTCGTGCTCTGAGCTCCAACGTGCCCTCATTCGAAGCTGGAGTTTTCGGACCTTTTAGCCGCTAGCGGGCTGGTAGCGCCAGCGGGATTCAGTAACGAGATCGGGACCTTGTTCCCGAT
>DAOMWV010000076.1:0-12731 GCA_035436725.1 Hyphomicrobiaceae bacterium
CGGGGCCTTTGTATTATGTAAAGTCGCAAGGCGAAGAAAATGAGCAGCAGCCCGCCCGCGCGCAAGGTGCCTAGCGCGCCGATTCTCCGCGTTCGGGAAAAGATTGCTTAACAAAACGGAGATAGTGTTTCCTGAGACGGCCGCCATTACACGACGCCTGGCCGCCATTCACGCTGCTCTGGAGTGCCCCGCATGGCCAGTGAAGCAATCACGTCGCCGATCGAGCGGCGCAGTTTCGGCCGCCGCCAGACCCTTTGGCACGCCTGGATCGCGGCTCCGGGGCGTGCCCGCTTCGCCTGCCTCGTCCGCAACATTTCTCCGGGCGGCGCCCTTCTGGAATGCGAGGTCCCGCCGTGGCTGCCGCACGAATTCCGTCTGATCGTGGAGGCGCACGACATCGACATCGAGTGTGACCTGAGACATCGCGGGAAGTTCGGTATCGGCGTCCAGTTCCGCGCCGTCCTGAATCATCCGGCTGTAACGGCACAGAACCGTCCAAACACGGTCGGCATCCGGAAAAGCGCTGAACGCGAACACGGCAGATCGCCCGTGTGAATTCGGCGGCCGGCGTCCGTCTCACCGGACCGGCCGGCGAGACGGAACGTCTATCAGCAGCCGAGCATCAGCCGCATGCACTGCACGGCGGCACCTGACGCGCCCTTGCCGAGATTGTCGAGCCGCGCGACGAGAACAGCCTGCTTCACGTCGTCCGAGCCGAACACCCTGAGTTCGAGTTTGTCCGTGCCGTTGACCGCTTCCGCCGGAATGCGCCCGCCCTTCGTCGATGCATCGGCCTGGTCGATCACGGAGACGAGCTCGCTGCCCTTATAATGCGTCGTCAGGATCTCCTTGAGCGTACCGATCGACGTGCCCGCCTTCAGCGCTGACAGATGCAGCGGCACGGCGACCAGCATGCCCTGCCGGAAATTCCCGACCGACGGCACGAAGATCGGCCGCGTCGACAGCAGCGAATATTTCTGGAGTTCCGGCACGTGCTTGTGCGCCATGCCGAGGCCATACATCTCGAACGACGGCGCCGTACCTGCCTCGTAGGCTTCGATCATCGATTTGCCGCCGCCCGAATAACCCGACACGGCGTTGACCGTGACGGGAAAGTCGGCGGCCATCACGCCGGCCTCGACGAGTGGCCTGAGGAGGGCGATGCCGCCCGTCGGATAGCAGCCCGGATTGGCCACGCGCCGCGCGTCTGCGACGGCCTTCGCGTGGCCCTTCGTCATTTCGGGAAACCCGTAAACCCAGCCGGGGGCGACGCGATGCGCCGTCGACGCATCGATGATGGCGGGGCTGTCGGCACCGAGCTGATCGGCGAGCGCGACCGATTCCTTCGCCGCATCGTCCGGCAGGCAGAGGACGACGAGGTCGACTTCCTTCATGAGCGCCTGCCGTGCGGCAGGGTCCTTGCGCTTGTCGTGCGCGATGCTCTTCACCGCGATCTGCGGCAGAACCGCGAGCCGGTTGCGTATTTCGAGGCCCGTGGTGCCGGCTTCGCCGTCGATGAAAATGGTGGGGGTCTTGGACTTGAGCTTGACCATGTGCGGTCTCCGGGAGGTCAGGCGGGAAGGGGAGGGCAGCGTAGGCAACAAAAAAGCCGCGCTTCGGGCGCGGCTCGCGGGCGTCGTGCCTCAGGCACGCGTCATCGCGACCGCAGAAACGCGGCGGCGGTACGTCGGATGCTGGCGAACATCGGAATCATGAGCTTCGTATCGGGAAAGTACCGCACGCTGTCAAGAACATCGTTGGCGCCACCAACCAATGATATGTTACATTGTTGCAACTAGGAAGTCGCATTATGCGCGCCAGCCCTCCCATCCACTGCCGCCGTATTGTTATGTAACAACATAACATTCAGGGGTGGTGCATATGTCCAGGCGAGCGACAGTCCTTGCAAGCGTTGCGGTCGCGATCGCAACGGCAGCCGAAGCTCAGGTCCAGTTACCTGGCGTAATTGTCACTGCGCCGAGTCCTGTGGCGCCACCACGTGCCGCGCCATCCGCCACCATACCGGCTGCTCCTGCCCCCGCTCAGAAGGCTCCATCAGCGCCCGCCCCGAAAAAGGCAACTGCAGCAAAGACCGCGCCGGCGCCCCAGCCGGTAGCGCCGCCGGAGCCAACAGCGCCGTCGCAAGCGGTGACGGCCGATCTTTCGGCGCCCTCCTTGCCCGGCCTGCTCGTCGACAGCGGCGCCTTCGCCTCGACGACGATCGTCACAGAAGGTGACGTCACGCGATCGGGCGCCCCGTCACAGATCGCCGACGCCATCTCCACCCGCCCCGGCGTTTCGGCGTCGACCTTCGCACCCGGCTCCAGCCGTCCGCTCATTCGCGGCCTCGAAAACTATCGCGTCCGGCTGCAGGAAAACGGCGTCGCCAGCCACGACGTCTCCGATCTCAGCGAAGATCACGGCGTGCCCATGGACCCGAATGCCGCCGATCGCATCGAGATCGTGCGCGGCCCTGCGGCCCTCCGCTACGGTTCGCAGGCCATCGGCGGCGTCGTCAGCGTCGAGAACAACCGCATCCCGCAGTTCGCCCCGCGGAACGGTTTTTCCGGCGTCGTGCGCGGGTCCTTCGACAGTGTCTCTTCGGGATCCATGGGTTCGGCCAGCCTCGACGCGGGCAGTCGTGCCGGTGCCGTCCATGCTGATGTTTTCTATCGCGAGGCCGGTGACTATGCCACCCCTCGCGGGCGTCAGGCCAACTCGTCGTTCGTCCAGAATGGCGGCTCCATCGGCGCGTCCGTACTCGGCCCCGACGGCTACATCGGCGCATCCATCACGCATTTCGCGTCGCGGTATCACGTGCCGGGCGAGGAAGCGGCGGCGAAGAACCTGTCCATCGACCTCGAACAGACCAAGCTCAATACGAAGGGTGAAATCCGCTTCCGCGACAGCAGCCTCGAAGCGCTCCGCTTCTGGGCGGGCTTCACCGACTACCGCCACGACGAGATCGCAACAGAAGCCGGCGTCACCGAGATCGGCTCGACCTTCCGGAAGCGCGCGGGCGAAGCACGTGTCGAACTGCAGCACCGTCCCGTCGCGACGGCGCTCGGCGAATTGCGCGGTGCGTTCGGCACCGAAATCAACGCACGCAAGCTATCCGCAGCAGGGGAGGGCGGAGAACTCCTCGCGCCGAACCGCACAACCTCGATCGCGGCCTATCTCTTCGAGGAGTTACGACTGACCCGCAATCTCCGCCTGCAAGGCGCCGCCCGCATCGAAGGCACCCGCGTCGAGGGCACAGCCGGGCTCTTTCCCGCCACTTACGACCCGGCGGATGGCCCCGCCGGTGAAGAGGAGCGCACGCGTCGCTTCGTAACACCGTCCGTCAGCGCCGGCGCGCTTTATGATCTGCCACTCGGCCTGACCGCGCGCGCCACAGCCCAGATCGTGAGCCGCGCGCCCGACGCCGCTGAACTTTTCTCGAAAGGCCCGCACGAAGCCACCGCGACTTTCGAGATCGGCGATCCCAACCTTCGGCGCGAACGCGCAACCGCATTCGAGATCGGCCTCGCCCGCGCCAAAGGAAACTGGCGCGTCGACATGGCGGCCTTCTGGAAAAAGTTCGACGGTTTCGTCTTCAAGCGCTTCACGGGTCTCAAGTGCGACGATGAATTCATCAGCTGCGCCGCCGATCCCACACTCGAACTGGACCAGATCGTCTACAGCCAGCGCGATGCGACCTTCCGTGGCTTCGAATTCGCTGGAGAACTGGATGTCGGCCGCGTCTGGAACGGCGTGTGGGGCATCTCGGCACAGTTCGACGTCGTGCGCGCGACGTTCGCGGACGGCACGAACGTGCCGCGCATCGCGCCGATGCGCATCGGTGGTGGCCTCTTCTATCGCGACGAAAACTGGCGCGCGTCGATCAGTCTGCTTCACGCTTTCGCGCAGAAGGATACCGCCGCATTCGAAACCTCCACTGCCGGCTACAACTTACTCAATGCCGACGTGAGCTACACGTTCCGGCTCGGCTCCGGCTTGGGCCTCGTCCCAAGCCTCACCGTTGGCCTTGCTGGCCAGAACCTGCTCGACGAGGAAATCAGGAACCACGTCTCCTACAAGAAGGACGAAGTGCTCCAGCCCGGACGCAACGTCCGCCTCTACGGCACGCTCCGGTTCTGACGGCGCGACAGGTCGGTAGCCGTGCAGATCCCAACCGGCCAAGACACATCATACGGCACGGCTACCGCGCTCAAGACGCCTCGCCCTGTCAGGCGACGATGAAGTCCAGATTGGACAGCGTGGCCGGTGCGTTGTCGAGCACGACGAACAGGACCTGCGCTCCGGTGCCATCTCCGTCGGCATCATAGAACACCTCGCCGGTCGCCGAGTTATATATGATGCGATCGGACGAATCTCCGGCCGATGCGCCGACGACAAAGGCCACTGCGTCGAGCGTACCCAGCGGACCCGCGGCCGTGAAAATGTTCGATGCAAGTCGGATGGTGTCCGACACGACATCGAAATCGGTGATGTGATCCACGTTCGTGGCGGCGTTAAGTGCGCGATCGAAAATGACCGTGTCGGTGCCGAGGCCGGTCGTGATCGTATCGTTTCCTTCCTTGCCGGCCAGCACGTTGTTGCGCACGTTGCCGATCATGATGTTGGCGACAGTATTGCCGTTACCCGTCGTGGCATTGCCGAGGAGGGTGAGGTTTTCGAAATTCACCTTGAGCGTGTAGTTACCGGTACTCGCAACGGTGTCGGTCCCCTGATTGGCGAGTTCGATGACGATGTCGGTTGCGACATCGATGTTGTAGGTGTCGTCGCCGAGGCCACCGGTCAGCGAATCGTTACCGACGCCTCCGTCGAGTGTATCGTTGCCATCGCCGCCATTGAGCGTATCAATGCCGGCGCCACCCACGAAGCGATTGGCAGCGGCGTTGCCGGTCATCGTATCGTTGTACGCAGTGCCGATCGCACCATCCATGTTGATAAGTGTATCGGTGTTCCCGAAGCCGTCCGTCGCCAGGCCGGTTACCAGGTTGACGGTGACCGCACCGTTCCCGGAGAGAAACAGAATTCGGCCGATCTCTTCGTCTTGCGAGTAGTCGGCGGTATCAAACCCGCCAATGCCATTCATCGTATCGTTCCCGGCGAAACCCGCGAAGGTGTTTCCGGCACTGTTTCCATAGAACGTGTCGTTGAGCAGTCCGCCCCATGCGGACTCGATTGCGGTGAGAGAGTCCTGCGAGCCGAAGCTATCAACCGCAATTCCGGTCGTCAGATTGACGTTGACCGCCTGCAGAGTGACAGATTCATCACGCGCCAGTATGTCGTAGACATACGCGGCGATGTCGACGCCGGCGCCGCCATTGATCGTATCGCTGCCCATCAGGCCAGCGAAGAGATTGTTGTCCGCACTTCCTGTAAGCGTATCGGCAAAACGAGAGGCGCGCACCCACTCGATGCCAGTCAGGCTGTCCGTATTGCCGAAGCCGTCGGTAGCGACGCCCGTGGCAAGGTTGACGTTCACTCCCGAGAGCCCGCCGTAGATCCAGTCGCCGTCGTAACGGACGGTATCCTGAACTCCGGTCCCTCCGTTGATCGTGTCGTTGCCTGCAAACCCTGTGAAAGCATTGTTGCCGGCGTTTCCAAGGAACGTGTCAGCGAAACTAGTCCCGCCCGCAGATTCGATACTGATGAGTGTGTCGATGTTTCCGAACCCGTCGGTCGCTCGGTTTGTGACGAGATTGACGCTCACACCGGCAGAAGCACCGTTGAACTCGTCGTATCTGTACTCGACCGCGTCGTTACCGGCACCGCCATCGATCGTATCGTTGCCGGCAAGTCCGGCCAACCTGTTATTCGCACCGTCTCCGACAAGTGTATCGACGCGACTGGTGCCGCGCACGTTTTCGATGCTGATGAGAGAGTCCGTGTTTCCGAACCCGTCCGTAGCGATGCCAGTCGCAAGATTGACGTTGACCCCGAGCGTGCCGTTGAAATCCTCGTCGTTGTCGTAGCGTGCCTCGTCGTATCCGATCCCGCCGTCGATCGTATCGTTGCCGGCAAGTCCCTGGAACTGATCGGTCAGCAAGCGGACATCGTTGTTGCCGACGAAGGAATCGTTTTGCAGCGTGCCGCGGATCGCATTGATACCGCTGACGCTGTCGACTGCACCAAATCCGTCGGTGATGGTCCCTGCCTGAAGGTTGGCGACGATGCCGCCGGCCCCGCCCTCGTTCACATCCCGGTCGTAGCGGAGCGTATCGATCCCGTCCCCACCGGTAATCGTGTCCGCGCCCCCTAGGCCGGTAAACGTGTTGTCTCCTGAGTTCCCGATCAGGGTGTCGCCCTGGTTCGTGCCTCGCGCGCCTTCGATCCCACTCAGGATGTCGATCGTCCCGAAGCCGTCTGTCGCCCTTTGCGTGATGAGATTGACGGTGACTGCGCCCGTACCGCCCGCAACAGCATCACGGTCGTGCTGGACCTCGTCATAGCCAGCACCACCCGTGATAGTATCGGCACCATTGAGACCGCGGAACGCTTCGAAACCATCGAGAATGCCAACCACCGCAGAACCGTTCGCAGGGTTGCCGCCGATGAACGTATCTGCGAATGCAGTACCGCGGATGATTTCGAAATTGGATATCGAGTCGGTGGTCAGGAACGCATCGGTGGCGATGCCTGTCGCAAGATTGACCGTCACACCACGGCCACCGGCCGCTTCGCGATCGTACCGCAATTCGTCGAAGCCGTTGCCGCCGTTCATTGTATCATTGCCGGCGCGACCGCTGACGTCATCGTTTCCGTCACCAGCGTTGATGATGTCCGCGCCACCTGCGGACGCGATCACATCGTCGCCACCAAGCCCGTTGAATGTATCGCCGACACCGTCCTGAAGCTGCGCAAGCGTTCCGCCGGTGAAGCCTGTGATCGTTCCGTTGCCGGAATTGATGACGTTGTTGCCGGATGTGCCAGTAAAAGTCGCCATGAGAGGCCCCCGCCGAAGTATCAAAAGGAAAAATTCTCAGAAACAGATCTGGTCACACCAGACGCGTCTCACACATCATGCTCGAAGGCTAAGACGACGGTTGAAGCCGCGTCAAGATCATCGCACGAGGTATGGAGCGCGCGGAAAATATATCGCGCGCGCTTGATGACTGCTGACGGCAGTGGGTTACGCCTACGGGCGCATCGGAGCAGAGAACGGCTCGTTCTCAACCAGTTTCGATCGGAAGGTCTTCGCGCGCGCCCCACTCCGACCACGACCCGTCGTAGATCGCGGTGTCGGGGTGTCCGATCTGGGCGAGCGCGAATGCGAGCACGCATGCCGTGACACCCGATCCGCAACTCGTCACGATCGGCCGGTTCACATCGACATCGGCTGCATCGAAAACATCGGCAATCTCATCCTTCGACTTGAGCGTCCCGTCCGCATTGACCAGCAACTGGAACGGCACGTTGAGCGACGACGGAATGCGTCCCGACCGCAGGCCCTTGCGCGGCTCCGGCACCGAGCCCTTGAAGCGGGCGGCCGCGCGGGCATCGACGATCTGCACCATCGGATCGCGGATGAGATGCTTTACTTCTGCCGCGTCCCGTACGAGGCCGGCGCGAAAGCGCGGTGTGAAATGTCTGGGCGTGCGCGGGCTCGGCGGCAGGTCTTCGAGCGGCCGTCCCTCCGCTTTCCACTTCTTGAGCCCGCCGTCGAGCACGGCCACGTCGTCGTGCCCCATGATGCGGAAGGTCCACCAGACCCTCGGGGCGGAGTAATAGCCTTCGCTGTCGTAGACGATGACGCGCATGCCGTCGCCGATCCCCATCTTCTTCATCGTCGACGCGAACTGAACCGTCGACGGCAGCATGTGCGGCAGCGGGTTCGACTTGTCCGAGATGGCGTCGATGTCGAAGTACTGCGCGCCGGGAATATGGCCTTCGGCGTATTCAGCCTTTGCATTCCGGCCGGATGTCGGCAGGTGCGTCGAACCGTCGAGAACGACGACGTCGGGGGCATCGAGATGCTTTGCGAGCCAGTCTGTCGAAACCATCCAGCGGGAAGGATCAGCGGTCATCGGGTCGTTTCCTCGGTCTCTTCGTTTTTCCCTCCCCTTGTTACGGGAAGGGTTCGTGGATGGGAATGCAAAAGTCCGGCCGGGCTTTCCGAACTCAAACGAACGCCACGCGTATGCGGCGGTTGATCTTGCCCTTCTTCTCGATTTTCGTGACGGCAACGGCGCCGATCTCACTGGTCGATCGGACGTGCGTGCCCCCGCACGGCTGCATATCGACGGAGCCGGTCTCCCCGATCAGCACGAGACGCACACGTCCCGAGCCCATCGGAGGTTTCACGCTCATCGTCCGGACGAGGCCGGGATTGGCCTCGAGCTCCGCGTCCGTGATCCAGCGCTCGCCGACAGGATGGTCGGCGGCGACGAGCGCCATGATATCGGCAGTCAGCTTGTCCTTGTCGACAGCGGATGCATCCTCGATGTCGAAATCGAGGCGGCCTTCGTCCGCACCGATCTGCCCGCCCGTCACAGGAAACTTCACGAGCGAACACATCAGATGGAGAGCCGTATGCATGCGCATGTGACGGTGGCGCAATGCCCAGTCGAGCGCGACGGTCACCTCGTCACCCGCAGCCGGACGTGGCGCACCCTCTGCCGCCACATGCACGACCCGTGACTTGTCTGTGCTGTCGTAGACCGTCGTCGCGATGGCGCACTCGCCGCCCGCGAAGTGGATGACACCACGGTCGCCGGGCTGGCCACCAGCCGAGGCGTAGAACGGTGTGCGGTCGAGGACGATGCCACCCTGCGGGTTGACGTCGACGACACGCGCAGGGATCTCCTTGATGTAGGCGTCGGTGCGGTAGAGAAGTTCGGTCATCAGGGGCGGGCTCAAACAGGATCCACGAAAACGGACGGCGGTGGCGCGCTCTTTTCGGCGAGCCAGCGTGGCACGGGCAGCTGCTTCGATCTCAGGAACTCGGGATTGAAGAGTTTCGACTGATACCGCGTGCCGTAATCGCAGAGGATGGTGACGATGGTCTTGCCAGGACCGAGTGCCCTGGCGAGCCGGATCGCACCGGCGACGTTGACACCCGACGAGGAGCCGAGGCAGAGCCCTTCCTCCTCGAGCAGTTGGAACACGATGCCGACCGCTTCCGCATCCGGGATCTGGAAGGCATGATCGACCCTGAAGCCTTCGAGGTTCGCCGTGATGCGTCCTTGCCCGATCCCCTCGGTGATCGAGGACCCTTCCGATTTCAGCTCGCCAGCCGTGTAATAGGAATAAAGCGCAGCCCCCGGCGGATCGGCGAGCGCGATCTGGATGCCGGGGTTCTTCGCCCTGAGCCCCATGGCGGTACCCGCGAGCGTGCCGCCCGAACCCACGGCCGCGACGAAGCCGTCGACCTGGCCGCCGGTCTGCTCCCAGATTTCCGGCGCCGTCGTCGCGATGTGCGCCTCGCGGTTGGCCACGTTGTCGAACTGGTTGGCCCAGATCGCGCCATTGGGCTCGGACTTCGCCAGAGCCTCCGAAAGCCGCGCGGAATACTTCACGTAGTTGTTGGGGTTCTTGTACGGCACCGCCGGCACTTCGACGAGCTCCGCGCCAAGGAGCCGCAGCGTATCCTTTTTTTCCTGCGCCTGCGTCTCGGGAATGACGATCACGGAACGGTACCCGAGCGCATTGCCGATCACCGTGAGACCGATCCCGGTATTGCCCGCCGTGCCTTCGACGATGGTGCCTCCGGGCTTCAGCAGGCCGCGCTTCTCGGCGTCGCGGATGATGAACAGCGCCGCGCGATCCTTGACCGACTGACCGGGGTTCATGAATTCGGCCTTGCCGAGAATGGTGCAGCCCGTCTCCTCGGACGCGCGCCTGAGTTTGATAAGCGGCGTCCTGCCGACGGCCTCGACGATGCTGGGAGCGAAGGGCAAGGGGCCTCCGGAGGCGTGGAATTCAACGAAGATTGGACGCAACCCTCTACAGCAGAGGGACATGAGGTTATATAGCGACCATCCCTCGGCGGGGCCAGTGCCAGCGCCGAAGGCGCGATCTGCAACTCGGGAGCCGGCCGGCAGGTGTCAGAGCCAACAGCGAGCACCATCGTCCGGATCGGCGGCCACCCCGTCGAATGGCGGATCTCGGCCGCGCCTGTGCCGTACCTCGACGCTGTCGCCGAAATGGAGGGGCGCGCCACGGCCATTGCGGCAGGGACGGCCCCGGAGCTGATCTGGCTACTCGAGCATCCGCCTCTCTACACGGCCGGTACAAGCGCTAAACCCGCCGACCTGCTGATGCCCGACCGTTTCCCCGTTTACGATGTCGGCCGCGGCGGCCAGTACACCTACCACGGCCCCGGACAGCGCGTCGTCTACGTCATGCTCGACGTAAAGCGGCGCGCGAACGGAGACGTGCGCCGTTTCGTTACCATGCTGGAACGCTGGGTGATCGCCACGCTCGCCGAGTTCAACGTCCGTGGTGAGACGCGGCCCGACCGCGTGGGCGTGTGGGTGCGAAGGCCGGAGAAGGGGAACGGGCGGGAAGACAAGATCGCGGCCATCGGCATCCGCCTGAAGCGCTGGGTCTCGTTTCACGGCATATCGATCAACGTCGAGCCCGACCTCGAACACTTCGATGGAATCGTGCCGTGCGGGATACGCGACCACGGCGTGACGAGCCTCGTCGATCTCGGGTTGCCCGTGACATTGGACGACATCGACGTCGCCCTGAAGCGCGCTTTTGCGGCGACGTTCGATGCGTCGTCGGACGCATGAGGCGCCCGCTCCCGGTATCGTGAACGCGATGGCCGATGCAACACGCTGCGAAGAAAGCAGAGAAGGCACCGCGATCAATTCCGTGATCACAAACGCGCGTGCAGTGAAACCAACGCACATCACCTGAAACGACGGGCGATCCGGACGGGCACCAAAAGGTGACCGATCCCGGCGTCGCAGGCGTTTCATCACGTACCTGTCACACCCCGCCAACTGATGTCACACGCCGGTGAGGCGGTGTTTCATTTCGAGGGGGCCGTGCGTATCTCGGGTAAGCAGGCCGCAACGACCTGCCCGCCGATCCACACCGGAACCGGCGCAACCCGAAGATGAATGAGCAAAGGATATCCCATGAAAACGGTTCTCAATGCCCTCGTCGCAGTCGCCCTCGTCGCCGGTGTCGCCGGCTCCGCTCAGGCTTTCGACGCCAAGACGTTCTGGGAACAGCAGGCCAAGACCGCGCGCTGACGCGACGTCGGCCGAGACGGAACCACCTGTCATCGAGGAGGCAACCATGCAGCGATCGTCCACTGATTGCGCGCTCGCGGAATGGCTGCGCCGGGCTTTGACCGGTGCTCCGTCCGGCGGCGATCAGAAGACCCGCTCGGTCGACGAGCAGGTCCGTGAGGCCAAGGCGAACGCCCTCGCGGCGACGCCCGAGGCCATCCAGTTCATGAACTGAACAGACATCCAGGAACCCGCCGCCCGAGCGCGGCCAGACAAAACGGAGACAAGATCATGAAGACAATTCTCAACGCCCTCGTCGCAGTCGCCCTCGTCGCCGGTGTTGCCGGCTCTGCCCAGGCGTTCGACGCCAAGACGTTCTTCGAGCAGCAGGACAAGGTCGCGCGTTGAACCTTGCGCACTGGATCCGGCGCGTAGCCCCCAACCTGCTACGCGCTGATTGACTGCCGACGGCGCCCTGCGGCTTTCCCGGCCGCAGGGCAATTTCGCGTTTGGTTCACTGTCCCTGCAGTCATCCTGTGTGCGGTGCGGGGCGAAGTCCTGCAACGCGGACTCGGGATCTCGCACAATACCCCGAGGTCCCGGATCAGCGGTGCACCGCGGTACACGCTGCGCCGCATCCGGGATGACAGGGCGCGGCGCGAAAAACCAGAAAGGCCGCTCTCGCGAGCGGCCTTCCCGTTATCCGATCAGGCGCGGGTGCTGGTCGGCACCCGAAGCGCCGTCAAATCAGAAGCGGATGCGTGCACCACCGGTGATCAGGTCGATGTCGTTCGACTTGTTACCTGCGCTGTCCTCGGCGCGGAAGTTACGATAGCCGACGAACAGTTCCATGGCAGCAGCGTCGATGTGCTGCACCATGCCGAGACCCCAGAAGCGAGAGGAGTCTCCGGGAGCACCAGCCCCGAGGACGCGATTGGTGTGGAACATGTCCGAACCAGCGCCATACTCACCATAGAGTGCGGTTCTGCCGATGCCGAACCAGTTCTGGCTGATACCGCCAGCGACGTGCCAGACGTTGCCGTCACGCTTGTCGGCGCCGAGGTCGGAGTCGAAGCGTGTGTAGCTACCCTGAACGAACAGGCCGGTCGGAACATGCATCATCGAGAGCGAGCCACCGATACGCGTATTACGCGTCGGACGGTTGGCGGTGTTGACGATGCTGTCCTGATTGATCAGTTCGTAACCGATCGCGGCAGCGAGACGAACGCCCGAGAACTCACCGGCGTAGCGGAGGTTCACAGCGTAGGCATTGCCGAGGTCGGTCGTGCCGGCACCGCCGTTGTAGGGCAGGGTGCTGGACGCTTCACCGTAGCTCGCGCCGATCTGGAAGCCGGCCAGCGACGGAGAGTCGTAGCGGATGCCCTCGATGCGCTTGTTGTAGTCGGCAGCGGCATCATATCCAGCGCCGATCGAGGCGCCGGCAGCCGGAAGTCCGGTGGCTGGAACGGTGTATTCAAGCGCATTGCCAACGAGCACGGTGCCCGGAGCGATAACGCCGATACCACCGAGGTCGAT
>DAOMWV010000077.1:0-4849 GCA_035436725.1 Hyphomicrobiaceae bacterium
GGCCTTGGTCATCGGCGGCGCCGAGCGAAGCGGACGGCAGCATGCCGAGCGAGCCGGTCAGCATCGCCGCTTCGTCCGACAGCATGTCGCCGAACAGGTTGTCGCAGACGATCACGTCGAACTGCTTCGGATTGCGCACGAGCTGCATCGCGCACGCGTCCGCCAGGATGTGATCGAGCTTCACGTCCTTGTAGTCCTTCTCGTGCACCGCCGTGACGGTCTGGTTCCACAGCAGGCCCGTGATCATCACGTTCCGCTTCTCGGCCGAATGCACGAGGTTGCGCCGCTTCTTCGCGAGATCGAACGCGACGCGCGCGATGCGCTCGATTTCGCTCGTGGTGTAGACGGTCGTGTCGACCGCTCGCTTCTGGCCATCGCCGAGCGTCACCATCTCCTTCGGCTGGCCGAAGTACGTACCGCCGGTGAGTTCGCGCAGGATGAGGATGTCGAGCCCTTCGACCAGTTCGCGCTTCAGCGACGACGCTTCCGCGAGTGCCGGATAGCAGATCGCCGGCCGCAGGTTGGCGAACAGGTCCAGATCCTTGCGCAGGCGCAGGAGTCCGGCCTCCGGGCGCTTCTCGTAGGCGACCTTGTCCCACTTCGGCCCGCCGACCGCCCCGAAGATCACCGCGTCCGCCGCCATCGCCTTCGCGACCGTCTCATCCGTCACCGGCACGCCGTGAGCATCGATTGCTGCGCCGCCGCAAAGGGCCGTCTCGGTCTTGAACTTGACGCGGCCCTTGTCGTTGAAGAACGCGACCACGCGCTCCACTTCGGCCATGACTTCCGGGCCGATACCATCACCGGGGAGAAGAAGGAGGGAATGCGTCGTCATTGTCGGACCCTGTCTTGCGTTTGGAAAACCGCCCCTCCGATACCCCTCCGGCCACCCTGCCGCAAGTCCCGCTGGCAGCGCCACCCGGGCCCGAGCTCGGCACTTACGTGCAAACATTGCGATGTCGGCAGATTTGACTGGTAACTGCGTAGAATTACGATAGCCTCGCCGGTCACACCCCCAGAGAGGGTGACTGAGGAAACGCGCCAGCATCGGCCAATGTCGGCATTTTGCCGCATCAGCATCCATGGAGGACCGGCATGCTCAAGGTGATTTCGAAAAGAACGCTGCTCTCATTCGGCGTCATGGCCCCGCTGCTCGGAATGGTGGTTCTGGCCGCCCCCGCCGCCGCACAGGACAGCCGCTACGGCAAGGTCAAGGTCGTCTACCACCTCAACGGCGACAGCACCGACGGCAAGGCCTACAAGCAGGCTCTCGGCAATATCCGCAACCACATCGCAGCCGTCGGCAAGGACAACGCCGACATCAAGGTTGTCATGCATGGCGACGGGGTAAACATCCTGCGCCTCGCGACGACCGACATGGCGCTGCAGGGAACGATCGCGGACCTCAAGACCTCGAACAAGGTCGCCTTCCTCGTCTGCAAGAACACCCTCGTCCAGCGCAAGATCGACCCGGACAAGGATCTGTTCGACGTCAACGCCGAAGACATCGTCCCCTCGGGCGTCGCCGAGGTCGCCCATCTCCAGACCAAGGGCTACTCGTATCTGAAGCCCTGATCGCGGTCATCGATCACAGTCGGCCGGTCCGGTCTCCGATCTGCACACACCGGAGTGCGCCGCGTCCGGCCCTCATCCAATTCCCGGCACGCGGACCGCGAGCGTGAAAGCGTTGAGCATCAGCGCCAGCCCGACGCTGCCTACGACGGCGCTGGCGCCGAGCAGCCACAGCTGCGGGACGATCAGCACGACGGTGGCCAGCACGATGGCGATTTGCAGCAGTGCTTGCGAGTAGTCGAAATACGGGTCCTTTCTGAGAGCAATATCGCGCTCTTCCTCGAGGCCCTTGCCCTTCTTGAAAAGTTCGTCGAGGCCCTCACCGGTCGACGGCTCGCTCGTCAGCCGCTGATCGAGTGCCTTGTACGAGGCGATTTTCTCCTCGATGATCTTGCGTGCCTCGGGCGAGAGCGCCGCGTCCGTCTTGAGCCGCAGCTCTAAATCCTCATTCTGAAGCCGCACGACGGTGCGCCTCAGGTTCTTCGCCTGGAAGAAGTTCCATGTGTTTGCCGCCTCTATGTTCGCGCGCGTGGCGTCCTTGGACGCGTTGCCGCCGCCGACGCCGCAGACCGCGAGCAGCACCGCCAGGATGCCGATGTAGACGCCGATCCACTTGTCTCGGCGATCCTTGTCGTGAAGAACTTCGTGGAAAGTACTGCTCATGCCGGCCCCCCGGTTTCCGTCCCATGTCCCCGTCCGTCGACCGCCTTGCGGCGTCGTGACGCGCTGCGTCGCAGCGTGCTATGCCATCCCTGACCTTGCAGGTCCGTGACACGGCCCGCCGCCATGCGTTAGAAGCCGGCGCGTGCCCCGCGAGCCACAGCGCCGCTTGCGCCCCGAATTAATAGCCCGAGGCTCCACCATGCAACCGAAACGTCCCGTCATGCTCGTCATTCTCGACGGCTGGGGCCTTCGCGCCGAAACGGCTGACAATGCCGTCGCCCTGGCCCGGACGCCGACCTACGACAAAATGATGGCGGAATGTCCGAACGCGACGCTGTCGACCTCCGGCGGCGACGTCGGCCTTCCCGCCGGCCAGATGGGCAATTCCGAGGTCGGCCACCTCAACATTGGCGCCGGCCGTACCGTCATGCAGGAACTGCCGCGCATCGACCACGCCATCGAGACCGGCGACCTCGCGCGCAATCCCGAACTTGTCCGCATGATCGCCGCGCTCAAAGCATCGGGCCGCACCTGCCATCTCGCCGGCCTGATCTCGCCCGGCGGCGTCCATTCCCATCAGCGTCACGCAGCAGCCCTCGCCCGCATTCTCGACGCAGCCGGCGTGCCCACGGTCGTTCACGTCATGACCGACGGCCGCGATACCCCGCCGAAGTCCGCCGCCGAGTACGTTGCCACCCTCGAACGCGAGCTGCCGGGATCGGTCGCGATCGCCACCGTCGTCGGCCGCTTCTACGCCATGGATCGCGACAACAGATGGGCGCGAGTGTCGGAAGCCTATGCCGCCATCGCTCGCGCAAAGGGCGCGCATTTCTCGTCGGCTGCTGACGCCATCGCCGCGTCGTATGCGGCGGACGTGACCGACGAATTCATCAAGCCCGCCGTCATCGGTTCATACGGCGGCATGAAGGACGGCGACGCGCTCCTCTGCTTCAATTTCCGCTCCGACCGCATGCGCGAAATTCTTTCCGCCTTCATCGACCCGGCCTTCTCTGGTTTTGACAAGGGGTCGCATATCCGGCTCGCCTCGATCGTCTCGATGACCCAGTACGACGAGAAGTTCACCACCGTCGGCGTTCTCTCCCCGCCGCAGAGCCTCGCCAACACGCTCGGCGAATACGTCGCGTCAAAGGGCCTGGCCCAGACGCGGATGGCCGAAACCGAAAAGTACCCGCACGTCACGTACTTCCTGAATGGCGGCGTTGAGACACCGTATCCGCGTGAAAACCGCATCATGGTGCCGTCACCCAAGGTCGACACCTACGATCTGAAGCCCGAGATGAGCGCGCCCGAGCTCACCGAGAAGGCGCTTGCCGTTATCGACGCGGGCGACCAGGACCTGATCGTGCTGAACTTCGCCAACCCCGATATGGTCGGCCACACCGGCTCACTCGACGCCGCCATCAAGGCCGTCGAAACCGTCGACACCGGTCTCGGCCGGATCGCTGCAGCAATTGAAAAGCAGGGGGGCGCACTCCTCGTCATCGCCGATCACGGCAATTGCGAATTGATGCGCGATCCTGAAACCGGCGGCCCGCACACGGCCCACACCACGAACCCCGTGCCGGTGATCCTCTTCGGCGTCTCCGGCGCACGGCTCACCCACGGCCGCCTCGCCGACGTCGCCCCGACGCTGCTCGCGTTGATGGGCTTGCCGCAGCCGAAGGACATGACCGGCAAGTCCTTGCTGGCGTGAGTGCGGGCAGTTGCTCTGGGCACGCTGCAGCCGCGATCCGCGAGTCTTCTGACAAATTGTCAGATCGCGAAATCGCGTGAATCCGAGCACTTCGGAGAATCCGTAAAATCCGCCTGACAGAATGTCAGTTTCGGGAGTCGTTCCTGCCGGTCGCGCGTATCGACGTGTCCGGTTAGTGTTCTGAAACAAAACAATAAATCGCCGCTCGTCCTCTTCTGGCACACCCCTTGCAGCGCGTTAACTAACGCGCAGCCGGAAGAGGAGTGCGAGACGTGCGATCCGAACAGATAGTCTTCGATGTCTCGGCTTGCGTGCGCTCTCTGCCGGGACGCTGTCTCCTCGCGCTCGTGTGCATTGTCGCGGCGACGTCCGTTGCGCGCGCCGAGAGCGCCCCATTCGTCGCCGGCCTGCAACCGGATCGCAGACCCGAAGCAGCCCCTCGCATCACCGGAAGCGCGCCATCGGACAGCGAAACTGAAACCGCGGTCAGAGGCATCGACCGCCCACTGCCGCCGCTGTCGTTCCTGAAAGATCACGGTGGTTGGTACTCGCCGTTCACGCGTCCCGGCATGCCCGGTCCATACGACATCCGCGGACTCCACCGTCCAAAGGAGTCGCTCGCCCCCACAACGACCACGTCCGGTCCACCGCCGCAGAACCGGTGAACCGTCGAAATCCGTGGGGTCTCGGTCAACACGGCATCGCATCTGGCCCCGCCACTTGGCTCAGCGATGCCAATCTTAGGAGAAGTAAAATGAAAAAGTACTCACTCGGACTCATGGGTGCCGCAGCACTTGCGGTTTTTTCATCGACTTCCGCATTCGCACAGGGAGTCCCCCAGCCAGGTCCGGATTTTGAGTGTGCACGTTGGGTTCTCGCCCAAGGTGGCATGTCCGGCAT
>DAOMWV010000077.1:4949-12728 GCA_035436725.1 Hyphomicrobiaceae bacterium
GGGCGGCATGAGCGGCATGTCCGGCATGGGCGGCATGGGCGGCATGAGCGGCATGTCCGGCATGGGCGGCATGGGCGGCATGAGCGGCATGGGCGGCATGGGCGGCATGAGCGGCATGTCCGGCATGGGCGGCATGAGCGGCATGTCCGGCATGGGTGGCATGGGCGGCATGTCCGGCATGGGCGGCATGGGTGGCATGAGCGGCATGTCCGGCATGGGTGGCATGAGCGGCATGTCCGGAATGGGCGGCATGAGCGGAATGGCTGGAGCCGGCTACGTATGTGCCGATTGGAAGAAGAAGTAACGGCGTCCCCGACCGGCTGCGGCAATCCGCGGCCGGTCGGCCACATGTGCGCCTTGGCACCTCCCGATCAGGATCCCGGTTATGTCCGAATTCAGAACCGAACGCGGAAAGCTTCTTGCGCTGGGCACATTTGCTTTCTTGTGTGTCGTCGGCCTGTTGGCGCTCAGCGCAAAAGTCTCCCGCGTGTCGACGGTTTCGCCACCACCCGCCCTGTCTTCCGCTACGGCAGAAACGACGAGAAAGTCGGGGATGCCTGCAACGGATCGTGCCAGTAAGGCGAGTGTGCCTGCGGGCACGCGGATCGCCGGGGGCACGATACGGGCCGCTGAACGGCCGCCCGAAGAACTGCGCGCCGATACCAAAGCCATTATCGCCGCGCTCAGGTCAGATGGGCTTCATCTGAAGGCCACATGGCACGCGTTGCATTTCAAGCCCGACATCGATACCGCGACGAACGAGCAATGCCTGGCATGTCACAAGGAAATCCTCGAAGTAAAACCGCGCAAGACGTCGCCTGCCGGTCTTTCGTCCGATGCCGCGATCGCGTGGTACCAGACCCTCGACACCTACGAAGGTGACCAGCTCAGCTTTCACGCACGCCATCTGACCTCGCAATTCTCCAAACAGGTCATGAACCTGTCGTGCAATTTCTGCCACCAGGGCCACGATCCTCGTGAGGAAGCGCCAGGTGCCAGTGCAACGTCCGCACCCGCGAGCTTCTCCTTGCGCAAGGTCGTCAATCCAACCGAGACCTGCCTGCTCTGCCACGGAAAGTTCCCGCACGAAGTCATGGAACTGCCCGGCCCGTGGCACGAATCGAGGGAGAGCTTCGAGTCCCCCGACGCCCCGAACGGTTGTCTCACCTGTCACGAAGAGCAGTTCCGCACGAACCGCCACAACGTCTCCTACCTGAACGCCGCAGAAATCGAGGCGCTCGCGAAAACCGGATCGAGCGACTCGTGTTTCGGCTGTCACGGCGGGCGTGCCTGGTACCGCAACAGCTATCCGTATCCACGGACACCGTGGCCCGGAATGGACAGCAAGATCCCTGACTGGGCGAAGAGCCGCCCTACGTCGTCGAATCCACGCTACAGCACCAGCAAGTGAGGCCGTTCCCATGATCGATCCGAAAAATGCGGGGAGCTGGAACGGGACGGGAGGCGATGGGCTTCTCAATCTCGATCGGCGCGGTTTCCTTCAGACAGCACTTGCGGCCGGCGCGGCAGCAAGCACTGTCGGCGGCGCCAGCGCGCCCGCCGAGGCGTTCGCCTACGAACCCTATCCGACCGACGACCAGCTCACGACCGTCGTAACGAGCTGCGCGCACAATTGCGGCTCGCGCCACATGCTCGTCGCGCACAAGAAGGGCGATGTCATCGTCAGGCTGTCGACCGACGACGGCCGCTACCAGGAAGGCGGCCATTACGGCAAGGATACCGAACTCGAGCCGCAGGTTCGTGCGTGCCTCCGCGGCCGCTCCTACCGTGCTCGTCTCTACTCGCCAGAGCGTCTGCTCTATCCGATGAAGCGGGTCGGCAAGCGTGGTGAGTCGAAATTCAAGCGCGTGTCCTGGGATGAAGCGCTCGGCGAAATCGCCGAACGCATGGTCTATCTCAAGAACACGTACGGGCCGACGGCGCTTATCGACCAGAGCTACGCCGGCGCATCCTACGGCGTGTTACACAAATCCGATCAGATCGAAGGCCTTCTCGGTCGCTTTCTCGGGATGTTCGGTTGCCGCACGAGTTCCTGGTCGGTCCCCTCGTATCAGGGCACCACGTTTTCGTCGCGCATCACCTTCGGTACGATCGACGACGGCAACGAAGACGACGCGTTCGCCCATTCGAAACTGATCATCATGTGGGGCTGGAACCCGGCCTATACGTTCCACGGCGGCAATACCTTCTACTACATGCGGCTTGCCAAGCAGCGCGGCTGCAAGTTCGTGCTTGTCGATCCGCAGTACACCGACAGCGCCGCCGTCTACGACGCCTGGTGGATTCCGATCAGGCCGAACACGGATGCTGCGATGCTCGCCGCGATGGCCCATGTCATCTTCACGGAGAACCTGCACGACCAGCAGTTCATCGACCGCTTTTGCCAGGGCATGGACCCAGGAACGATGCCGGACTGGGCCAAAGGGCGAGAGAGCTTCAAGGACTACATCCTCGGCAATTCGGACGGCCAGCCGAAGACGCCGGAATGGGCCGAGACGATTTGTGGCGTCAAGGCTGCCGACATCCGTAAGCTCGCGCGGACGTACGCGACGACGAAGCCGGCAGCGCTGAAGGCGTCCTGGTCACCCGGCCGCAATGCCTATGGCGAGCAGTACAATCGTATGGCGGCCGCGGTACAGGCGATGACCGGCAACATCGGCATTCTCGGTGGCTGCGCCGAGGGCGTCGGCAAGGCCTGGAAGGCCGAGGCCGTCGCCTACCCCTACGACGAATGGGCCAACGTCTGGTACGCGTCGATCAAGTCTGACCGTTGGGCGCATCTCGTGCTCAACTATCCCAACGTGAAGCGCGAAGAGATCGGCTGCTGGCCGCGCTCGGACAATCTCGACGGCGTCATACCGAACGTCCGTGGCATCTTCTGGCAGGGGTCGGACTGGTTCAATCAGCTGACACACATCAACAAGCAGATCGAGGCGATCCGCAAATGGGACTCCGAGGGCGAGAAGGAAAGCCTGATCGTCTGCATGGATTCGACCATCACGCCGAGCGGGATCTGGGCCGACTACCTGTTGCCCATCGCCACACATTTCGAACGGCACGACGTGGCGCTCCCCTGGTACAAGGGGCACTACTACATTCATCGCCCGAAAGTCATCGCCCCACTCGGTGAATCGAAGACCGACTTCCAGGTCTTCACCGAGCTCGCCTATCGCCTCGAGGCGATCGACCCGAGGGTGCCGAACTTCGGCAAGCGCTACAATCCGCGCGCCACGCGCGACTACTTCAGGGACGATACCGACGTCGACGAGGCCTACCTGCTGCACTGGTGGAACAGCCGCGTCATGGCCAACCAGGGCGTAAAGATGCCTTGGGATGAATTCAAGCAGCGCGGCATCTACAAGTTCAAGTACGACACGCCTTTGGTCGCGTTCCGTGATCAGGTTGAAAAAGGCAAGCCGTTCTACACCCCGTCGGGCAAGATCGAGATCTTCTCCGGACATCTCGCCCAGATCACGGACTGGACCAGAACCCAGTACGGCTACGAGATCCCCGCGATCCCGAAATGGATCGAGCCCTGGGAATCCCTGAACCACCCCAAGGTCAAGGATTTCCCGTTCCACCTGGTCAGCCCGCATCCGCGCCATCGCACCCACTCGATCTTCAACAACATCGGGTGGCTGCGCGAGACCTACGAGCAGGAGGTGACGATGAACGCCTCGGATGCTGCGCGTCTCGGCATCAAGACCGGCGACACGGTCGAGGTATGGAACGAGCGTGGCCGCTGCATCGTGCCGGCCTATGTCACTGAACGATGCATGCCGGGTGTCGCGGCCCTTCACGAGGGGGCCTGGATGGACATCGACAAGGACGGCGTCGATCGCTCGGGCAACCCCGACTTCCTCACGCTGGACGAACCGTCTCCGGCCGGTGCGTTCGCCTACAACACCGCGCTTGTGAACATCCGCAAGACCACGCTCGAACATCGACCCGGCTGGGACAGGCTCGCGACGGCGCGAAGCCACGTCTTCCGCCGCGACCAGTGACAGGAGGGAGTGGTCGCCATGACGACGCCATTGGACAAGTCGAAGATCAAGGACGCGGTTATCCGCAAAAAGCGCGAGGTTTACGAGCCGGTGAAGCCGGAGATGCAGCTCGGCTTCATTCACAACAACGTCGATTGCATAGGCTGCAGGGCTTGTGAAATCGCCTGCAAGGACAAGAACGGACTTGCCCCCGGTCCACGCTTCCGCCGCGTCATGTATGTCGAGGGCGGGACGTACCCGGACGTGTTCGCCTACAAGGTCAACATGTCGTGCAATCACTGCGCCGAGCCGGCGTGTCTGCCGACCTGCCCGACAGGTGCGATTTTCAAGCGCAAGAAGGACGGCATCGTCGATATCGATTCGACGTTGTGCATCGGTTGCCGCCGGTGTGAGGCCGCTTGCCCGTACGGCGCACCCCAATTCATTCCGGAAGCGAATATCGTCTCGAAGTGCAATATGTGCGTCGACGAGATCGACGCTGGCCGCAAGCCGTACTGCGTCATGGCGTGCATGATGCGCGTGCTCGACATCGGCCCGATCGACAAGCTGCGCGATGGCACCTACGCGACGAAGGCGCGCGGCCCGGCCGATTACATCGTATCGGCAGTGAAGAACTTTGCCGATCCCGAACTCACGAACCCGTCGATCGTGTTCGTGCCCCATAGCAAAGGCAAGGTCGAATGACGGACGCGACAACGACCACGACCGTCGAGGTTCCGACCTGGCGCGACATCGCGATCGCAGCGGCGGCCGATCTTGATCTGCTGGCGCTTCTTCATGATCGCGAACCGACGCGGGCGGTGCTGGTCACGCTCGCCGAGCACCCGCTCGAGGCCGCGTTCTGGCTCAGGCTCACGACGAAGGAGGCGCAAGCAGCCCTCTCGGGTATGCGCGCTGCCGTCGCGGCCCTGCCGTCGCCGCTCGACGATGCGACGGTCGACGAACTCGCAGCAGGATATGCGGACGTCTATCTGCGCTACGCCTTCAGGGCTTCCCCGACCGAATCTGTCTGGCTGACCGAAGACGGTCTCGAGCGGCAGGCGCCGATGTTCCTCGTTCGTGAACAGTATCGCCGACAGGGACTGAAGATCGCGGATCCGGCAGGACGTCCGGAGGACCATCTCGTGTTCCAGCTCCGCTTCGTCGCACGTCAGCTGAAACAGGCGGAGGGCCTGGCGGAACTGAAGGCTGTCGCGCGCTTCCTCGACGGTCACATCCTGCGCTGGATTCGCCGCTTCGCCAGTCAACTGTTACGCGCCGGCGCGCCCGACTTTTTTACAGCCCTCGCGCTGGTCACGGCGACCTACCTCGACGAATTGCGCGACCATCTGACAGCCGTCACCGGCGTCGCAAGGCGTCAGGTCGGTGAGTCACCTGCCATTGGTCCCGACAGGAAAACAAACCGGGCGGAGGAGGATCGCCCGTACGTCCCCGGCATCGGACCATCCTGGTAGCCGGCTGGCCAAGTACAAACCTCGTTGAGAATCGAACCTGACATGCGACACGGGAACACCGAGAGTGCCGTCGGATCCGCGATCCTGCCCAGGGTCGATGGTGATCGGTGCGTTCTCGACAAGGTCGTAGCTGCGAGCTGCCGGGCCTGTGTCGATGCCTGTCCGCGTCATGCCTTCGTTCTCGACGACGCTGCGTTGGCTCTCGACACAGATGCGTGTGATGGCTGCGGTATCTGTACTGCCGTCTGTCCGCGCAGCGCCATCGCCATCGACCGCGGACGCATTGCCCGGTCGCGGGACGGCGGCGAGATCGGATTTGCGGGGTGCACTCAAGCGGTGGCGCCAGGCAAAGCGGGTGTCATGACCTGTGTCCACGCCATCGGACTCCGCGAACTCGGCCAGCTCTACGATGGCGGAATGCGCCGCCTCGTCCTGCCCGAGATGCGGTGCTCTGAATGCAAGCCGGCAGTGGCGACCACCATCGCGAGGACTGCGGAAAACTTCCGGCGTCTGCTCGAAAGCAACGGGGCGCCGCCGATCATCGTGGAAGTAATGCCCGCGCAGGCCTGGACACGCATGAGGGACGAGGCGATTACGCCATCGCGGCGCAGCCTCTTGGTCGCGCTTTTACCTGTCGCACGCGAGACGTCCGGACCAGCTGAACCGGATGCCCGCACGTTGGCCGAGGTGCTGCCTTCGCCATCGGATCCTTCAGCGGCACGGCTCGCGCCGTTCGTACCGGCCATCGACGTCGCGCGGTGCTCGGGTTGCGACGCATGTGTCCGCATCTGCCCGGATGGTGCCCTCCGGTCCGACGACGATACCAACGGGCCAGCGTACGTCGTCACCCCGCTGCGCTGTACCGGATGCCGGCTCTGCCTCGACGTCTGTGAAACCGGGGCGACGAGCCTCACGTCCTGGCAGCCTGCGGCGATGACACGTCTCGGCTTTGATACAAAGCAATGCCGATCCTGCGGCAATTCGTACAAGCTGGTGAAAGGACGGGCAGTTCAGGGCGAGGTTTGTCGAATCTGCGAAGTTGCGAAGCCCAACCGCAATCTGTTCCAGGTCGTCGCGTGAGCACCATTACGGCATCGCTCCCCGACTGGCTGAGGCCGATCGCCACGATGATCGAGGCTGCCGGCGGCTCCGGCGGCTTTCTCGTGGCGTTTCCGCAATATCGGCCGACCCTGGTACGTGCCATGGCAGAGGCGTTCGACTTGGCGTTCGTCGATTTTCGCGCGGAGCGATTGTCGGCTCTGGGCTCCAGAGCACCACAGCTCGAACTCGGGGCTTTGTCCGAGGCGATAATGGAGGCAAACGCGTGCTACGGCCGTGGCGTTGTGCTCCACAATGTCGAAGCACTTCTTGCGTCGAAGCCGGAAGCCGAGCGGCGCGCCTGGCTCGCTTCCGTCGTGGCAGCCGGATGGGGCTTTCCGGTCGTCGTCCCTGTCGCGCTGTACCAGCCGGAAATGCCCGCCGCCGTCGATCGGGTATGTCGCCTCGACCCCGAGCACATCCCGGAAGAGAGCCTGTTGATGCGCTTGGCCTCACGATGACATCGGCTGCCGGAAACCGCCTGCTCGACTGGATTGGCCAGAGCATTCGCCGCAAGCTCGTGTTGTCCTTGGCGTTCGTCCTGACTGCCGCCTCCCTGTGCCTTCTGCTGCTGATCGTCACGGTTCACCGGTCCCGTCTGCTTGCCGAGCGCAGTGCAGCGTCGGTCGAGATCAACCACTTGCTCCAGGTGGCGCTCGAAAACGCTATGTTGAAGCGCGACATCGACGGCCTCGCCAGTATCGTCCAGCAACTGGGCCGTCAGGAACGTGTCGCGGGTGTCATGATCCTGGCTCCGAACGGCGAGGTTCGCTTCGCGTCGGATCCGGCGAGTATCGGCCGAAGGTTCGACATTGCTTCCGGCCAGCTTTGCCCCGACTGCCCGAAGCCGCCGAACGAGACCAGGACTTTCGCGGCATTCACCACCGCTGCACCCGGCCTCGAGGTACTCCGTTCGATCAATCCCGTGCCCAATCGTGCGCAGTGTATCCAATGCCACGGTCCGGTAGCGGCCAATCCACTGAACGGTATCCTGGTGGTCGACTACGACGCGCGCCAGATCAGGCGCGAGACCTGGACCACGACAGTCGCGCTTGCCGGGATCGGCCTTTCCGTACTGCTCGCCTCCGTCGCCGGTGCCGGTTGGGCCGTCAGCCGGCTCGTGCTCGCGCCCGTCGGGCGTCTGAGCGCGGCGCTGCCAAATCGATGATGTGGATTGCCTTCATCGATAAAGACGGAACATG
>DAOMWV010000078.1:0-12626 GCA_035436725.1 Hyphomicrobiaceae bacterium
CGTGTCGGCGGTGGCGGCGCGCCGACTGGTACGTCTCCGGGAAGCGGGTTTCGGCGGTGAGCGCGACAGCACCGCCTCGCGCAGGCGCGCTCGCCCGATATCGGTCAGTCGCCAGATCCGTCCCGAGTCCGCCGCTGTCTCCTTGACGAGATCGATCCAGCCATCCGCCGCAAGCCGGGCCAATTCGTGCGCATCGAGCCGCTGTGGCTCGGCCTTTCGTGCGCGCGGCCCCGGTCTGAGACGGATGAGTGCGCCGCCGTCGGGTTTGCGTTCGAAAGCGACGGCTTCGGGCCGGGCGAGATCGGCAAGGCGTCTAAGCAGGGATTTGGAAAGCGTGGGAAGGGCGGTGGATCTGGTGCCCGGTTCGGTTCGTGGCATCGACACATCTCCTGGTGAGGTGATTGCAACGTGCGGTACGGGTGCGCAACATCCGCGACGCACGGAAGTCGTTGTTGACGATCAGTTGCTGCCGGCATCTGATGGCTGGCGAACCTGCAAGCGGATGGCGTGCTCGAGTTCGGCGATGGCGCGATCGAACGCGGCGTGCTCGCGCAGGTCCTCGACGATTTCACATGCGTGCGCGGCAGTGGTGCGATGGCGACCATAAAGCGCCGCCACCTCCGTCAGGCTGCGACCGAGCGCGACATGGGCGAGATACATCGCCACCTGGCGGACGAGAGCGACGCGCGCACCGCCGCGCACAGGTGTCCGGAGCGCGGATCGGCGCACCGAAAAAACGTATGCGGTGAACTGATCCAACACATGGCGCTCGGGTGCCGGCCGGCGATCGGCGATCCCCGCCGCCACAAATGGCCGGCGTGGAGAAGCCTCCACCGAACCGTCATTTTTCTTCGAAGAAACATTGCGTTTTGCGCTTTCCGCAGAGCCTGCGAGACGCGCGCGCGGACGCCTGCCCGCAGCAGCACCAACTGTCGCCACAATTCATCACCTCAGTGGACTAAGTTCTACTTGCTTTTACTGGGTGGACAGGTGCTTTATCTTATCGCTAGCACTATGTTACACAGAGCGCTTGTTTATTTTACTTGTAACGTAAATGGCGTTCGTGGCCCCGTCTGATTTTCTGGCGCCGCCTCGCACCGCGTCGGCTTGGAACTCTTCATGAAGACACGCATCCGGGAAGTCCGAAAAACGCGCGGCCTGACACTGCAGCAACTGGCCGAGAAAGTTGGAACCACAGCGCAGACGATCCAGCGTCTCGAGACCGGGAACATGACGATCTCGCTCGTCTGGCTCGAGAAGATTTCTCATGCGCTCGACCTCTCGATCAGTGACCTGCTCGCGGGCGACAGCTCGCAGCGAATCGAAGTGGTCGGCATGCTCGGTGCCGACGGACGGGTCCTGCCGACGCCGAACGGTGCGAGCGACGGACACGTCGTGCTCGGTGTCTCCGGCATCGAACCCGTCGCGGTCCGGGTCCATGCGCCGTTCGGCCGACACGAGGCAGGCACAGTCCTGTTCGGTGCGAAGCTCAGCGGCGACAGCGTCGGTCAGGCGCACGGCCGTGACTGCATCGTGGCGACGCGCGACGGCGCCATTCTCGTCCGTCACGCGGCTGTCGACGGCAAGCGGCTTCGGTTGTCGGGACCGCAGGGACATGCGACGGAAACAGCAACGGTCGATGTCGTCTGGGTTGCGCCGATCACCATGAGCGTCCGCTACTTCTCATAACCCGCACACCCCCGTCGGTGCGTGGGGACATCCCGGACCACGCCGGCGATCTTCACCAAAGCGCAGGAATTGCGCTGTCGACTTATGCTCGGGTGTTTCCGCTATGAGACACTGGTTCTGTCACCGCACAGGACCTGACAATGACGCATCGATCCCGTCCGATATCGCCAGAACCGCAGGCTGCGGCCAAGACACGAACCCGGCGCCCGCCCCTCACGTACGATCGGGCCAGAGATCTGCCGCGTCTCCTGGCGCTGTGGCCGCACGAGATCGAAGACGCCGGCCTCACTGGCACGACCGCGCTCGTCGAGAAGATCCGCGCAGCACTCCGTCAGGAACGCACGCGCGGACGGGCGGGACACTGGTGTTACGACCTCAACCGGCATCGGGCCCTGCTCGGATGCTACAGGGCGGAGGTGCGAAGACTTGCAAACCTTGAACTGGCGGCGCGCATCGCCGATGACACCCTGACGACGCGCCGGCCGGGCGTGCCCGGATCAGCGCTCGCGGCGCGTCCCGAGGCCCATCTTCTTGGCGAGCTGTGAGCGCGCCTCGGCATACTTCGGGGCGACCATGGGGTAATCGTGGGGCAGGCCCCATTTCTCGCGATAGGCTTCAGGCGTCAAATTGTAGTGTGAACGCAGATGCCGCTTCAGCGACTTGAATTTCTTGCCGTCCTCGAGGCAGATCAGATACTCGGGTGTGACCGACTTCTTGACGGCCACGGCCGGCTTCGGCTCGTCCCGCCCCTCGACCGCGGGCTGGCCGCTCAGCCGGGTCAAAGTGGCGTGAACATCGCCGATCAGGGGCGCGAGATCGGTCCGGCTCACGCTGTTGGCACTGACGTAAGCGGCAACAATTTCCGCCGTCAGTTCGAGCAGGGCCGTAGCGCGTTGATCCGACATTCGATTTCCATCTATCAATATTCAGCAACCATTGATTGCACTCGCGTCAAATCCGAGCCCCCGTGCTCCTTAACGCGCCTGTAGACCGGCATCTCTTCTCCGATCAGGTGATTACGCTAAATCCCTTGGAAGTTCTTCGCAATACTTACCCCTCCGAATGCCGGGCAAAATTCTTACCGGCGTTTTTATTTGCCTCGGCACCGTCTCGATTTGGAACTACGCAATCAATACTGCTATCTTTGGTTGCTGTTGTTGTTTACGTATCGCGTGAAACGTGCTTTTGCGGCATCCCTTCACTTCGGGTCAAGGGACCATTACGTTCCAGGGCACGAACGAGCGGAGTGCGACATGGCATCGTCGACGAGTGACAAAATCAGGAAGACCGAGGCGGAGTGGCAAGCGCAGCTGTCTCCCGAAGCCTATCGCGTCGCCCGCAAACACGGCACGGAACGGGCCTTTACAAGCCCGCTCAACGACGAGAAGCGGCAGGGGACGTTCGCGTGCGTCTGCTGCGGAGCGCCACTGTTCGCTTCGGACGCCAAATTCGACAGCGGCACGGGATGGCCGAGTTTTTTCGAGCCGGTCGAGGCTGCGCGCGTGGAGACGCAGGAAGACCGCTCGTTCTTCATGCGGCGCACCGAGGTTCACTGTGCGCGCTGCGACGCGCATCTCGGGCATGTCTTCCCCGACGGTCCGGCCCCGACAGGGCTCAGGTACTGCATCAATGGTGTGGCGCTCGCGTTCGAGCCGTCGAAAGATCCGAACAAGCGCTAGCCGCCACAGCCGCAGCGCCTCCGCTTCACGACAACCGGTGCCCGGCCGTCCGTGGCCGCCCGGCACCCATTTGACAAGGCTGCACTCATGCAGAATTCGAAGTCCGTCTCCCCGCCTCGGGCGGTACAGCGCGTGACGTCGATCACGCGGCACGGCGTCACTGTCACGGACGACTATGCGTGGCTGCGTGCCGACAACTGGCAGGAGGTCATGCGCAACCCGGCTGCGCTGCCGGCCGACATCCGCGCCTATCTCGAGGCAGAGAACGCCTTCACGGAGGACGCGCTCGCAGACACGAAGGGGTTGCAGGAGCAGCTCTTTCAGGAAATGAAGGCGCGCATCAAGGAGGACGACAATTCCGTCCCGTCGCCGGATGGCCCGTGGGCCTACTATTCGAGCTTCGTCACGGGCGGCCAGTATCCGCGCATCATGCGATCGCGCCGCGACGGCACAGACGAACAGATCCTGATCGACGGCAATCGCGAGGCGGAGGGGAAGGAGTACTGGCAGCTCGGCTCCTCCACCCACTCGCCCGATCACCGCTTTCTCGCCTATGCGGTCGACGACAAGGGCTCGGAACTCTTCACCGTGCGCATCCGGGATCTCGAGACCGGCCGTGATCTTCCCGACGAAGTCGCAGATACGCACGGCGCCATCTGGGCCGATACCGACACGCTCTTCTACGTCAAGCTCGACGACAACCACCGCCCGCTACAGGTTTGGCGGCATCGTCGCGGCACGGCGCAGTCGGAGGACGTGCTGGTCTACGAGGAGACCGACAAAGGTTTCTACGTGGGTCTCGGCAAGACGCAGTCGGGGCGCTTCCTGACTATCGACGTGCACGATCACCAGACGACAGAAGTGCATTTGATCGACGCGCGCGCGCCCCTCGATGCGCCGCGTCTCGTCGTGCCGCGCCGGTTCGGGCACGAGTATCACGTCGAGCATCACGGCGACGATCTCATCATCACGACGAACGCGTCGGCGGAGGATTTCCGCATCGTCACAGCGCCCGTATCCACGCCCGCGGAGGAGAACTGGCGGGAACTGGTGGCACACAAGCCGGGCCGGCTCATAATCGACGTCGCCGTGTTCAAGGACTTCCTGGTCCGCCTCGAACGCGAGGACAGCTTGCCGCGCCTCGTCATTTCCAGGTTCGATGGTTCCGACGAACACGCAATCGCTTTCGACGAAGAGGCCTACAGCCTCGGCATGTCGCCCGGTTTCGAGTACGACACGACGACCTTGCGCTTCACCTATTCCTCGATGACGACGCCGGCTGAAGTGTTCGACTACGACATGGCGAAGCGAACGCGCGTTCTCAGGAAACGGCAGGAAATCCCGAGCGGGCACGATCCGGCCAATTATGTCACTCGGCGCGTGTTGGCACCGGCACGTGACGGGGAGACGATCCCGGTGTCGCTTCTCTACCGCAAGGGCACAGCGCTGGACGGCTCGGCGCCCCTCCTTCTCTACGGCTACGGCAGTTACGGCATTTCCATCCCCGCGTCGTTTTCGACGACGCGCCTCTCACTCGTCGATCGCGGATTCGTCTACGCCATCGCCCACATCCGCGGCGGCAAGGACAAGGGCTATCGCTGGTACACGTCGGGCAAGAAGGAAACGAAGCTCAACACGTTCCACGATTTCATCGACGCGGGCGAGCATCTCGCCGCGCAGAACTTCACCTCGCGCGGACGTATCGTCGCCAATGGCGGCTCTGCCGGCGGGATGCTGATGGGCGTGGTCGCGAACATGGCGCCGGATCTTTTCCTCGGCATCATCGCAGACGTGCCGTTCGTCGACGTTCTCAACACCATGCTGGACGATACGCTGCCGCTGACGCCACCGGAGTGGCTTGAGTGGGGCAACCCGATCGAGAGCGAGGCCGAGTTCAACCTGATCCGCTCCTACAGCCCCTACGACAACGTTGAACGAAAGGCTTATCCGCACATCTTCGCCTACGGCGGGCTGACGGACCCGCGTGTCACCTACTGGGAGCCGGCGAAATGGGTTGCACGGCTGCGCGAGCGCAACACCAGCGAGAACATGATCCTGCTCAAGATCAACATGGCCGGTGGTCATGGCGGGGCGTCGGGACGCTTCGAGCAGTTGCACGAGATCGCACTCGATTACGCGTTCGCGCTCAAGATCGCCGGGCGCGCGGACGTCTAGCCGGGCCGGGCGGGCGCCGGGCATTTGGCGCCGTGTCGATCACGGCCGACGGCGCAGGCTTGATAGGCGCGCTTCGAGCGGCCAGAATGGCGTCCAGATGCGGGGGACAGTTTCCTTACGCAGGGGGGATGAGTTCAACCGATCAGCGGGAGGACGTCCCGATGTTCAGGCCACTCGCATCCGCACTCCGGAAGACCGTCGCCGATGGTCAACTCACTATCGTCGATCACGCCGGACGGCCGCACCGCTTCGGTGACGGGGCCGGCCCGGAAATCAGGGTCCGTCTCGCCGATCGCGCGATCGGCTGGCGCCTCTTCGTCCACCCGCAGCTCGCACTCGGCGAAGGCTTCATGGACGGGCGGATCGTCATGGAGAAGGGCTCGATCTACGATCTTCTCGATCTCGTCCTGAGACAGGCGGACGCGCGACCACTGCCGCGCATCTCAGGCTCGATCGATCGGGTGAGCCGGGCCTGGAAGTATCTCCAGCAATACAATCCGGCCTCGCGTTCCCGTCGCAACGTCGCCCACCACTACGACCTCGATGCGGCCCTCTACGCGCTCTTTCTCGATCGGGACCGGCAATACAGCTGCGCCTACTGGACGGCGGCCGCGCTCGCGACCGACGATCTCGACGCAGCCCAGGCGGCCAAGAAGGCCCATATCATCGACAAGCTCGTCGTCCGCCCCGGCCAACGCGTGCTCGACATCGGATCGGGGTGGGGCGGGCTCGCCCTCGACATCGCACGACGCGCGGAGACGGAGGTCTTGGGCATCACGCTGTCGGAGGAGCAGTTCCGGATCGCGCGCGCCCGGGCGGCCGACGCCGGTGTCGATGCCCGCGTCTCGTTCGCGCTGGCCGACTACCGCTCGATCCGAGGTCCCTTCGACCGTATCGTCTCGGTCGGCATGCTCGAGCACGTCGGGGTCCGCTACTACGATCGCTATTTCCGGACGATCGCCGATGCTCTCACTGACGACGGTGTGGCCGTCGTTCATGCCATCGGGCGCTTCGACGGCCCGGCCGTCACCGCGCCGTTCATCCGCAAGTACATCTTTCCCGGCGGCTATATCCCGGCGCTCAGCGAAGTCCTGCCGTCGGTCGAGCGTTCCGGTCTCTATCTCACCGACGTCGAGATCCTCAGGCTTCACTACGCGGAAACGCTGCGGGCGTGGCGGCGGCGCTTCCTCGCCAATCGCGATACGGCACGAGACCGGCTCGGCGAAAGGTTCTGCCGGATGTGGGAGTTCTATCTTGCCGCCTCGGAGGCGGGGTTCCGCTACCAGAAACTGATGGTATTCCAGCTTCAGCTTGCCAAAAGGCTCGATACGTTGCCGCTGACGCGGGACTACCTGCTCGCACCGCGCGACGCGCCCGTGCGGCCGACCGTTCCCGCAGATCTGGCGGAAACGGCGCGGCGCGACGCAGCCTGAGAGGTGATGGATGTTACTGTGAAATGCGCAGCGGCGACGCCTTGAGAGCGATGTCGCGGAACGCCTTGATGAGGGCGGTGCCGTCGGTGGCATTGTAGAAGTTCGACGGTGCTGACGCGCACTTCTTCAACGTCTCGACGACCGTGCCGCTTTCACCGACTGCGAAGCCGACCGTGAACACCTCGATACCCGTCTTCTTCATTTCGTCGCAGATGGCGCGCGCCTGCGTCGTCGAGTCGGCGTTGAGGTACGCCGTGTTGTACTCACCGTCGGTCATGAGGACCGCGATCTTGCGGAGTTTCGGTTTGCCCTTGTCATCGACTTCCTTGAGCTTGGCATAAGGTGCCGGCTCCTCGGAGCTGTCGAACAGGTCGCTCCAGTTCGGCGACAGAAGGTACCAGGCCCAGGCGGTGCCGAGATGGCCTGCCGTCATGCCACCGGTCGACAGAGACTTGACCATCTTTTTCAGATCGCTCTTGTGGCGCGACAGCGGAAAGACTTCCGAACCTTCCCTGCAACTTGCACCCGGCGCGACATCCTCAAGCGGTGTGAGGAACCGACCCGACCCCGGCGCATCATCGGTGTACGCTGTGCTGCCAGAGCGTTCGACCACACATCCCTTGTAGGAGCCTCCGCCGGAGTTGTCTCGGCCGGTCGCGGCCCGGAACTGTTTCGTCTTCAGCTTGACCGCGTTCGAAAACGGCGCCAGCGCGATGCGCGAGTTCGAGCCGTCCTCGCGGACGACGATCTCGATCAGCTCTTCTACTGCCATTTTGAGATCGTCGATCTTCGAGCCGCTCATCGAGCCGGTGACATCGAGCATCATGGCCAGCTCGACGTCGCCACCATTCGAGAACTGCGTCCGGTTCGATATCTCGAAATTCATCTTCAAGATCTTGAAGATCGACATGACGACGGTCGGCATGGCGAGCGTAGCCCTGCCCTCGACCGCCGTGCCGCCATCGACGACCGTGAACGTCACCGGACCGTCGACCGGGTTGGCCGCCTTGACCGACTGCATATAGTTCTCCGCAGCGGCGATGGCCGCGTCGTCACTCGCACCCAGTTGCTTGGCACGTGCCGCGGCAAGTGCGGCGTTGTCGACGGCCGTGACATACACCTGCTTCATGCGCGAGAAGCGCGCGTAGTCGAGTGCGCTGCCTGCCGCACCCATGAAGGCGAAGATCGTCAGCGCGAACATGATCGCGACGGACCCGTCCGTGGACGCCGTGAAGCGGCGGGGGACGTCTCGCATTTCGCGCAAGTCAAATTGTTTCGGCATCGTCGCCTCGCAGCCCGTTGAGGACGTGATGCGAGGCACTTTGCGCCGCCGATCGTTTACGAGACCTTGCGGCGTTCGACGAAAATGCCGCTAAAATGCGACACACTTACGAGACGGTTTCGGCGCCCCCACGAATTTAATTCAAATACGGCGTAATCCCCGTCACGCCTTGTATTTCGTCGCAACGTCGCGGAACGAGGTCTTGATGCGCCGGACGGTGCCCGTGCGGGCGCGCATGACGACCGTCTCGGTCTCGGCGAAATCGCCACGAAAATGGACACCTTCGAGCAGCGAACCATCCGTCACGCCGGTCGCGGAAAAGATCACGTCGCCCGATGCCATTTCCTGCATGGTGTACTTGCGGCGGATGTCGGTGATGCCCATCGCGGCGGCGCGCTCGATCTGGCGGCGGCCTTCGTCGCCGGGATCAGGGACCAGACGGCCCTGCATCTGTCCGCCGATGCAGCGGAGCGCGGCTGCGGCGAGGACGCCTTCCGGCGCACCACCCGAACCCAGATAGATGTCGATGCCGCTCTTGCCGGGATCCGTAGTCCAGATGACACCGGCGATGTCGCCGTCGCGGATGAGACGCACGGACGCGCCGGACGCGCGGACTTCCTTGAGAAGTTTTTCGTGGCGCGGGCGACCGAGCATACACGCCGTGATCGCTGACGCCGGCACGCCCTTGGCTTCGGCGAGGCGCTTGATGTTCTCGGTCGGCGACTTGTCGAGATCGATGACACCGTCAGGATAGCCGGGCCCGATGGCGATCTTGTCCATGTACATGTCGGGGGCGTGCAGCAGTCCGCCGCGCTCGGAGATCGCCAGAACGGCGAGCGCGTTCGGCTCGGCTTCCGCACAGATCGTCGTGCCTTCGAGGGGGTCGACGGCAATGTCGACTTCGGGTCCGACCATGGTGCCGAGTTCCTCGCCGATGTAGAGCATCGGCGCTTCGTCCATCTCGCCTTCGCCGATGACGACGCGGCCCTTGATGTTGACCTTGGCCAGTTCCTCGCGCATCGCCTTGACGGCGGCGCCGTCGGCTGAGTTCTTGTCGCCGCGTCCGCGCCAGCGCGCCGCCGCGATCGCCGCCGCTTCCGTCACGCGCGCGACCTCGAGCACCAGAATGCGCTCGAGACCCGCCAGTTTGCTGCCGTCCTTGGTCATCGTGGCTGTCCTCGCCTCGTCAGAATTGCGTTCGATCTCTCCCCGCTCGAGGGGTGAGGGAAACTCTCACAACTGTTCGATCCGGATCATCTGCGGCTTCTCGGCGACCTTGCCGTCCGATTCGATGGCCACCAGCGCCTTGCGGATCGCATCTTCGGTCGTGTCGTGCGTCACGATGACGACGTTGGCCAATTCGCCCTGCCCGCCCGGCGCCTGGGGCTGGGTAGCTTGCGCGCCGCGCGGACGGCGCTGGACGATGCTTTCGAGACTGACCTCGCGCTCGGCCATGCGCTTCGTGATCGCCGCCATGACGCCTGGCCGGTCGTAGGCGGTGAGGCGCACGTAGTAGGCGCCGGTATGCTGGCCGAGTTTGGCGCGCTTGTAGGGCTTCAGCTTTGCGGTGACGACGCCGAACGGGCTCAGGACGAAGCCGGCGGCGATGTCGACGATGTCGCTCATGACCGAAGACGCCGTCGCCTTCGCGCCCGCGCCGGGGCCGACGAGCATCAGGGAGCCTGCGAAATCGGCGTCGACCGCGACGGCATTGGTCACGCCCGAGACGCCGGCGATGGCGCTGTCCTCGGGGACGAGCGTCGGATGGACGCGCTGCTCGATACCGCTGTCGGTCATCTGCGCGACGCCGAGCAGCTTGATCCGGTAGCCGAGCTCGTTCGCCGCCTCGATGTCGAACTGGGTGATCGTTTCGATGCCCTCGATATGGATCTGGTCGGCGGCGACCTTGGTATTGAAGGCCAGCGCGGCCAGCAGCGACAGCTTGTGCGCGGTATCGAAACCGCCGACGTCGAATGTCGGGTCGGCCTCGGCGTAGCCCTTGGCCTGTGCTTCCTTCAGTACGTCCGCGAAGGACCGCTTCTCCTGCTCCATTTTGGTCAGGATGTAGTTGCAGGTGCCGTTCAGAATGCCGTAGACGCGCGACACCTCGTTGCCGACGAGCGCTTCACGCATGGTCTTGATGATCGGGATGCCACCGGCGACGGCCGCTTCGAAGTTCAGCGCCACGCCGTTCTTCTCGGCGAGCTTCGCGAGATCGAAGCCATGCTTAGCCAAGAGCGCCTTGTTGGCAGTCACGACGTGCTTCTTCGCTGCGAGGGCGGTCTCGACCGCACTCTTCGCGACGCCGTCATCACCGCCGATGAGTTCGACGAACAGTTCGATCTCTGGATCGGCTGCGAGCTTTACGGGGTCGTCGACCCAGCGGATATCGCGCAGGGAAACGCCGCGCTCCTTGCCTTTCGAGCGGGCGGAGACCGCGACCACCTTGATCGGACGGCCGAGGTGATCGGCGACGCGCGCGTTGTGCACGTTCAGTAGCTGCAGCAGGCCCGCACCTACGGTCCCGAGGCCGGCGATGCCGAGTTTCAAAGGGGCTTTCATCTGTGTATGGGGCATCGGTATCGGAGTATCTCGCGGGGCCGCGCAGGGGGCCGGGGTTTCGGCTGGACCGCGCCTCCATAGCTGCTTTCGCCGCCTGCGCCTAGTTCTCCCCCCCGTGGATCCGGCCCGATCCGATGTGGGCCGCTCATTTCTTCGCCGCGGCCGAATCAGGCCCGGCCGAGATCGCGCCGGAGCGTCGGCAACCCGATACCGGCGGCGTCGAAGCCGCCGTCGACCGCCAGCTCCTGGCCCGTGATGTAGCTGGCCCGGTCGGAACAGAGATAGGCGACCGCATCCGCGATCTCCTCCTCGAGCCCATAGCGGTTCAGCGGAATGGCGTCGTGATAGTCGCGGCGGATCTCGGGGCTGTGTACGGCCTTTGCCATGGCCGTGTCGACGGGGCCGGGTGCGACGGCATTGACGCGAATTCGGTCGGCGGCAAGTTCGACCGCGAGCTGGCGCGTCATGTGAGCGAGGCCGGCCTTGCTCGTGCCGTAGGCGACCCTGAGCGCGGAGGCCCTGAGGCCTGAAATGGACGTGATATTGACGATGGCGCCGCCCTGACGCGCGAGAAGGGGCACAGCTGCCTGCGTCACCAGAAACGGGCCGGAGAGGTTGACCGCGATGACGCGATGCCAGTCCGCCGGCGTCGTCGTGCGCGCGGTCGCGAACACGGCGATGCCGGCGTTGTTGACGAGGGCGTCGAGCCGGCCGAATCGCGAGTCGACGGCGCCGATCGCTGCCGCCACCTGTGTCTCGTCGGCGACGTCGCAGACGACCTCGAGCGTGCGCTCGGGTTCGGCGATCGCTGTCATCGTTGCGCCGAGGGTGGCTCTGTCGATGTCGAGCAGCGCGACGCGCCAGCCTTCCGCAAGGAAGCGCTTTGCCGTCGCGAGACCGATGCCGCGCGCGGCACCGGTCACGAGGGCGACCTTTTGGGCGGACGGGACGGGCGACGTCACGATGCGCGCGGCGTCATGGGAATGACGTTGTGCAGGCTCGAGGTATCGGAGGCGAAGAACTTCTTGAGGTTCCGAGCCGCCTGGCGCAGGCGGTGTTCGTTCTCGACAAGGGCGAGGCGGACATAGTCGTCGCCGTGCTCCCCGAACCCGATACCGGGTGCGACCGCGACTTCGGCCTTCTCGATGAGCAGCTTCGAGAATTCGAGGCTCTGCAGCGCCTTGTATTTCTCCGGGATCTTCACCCAGGCGAACATCGACGCCGACGGGGGTTCGAACTCCCAGCCGGCATTAGCGAAGCTCTCGACCATGACGTCGCGCCGCTTCCTGTACGTTGCTCTCATTTCGTCGATGCAGTCGGTCGGGCCGTTGAGTGCCGTCGCCGCCGCCACCTGGATCGGTGTGAACGCGCCGTAGTCGAGATAGGACTTAACGCGCGTCAGGGCCGCGAGCAGGCGCTCGTTGCCGACCGCGAAGCCCATGCGCCAGCCGGCCATGGAGAACGTCTTCGACATCGAGGTGAACTCGACCGTCACATCCATCGCGCCCGGGATCTGGAGCACGGACGGCGGCTTCTTGGCTTCGTCGAAATAGACTTCGGCGTAGGCGAGATCGGAGAGAATGAAGATATTGTGCTTCTTCGCGAACTGAACGAGGTCGCGATAGAAATCGAGATCGGCGACGTACGCGGTCGGGTTCGCCGGATAGCAGACGACGACGGCGATCGGCTTCGGGATCGAGTGCTGGAAGGCACGCTCGAGGGCCGGGAAGAAGGCAGGCGTCGGCTCGGCAGGAACCGAACGGATGACGCCGCCGGCCATCAGGAAGCCGAAGGCGTGGATCGGAT
>DAOMWV010000079.1:0-12567 GCA_035436725.1 Hyphomicrobiaceae bacterium
CCCCTGGATCAGTTGCCTGATCGCCGCAGCCGACGCCTGCGCACCCGCTCCTGCGCCGGTCCGCGACATCTCCCTGCCACGCTTCTACGGCGACGCCGACGGCTCGACCGTCGATCCCGAACGTGACGCAGCCCACAAGGCAGCCGTCGCCGGCCTGACCGCATTCGTCCGCGAAATCACGCAGAGTGCCGACAAGGCGCTCAGAAACGCGAAACCCGAACGTCGGCAGGAACTCGCCCGCTGCGCCCTCGAGGGGCTTTCGTCCTGGGCCCGTGGCGGCGCATATCTCGGCACCATGGCCACGCGCCAGGCCGAATATCAGCGCAAGTGGGACCTCGCCGGCCTCGCCGTCGCCTATCTGAAGCTCAAGCCATTTTCACGCCCCGAGCAGCGCGCAGCGATCGAACCCTGGCTCCGCGAATTCGCAGACCGCGCGCGCGCCTTCTTCGATGATCGCGAGCGCCAGCGCAACAATCATTGGTACTGGCTCGGTCTTGCCGTTGCCGCCGTCGGCGTCGCGGCCGAAAGCCCGCGCCACTGGGACATGGCACGCGACATCATGCGCGATGCCGCTCGCGATATCGGCACCGACGGGACCTTGCCGAAAGAAATGGTTCGCAAGTCCCGCGCCCTGCACTATCACGCCTTCGCCCTTACCCCTCTTGTCGTTATGGCGGAGCTGGCCGCGAACCGTGGCGAAGACTGGTACGCGCTGGAAGCTGGCGCGCTGCATCGTCTCGCGAACCTCACCATCGACGGCCTCGCCCGGCCGGACGTGTTCGATTCCCTCGCCTCGACGGCCCAGGAGCGCCCGGTCAACGGCCGCGCCGGCTGGCTGCAGCTCTACCGCGCACGCTTCCCCGATCGCGTCACGACGTCGATCGACATCCCCGACGGCCATCGCTGGATCGGCGGCAGCGCCACCATCCTCGCCGGCATCCTGAGACGCCCCTGACGTCCCGATGTTGTCCGCCCACGGCCCATCCGCGCGATCACGCTGGAAGCCAAAGAACCACGCAACGCCACCCGATTCCTGGGAGCACAACCGGTCGGATCCAAAAACCAATTTACTTTCTTGCGCTTAGATAGACTTTGAAGGTCCGCGCATCGCCCCTCGGCTCACATGCGCTCGCCTCGATTGACGATGTCCGCGAAACCGTCGATTGCTTCCCTGCAAGGAGCACGACCGTTGACCATGCCCAAAACTGCGCCGTCCATGCCGCCGTCCCAGGTCCTGTTCCTGACCTCGTACCGCCGCGAGATCGGCGCGCGCGGTGGCTACGACGAAATGCTCGACATCACAGGCAAGGTCCGGCCGGACTGGCAGCCCTTCGTCGAAGAAATGGCCCGCCTCACGCCGGCCGATCGTGACGCCCTGTCTGATCGCATCGACCGCCGCATCCGCCGCACCGGCATCACTTTTGACATCTTCGCCGACCCCTCCAAGTCGCAGCAGCAATGGCGCCTCGACCCTGCCCCGGTCATCATCTCGGCAGACGAATGGGCGTTCCTCGAACGCGCCCTCACCCAGCGTGCGCGCCTCTTCGACGCCGCACTCGCGGATTTCTACGGCGCCCAGCGCACGCTCCGCGATGGAACCGTCCCACCCGATCTTGTCTTCGCAGATCGCTCATTTGTTCGGGCCTGCCGCAACGCCCTTCCATCCGAAGGCCAGATCACGTTCTACGCAGCCGACCTGGCGCGTGGCGCCGATGGTGGGTGGCGGATCATCGACAATCACACCGAAACGCCCGCCGGTCTCGGCTTCGTTCTCGCCAATCGCGTCGTCCACAGCGAAAACATGGGCGAGGTCTTCAACCATTGTAATGTCATCCGCCTCGCCGATCATTTCCACCGCTTGCGCAACGCGCTCGCTGAACGCGCCCGCCGCGACAGCCCGCGCATCGCCTTGCTCACGCCCGGCGCGCATCATCCCGATTACTTCTCCCACGGCTACCTCGCGCGCTATCTCGGCTATCTGCTCGTCGAGGGCTCGGACCTCATCGTCAAGGGCAGTGATCTCTATCTCAAGACGCTCGAAGGCCTGCGCGAGGTTGATCTCGTCGTCCGCTGCACCGACGGCCGCTTCGTCGATCCGCTCGAACTCGAGCCGAACGGCTTCCTCGGCCCCGCCGGCCTGCTCCGCGCGAGCCGGAAGTCGCCCGCGTTGATCGCAAACACCATTGGTTCCGGCCTCGCCCAGAACCGCGGTCTCGGTGAATTCCTGCCCGCACTGAGCCGCAAACTCCTCGGCGAGGACCTCCTTTTGCCCGATACGCGCCGCCGCTGGCTCGGCGACGACACCAACCGCCGCTACGTCCTCGCCAACCTCGACACACTCTTTATCCGCAAGACTCAGGAAGGCACCGGCCGCCCCGGCCAGGCCGCCCTTGGCGAAAATCCCGCCCACCTCTCGGATGAAAAGCGCAAGGTTCTGGCCGCTGACATCGCGCTGCATGGCTCCACTCTCGTCGCCGAGGAGCGTATCCACTTTTCGACAGCGCCGAGCATCACACCGGACGGTCCCGTGCCGCGCCCGTTCGCTGTCCGCGTCTTCATCGCGCGAACCGAAGACGGCTTCCGCGCCATGCCCGGCGGCCTCGCGATGACAATCGACCCCGAAAATGCTGTCGCATTGAGCGCGCCGGACGGCCACACGCGCGACGTCTGGATCCTGTCGAACGACCGCCAGAACCCCCACGTGAGCCTGTGGCGCCCGACCCTGGAGGCCGCGCGCGTCCAACGCTCCCAGCGTGTCATCCAGAGCCGCGTCGCCGACGATCTTTTCTGGCTGGGACGATATTGCGAGCGGCTCGATTGGACGTTGCGCGTCATGCGCAGCGCTCTCCGCCGCAGCAACGACGACAACGGTCCCTCCACGGGCCGCTACGCCGCACGCCTCTGCCTTGAGGCGCTGCTGACTCCGCGCAGCGACGACCCCGACTACCTGAAGCACATCACGAGCGCCCGCGAACTCGACACTCTCGTCGGCCTCGTTCGCAACGACACGAAGGCCACACGATCCATCCTCGCGTCCTGCCGTGGCCTGCACCGGGTCGCCTACATGACGCGCGACCGTCTGTCGCTCGAAGCCTGGCGCACACTCGGCCGGTTCGATCCTGCGGATACCTGGTTACGCGCGCTGACGGCCACTGACGAGCCGGCCACGCTGCTCGACGTGATCGACGATGGCCTTGCTGCAGTATCTTCGTTCACCGGCCTCGCGCACGAAAACATGACGCGCAACTTCGGTTGGTCCTTCCTCGACATGGGCCGCCGCCTCGAACGCGCGTTCCACCTGAGCGAAGCCATCCTGACGCTGTTCGTACCCAATCCTGGCGGTGAAGAAGAGCAGAGCCGCCTTCTGCTCCTGCTCGAGCTCGCCGATAGCTTCATCACCTACCGGTCACGCTATCGGCTGGACCCGCTTTTGCCGCTCGTGCTGGACCTTCTCCTTCTCGACGACGCCAATCCGCGCAGTCTCGCCTTCCAGCTTGCGGCCTTGACGCGACACATGAGTTCCCTCCCCGGATCGGCCGCAGGTCGCGCGCCCGCAGATGATCGCCGCATCGTCGACGAACTTGCGGCCGCCCTCCGCGTCGCCGATGTCGAAGACATCGCCGCCAGCCAGTCGGCAGAGAACCTCGGCGCCCTCATGCGCCGCCAGCTCCGCCTCCTTCCTGAGTTTTCCGACAAGCTTTCACGGCACTATTTCAATCTCGCCGACGAAACGCCTCATCGCGTTCACACCCGCAACTCGCCCACCCATGATCTTTGATATCAGCCACCGGACGCATTACCGCTATAGCCAGCCCGTGGCTCAGTCGCAGCACGTTGCCCACATGCTGCCGCGCGCGACGCCGCATCAAGTCGTTCTGTCGAGTGCGCTGCGCGTCGATCCCGCTCCGGACCTCCGTTCCGAAACCATCGACAGCTACGGCAACCAGGTCACCATCCTGGATATCGACACGCCACACGAAGAACTCGTGCTCCACGCAACAAGTCACGTCAAAACCTCGCTGCCGCCTCCGATCGCCGCCGCCCCTCGCAGCTCATGGACGACCGCGCTCGTTAACGGCCCCCGCCTGCCCGATGGCACGCTCGATCTCGAGACCATCCAGTTCAGATCGCCGTCGCGCTTCACGCCGCTCTCCCCCGCCATCGCCGACTATGCGTCCCCGTCGTTCGCAGACGATGCCTCCATCCACGATGTCGCCATGGACATCACACGACGCATCTTCCGCGATTTTCGCTTCGATGCCTCCGCGACTGACGTCTCGACCCCGATCGAATTCGTATTGCGCGAGCGCCGTGGCGTCTGCCAGGACTTCGCGCATCTCGCCCTCGCTTGCCTCCGGTCCCGCCGCATCCCCGCACGCTATGTGAGCGGTTACATCCTGACCCGCCCCGCGCCTGGCCAGCCGAAACTTCAGGGCGCCGATGCCTCCCACGCCTGGATTTCCGTCTGGTCGACCGATAACGGCTGGCGCGATTTCGACCCGACGAACGGCATCGCCGTCGGCGAGGAGCACGTCACCGTCGCCTATGGTGCCGACTACTTCGACGTCGCGCCGATCACAGGTGTACTTCTCGGCGGCGGCGACCATTCCGTCACTGTCGAGGTCGATGTCACACCGGTCGGATGATGCCTGCGCCCCACCTTTCTTGCGCCCCTCTGGAACCGGACGACGAACAACGACGTTTCATGCTGGAAAACCACGATTGGAGTCCATCATGAACCAGGAAGCGACCACCACCCCCGGGCACCATGCGCAGCGGGATGATACGACCGCGCCGGAACCCTCAACGCCCCCGACAGTGATGCAGTCGCTCGAAGACGCCATCCAGTCCGGCTTGAACTACGCGAAAGAAAACCCGGCGATAACGGCACTTGGCGTTGCATCGGTTGCCGCGATCGTGGTGATCGCGTCGAAGAGTGCGAACCGGCACCCATCCTCCATCGCCGTCGTCGAACGTCGCATCCGCGATGCCGCAGCCAATTCGGCAACGCATGCCGGCAACGCCGTCGACACGATCTCCGATTCCCTCGGCCGCGCATTCACTGCCGATCCCAGGAACCTCGAATTGCTTCAGGCAACGGTCGCCGATTGGATGGCTTCTGCCCGCAGCAGGGTTGAGCCGATCATCGACAGCGCATTGTCGCGGCGTTGATCCGCAAATTTGGCAATCATGTCTGCACAATACGAACCGGGTCCCTTACGACCCGGTTTTCGTGCATCTCGAAGCCCCACCACCGAAGCCACCGGGCAATGGACGTGCAAAAAAAATGACCACACGAAAAAGCCCGCTCGATCATATCGAGCGGGCTTCGTACGTACGGTAGTCAGGTCACTCGCCGACAGACCGCTTGATGTCGCCGGTCGCCTTCTGCACTTCGCCCTTCGCCTTCTGCGCGGCGCCCTCGACTTCCATCGACTTCGATCCGACGGCTCGACCGACCGTCTCCTTGATCGCGCCACCGGCCTGATTTGCGTAACCTTTGACCTTGTCGACAAGGCCCGAATCCGTGGCCGCGTCTTTGACGTCAGCTGCAGCATCCTTCACGCGGCCCATGGCCTGCTGCGCTTCACCTTTGCGCTCCTGCGCAAAACCTTCCGCCTGCATTTCCGTCGAACCGACAGCCTTGCCGAGGCCCTGCTTTACGTTCCCCATGGCTTCGTTGGCCATGCCTTTGATCTTGTCGGATGTTCCAGACATTCAACTCTCCGTTGCTCGGTGATCACCAAACGGCAATGCCGCAGGATGGACGGACTCATTGGCCCGTCATTCCTTCAACGCACGGAACGTGAGTTGGTTCCCCCTCGCACGCCAAAACGACCAGAGCCGGCGCCTCAGCTCTTCGCCAGCTGCGCAATCGCCGCCTTGATCGCATCGGGATGCAGCGTCACTTCCGCCTCGAGCGGCTTGGAAAACGGAACCGGAATCCGCGGCGCTCCGATCTGGCGTACCGCTTTGATCGCCTGCGGCCCGAGCCGTTCGATGACGGTCGCGATAATCTCGCTTCCAAACCCTCCGACCTTGCCGCCCTCCTGCACGACGAGAAGCCGCTTCGTGCGTTCGACCGAAGAAACCACCGCCTCCACGTCCCAGGGCCAGAGGCTTCTGAGATCGATGACCTCGGCATCCACACCCTCCTGACGCGCCGCGTCCACACCTTCGAGCACCGGCTTCAGCCCCTGCGACCATGTCACGACCGTCACGTCGCGCCCCTCCCGGCGCCGCACCGCGACGCCGAACGGCACCGGCTCGATGTCGTCGGGCACATCCTCCTTCTGTTTGAGGTAACCCTTGGCCTCGAACAAGATGACCGGATCGTCCGAGCGTATGGCCGAGATCAACATCCCCGCATGATCCGCTGCCGTAGCCGGCGCCGCCACGACAAGCCCCGGCACATTCACGAACCAGTTCTCGATCGTCTGGCTGTGCTGCGCCGCCGATCCCGGCAGCAGGCCGTGTGGCATCCGGATGACCACGCTCGCCCGCGCCTGCCCACCGAACATGTAGCGGACCTTCGCGATCTGGTTGACGAGTTCGTCCATCGCCGGCAGCACGAAATCCGCGATCCGCATCTCGATCACCGGACGCGTCCCGACCAGCGCCGCCCCTAGTCCCGCCCCCATGATCGTCGATTCCGCTATCGGCGTGTCGACGATCCGATCCGGGCCGAACTCGCCGACCAGTCCCGCATATTGCCCGAATACACCGCCGAACCGGACGTCCTCCCCGAGCACCCACACACGCCCGTCGCGCCGCATCTCCTGCGCCAGCGCCCGCCGCGTCGCCTCGGCAAAAGTCATGACTGCCATTGGACTGCTCCGAGATCCTGCACGTCGGAATAGGCATCCCGCGCCTTGGGAAGTGGTGCGCTGCGCGCTGCATCCCGCGCAGCCGCCATTTCGTTTGCGACCTCCCGGTCGATGGCTCCGATATCGCCTTCGCTCACTCCGGCCTCGATCAATCGCCGCCTCAGCAGCAACAGCGGATCCCTGAGCTTCTCCCGCTCCATCTCTCCCGCCCGCCGGTAGGCAACCGGGTCCATCGACGTATGTCCGTACCAGCGGTACGTCCGCGCGTGCAGCATCATCGGCCGGCACTCCGCGCGAACGGCAGCGATCACATCGCGTGCGGCCTCGTCGACGGCCACGACATCGTTGCCGTCCACGCTGACCGCCTCGACACCGAGACTTCGCGCCCGCTCGGGTGGCCCGTTCCCTGCCGTCGTCTGATCCGAATACGTGAATGCGGAAAAACCGTTGTCCTCACAGACGAACACCACGCGGAGCTTGTAGAGGGACGCCCAGTTGAGCGCCTCGAGAAACGGTCCGCGATTGGTCGATCCGTCACCGAAGAAGCAGGCGACCACCGCATCCGATCCGAGCAGCTTCAATCCTTGCGCCGCTCCCACCGCGATCGGCAGGCCGCCCGCCACTATGCCGTTGGCCCCGAGCATGCCGACCGAAAAATCAGCGATATGCATCGAGCCACCCTTGCCGCCGCACGCGCCCGTCGCCCGGCCGTAGAGCTCAGCCATCATGCGCGTGGCGTCTGCGCCTTTGGCGAGCCCGTGCCCATGCCCCCGATGCGTGCTCGTCAGCCGGTCGTCGGGACGCAGGTTTGCGCACACACCGGCCGGAACCGCCTCCTGGCCCGTCGATGGATGCAGATAGCCGTTGAACTCGCCCGCCCGATGCACCTCGACGGCGATTTCCTCGAACACCCGTATCCGCTGCATCGTGCGATAGAGTTCGAGATGATGGGCTTTCGTGTTCTGGCGCAGCGGCGGTGTCTGGGGAGGCATCAGGTCTCGTCACGTTGTCTGAGCTTCATTACCGGCCATCTGGCGACGCCGGCAGCGGCATTCAATGCGACAGCCACCGCGATGGCAACTGGCATTGGTGCCGGGCTGCAATACGGCTGGATGTTTCCAGGACCATGCCCGGCGCCGCACCATGTCGGGTCAGATGCCCGAGGTCTGGCCCTTCCTGTCGGTCGGCGATCCGTGTAAGGGGAAGCCGCGGATCAAGATTTCGACGGATAATCCGATGACCAGACCGATGCTGATAGCCCCCTCGGTACTGTCGGCCGATTTCGCCCGGCTTGGAGAGGAGGTCCGTGCCGTCGACGAAGCCGGCGCCGACTGGATCCACCTCGACGTGATGGACGGCCATTTCGTCCCGAACATCACGTTCGGCCCCCCCGTCATCAAGGCGATACGCGGTACAACCAGGAAAGTGTTCGACTGCCACCTGATGATCGCACCGGCCGATCCCTATATCGCCGCCTTCGCCGACGCCGGCGCCGATATCATAACGGTCCATGCCGAGGCCGGCCCCCACCTCGACCGCTCGCTTCAGGCGATCCGCGCGCTCGGCAAGAAGGCCGGCGTCTCGCTCAATCCGTCGACGCCGGAATCCGTGATCGAATATGTGCTCGACCGGCTCGATCTTGTGCTCCTGATGACCGTGAACCCCGGCTTCGGCGGCCAGGCCTTCATCCCTGCGGTCCTGCCGAAGATCGAACGCATCAAGGCGATGATCGGCCGCCGTCCCATCGACATCGAGATCGATGGCGGCTGCACCCCCGAGACCGCGCCACTCGTCGCGAAAGCCGGCGCCAACGTCCTCGTCGCCGGTTCCGCCGTATTCAAGGGCGGCACGCCCGAGAGCTACAGGACGAACATCGCCGCGATCCGCTCCGCGGCCTCCGCCGCCCGATAATCACTCTGCCGTAATTTTGCTCACCCCCTTTTCCTTGGGCATATCTTTGCCCATGACATGGACGGCCGTAGCCTGAAAAAATCGCCAGCGACCGATCCACTGGTCACGGTAGCTCAAAAAGATATTTTAAAAACAACGGATTGCTGAAATATTGCTGCGCCGCCGCAAAGCTGGCACGGCCTTTGCTCTTCGTTAACCACTATCGGTTTTCACGAGGAGCCTACCCATGATCTACAGCAGACGAAGCGTTCTCGGAGCGTCGATGGCGCTCGCCATGACCTTTGGAATACCGGCGTCGCATGCGCAGGACACGATCAAGGTCGGCGTTCTCCATTCACTGTCTGGCACCATGGCGATCAGCGAGACGACGCTCAAAGACGTCATGCTGATGCTGATCGAAGAGCAGAACAAGAAGGGCGGTCTGCTCGGCAAGAAGCTCGAAGCCGTCGTTGTCGACCCCGCCTCGAACTGGCCGCTGTTCGCCGAAAAGGCCCGCGAACTCATTTCTCAGCACAAGGTCTCCGCCGTATTCGGCTGCTGGACGTCCGTGTCCCGCAAGTCGGTGCTCCCGGTCTTCAAGGAACTCAACAACATCCTCTTCTACCCGGTTCAGTACGAGGGTGAGGAAAGCGAGCGCAACGTCTTCTACACCGGCGCCGCACCGAACCAGCAAGCCATCCCGGCCGTCGACTATCTGATGTCCAAGGACGGCGGCGACGTGAAACGCTGGGTACTCGCTGGCACCGACTACGTCTACCCGCGCACCACCAACAAGATCCTCGAGGCCTATCTCCTTGCCAAAGGCGTGGCCAAGGAGGACATCATGATCAACTACACACCATTCGGCCATTCCGACTGGCAGACCATTGTCGCCGACATCAAGAAGTTTGGCTCTGCAGGCAAGAAGACGGCCGTCGTCTCCACCATCAACGGTGACGCCAACGTCCCCTTCTACAAGGAACTTGCCAATGCCGGCATCAAGGCGACCGACATTCCGGTCGTCGCCTTCTCGGTCGGCGAAGAAGAACTCGCCGGTGTCGACACCAAGAATCTCGTCGGCCACCTCGCCGCCTGGAACTACTTCCAGAGCGTGAAGTCTCCGATCAACGACAAGTTCATCGCCGACTGGAAGACCTTCACCAAGAACCCGAAGCGCGTCACCAACGATCCGATGGAAGCGCACGTGATCGGCTTCAACATGTGGGTCAAGGCCGTCGAGAAGGCAAAATCGACCGACCCCGACAAGGTCATCGACGCCATCGTCGGAGTAGAGGTCCCGAACCTGACCGGTGGCATGTCGAAGATGCTGCCCAACCACCACATCACCAAGCCCGTCATGATCGGCGAGATCCGCGCTGACGGCCAGTTCGACGTTGTCTGGCAGACCAAGGACCTCGTCCCCGGTGACGCCTGGTCGGACTTCCTCGAAGGCTCGAAAGACCTCGAGGCGGACTGGGTCGGCAAGAAGTGCGGCAACTTCAACACCAAGACCGGCAAATGCGGCAGCTGATACGCGGCTGATACCGCGATCACCAATCGCATGAAACACGACGTCGCCGCGCCGGACTCCACTGACCGGCGCGGCGCTTCGAGCGAAAGACCGAGCATGACAACCAGATTCCTGAGCCTCCACGTCGTCCACCCCGCGCTCCGCGCGACGATGGCGTTCGTCCTCGGTCTTCTGATGTCCACGCTCGCAGCTGTCACGACAGCCCGCTCTGCAACCCTCGACGATGTCGTAAAACTTCTCGCCGCCGACAGCTTCTCCGATACCGATGCCGCGATCTCAGCACTGACGACATCAGGTCATCCAGCCGCCGTACCAATCCTCGAAGCGATGAGTGACCGCCGCCTCCTCGTCGACAGGAAGGCCAACAAACTCGTTATTTCCACCGGCGCTGCCCGTACCGATGCCGCGACCGGCGCCCCCGTCACCGGCGCTGCCGACGACGCGACCGTCGTCCGGCTCAATAACCGCCTCCGCGGCCGTATCGAAGCAGCACTCGCAAGCCTGAGCTTCGCCAACCCCGACCCAGCGAAACGCCTCGCCGCTGTCGAGCAGATCGCCAAGGCGAGGAACATCGCAGCATTGCCGCGGATCGAAGAGGCGCTGAAATCGGAAAAGAACACTGACGTCCGCGAGGCTCTCACCATCGCCCGCGCCACCCTCGTCCTCTCCGACGACAAAGCCACCTCGACCGACAAGATCTCGGCTATTGCCGATCTGGTCGGCCGCTACGATCCCGATACGATGACCACGCTCCGCACCGCGAGTCAGTCGGCCGCCCCGGACGTGAAACAAGCGGCCATGACCGCGATCGCCTCCGCCGAACGCCGTCAACAGTTCGCGAACGTCGTCCAGAACTTCTGGTACGGCCTCTCGCTGGGTTCGCTGCTCCTGCTCGCCTCTGCTGGCCTCGCCATCACGTTCGGCGTCATGGGCGTCATCAACATGGCGCACGGCGAAATGGTCATGATCGGCGCTTATACGACCTACGTCGTGCAGGAAACCTTGCGCTCCGTCGCTCCCGGCGCCGTCGACAGCGCACTGCTGATCTCAATTCCTCTTGCCTTTCTCGTCGCCGGCGCCATCGGCGTCGCGATAGAACGCGGCATCATCCGCTTTCTCTATGGCCGTCCGCTCGAAACACTGCTCGCCACCTGGGGCGTCAGCCTCATTCTCCAGCAAGCGATCCGCGTCTGGTTCGGAGCGAGCAACGTCCAGGTCCAGACCCCGTCCTACATGAGCGGATCGTTCGATCTTTTCGGGCTATCGATCACCTACGGCCGGCTGTGGATCCTCGTTTTTACGCTGCTCGCATTCCTTGCACTCCTCGCAGTCATGAAGCTGACCCCGCTCGGCCTGCAGATGCGCGCCGTCACACAGAACCGCCGCATGGCCGCCGCAATGGGCATCCGCACCAGCACCGTGGACGCGTTGACGTTTGGCCTCGGGTGCGGTGTCGCAGGCGTTGCCGGCGTTGCCCTTTCCCAGATCGACAACGTCGCCCCGAACCTCGGCCAGAGCTACATCGTCGACTGCTTCATGGTCGTCGTCTTCGGCGGCGTCGGAAATCTCTGGGGCACCTTCGTGTCCGCTTTCTCGCTCGGCATCGCCAACAAGTTCCTCGAACCCGTCGCCGGAGCCGTTCTCGGCAAGATCGCGATCCTCGTTCTCCTCATCATTTTCATCCAGAAGCGGCCGCGCGGCCTCTTCGCCCTGAAGGGTCGGGCCGTCGAAGCATGATTACCACCGCACTACTCTCCCGCTTCGACAGGGGCGGCCAGATCTTCATGGCCCTGCTCACTGGCTTCACGCTGCTCGTTGTTGCGTCGAATACCCTGCTCGATCCCTCAAATCCATTCCACGTGCCGACCTACGTCGTCGCCCTGCTCGGCAAGTATCTCTGCTACGCCGTTCTCGCTGTCGCACTCGACCTCGCCTGGGGCTACTGCGGTATTCTGAGCCTCGGCCATGGCGCCTTCTTCGCCCTCGGCGGCTACGCCATGGGCATGTATCTCATGCGCCAGATCGGCACGCGCGGCGTCTACGCCAACCCGATCCTTCCCGACTTCATGGTCTTTCTGAACTGGAAGGAACTCCCGTGGTTCTGGCACGGATTTCACTCGTTCCCCTTCGCGTTCTTCATGATGCTGTTCGTCCCGGGCGTGCTCGCCTTCGTCTTCGGTTGGTTCGCCTTCCGTTCGCGCGTCACCGGCGTATATCTCTCGATCATCACGCAGGCCCTGACCTACGCACTCCTGCTCGCCTTTTTCCGCAACGACATGGGCTTCGGCGGCAACAACGGCCTGACCGACTTCAAGGACA
>DAOMWV010000080.1:0-12561 GCA_035436725.1 Hyphomicrobiaceae bacterium
ACTGCCGTGTTGCTGGCGCGCGCTACGCGGGCGTTGGCCCGCCTCCGGCCGGACGTATCGGCGAGCCGCGCCGTGCCGCTGCGTCAGTTGCTGGCGCTCCTGCTCTCGATCGGGCTTCCAATTGGCGTCCTCGCGATCTACCCGCGCCAGACGCTGGGTTTTCTCGCCATCGCCGCAGCACTGTTCTTCGCCGCCGTGGTCGCCGTCCGCTCCGTCGCCCTCATCGAGACATTGCGCCCCCGTCCGTCGCGCACCGGACAAGCGACCGCAATCCCGGATGCAGAACTGCCCGTCTATTCCATTCTCGTACCGCTCGTCGACGAGGCCGACGTGCTCGACGATCTCGTCGCGTCCCTGGCCGCGATCGACTATCCCGCAGCAAAGCTCGACGTACTGCTGGTCCTTGAAGAACGCGACCGCAAGACACAGGCCGCGGTCGCCACGCGTCGTCTGCCCCCGTTTATCCGCATCGTCGTCGTTCCCGACGGCCTGCCGCGAACGAAACCGAAAGCGCTCAATTACGCTCTCGCCTTCGCGCGCGGCGCCTATCTCGTCGTCTACGATGCAGAGGACCGGCCCGAGCCGGATCAGCTTCGCTCGGCACTGGAGGCATTCGCGACCGGCGGCCCCGACCTCGCCTGCGTGCAGGCCCCACTCAATATCTACAACGCGCGCCAGTCCTGGCTGTCGAAGCAGTTCGCACTCGAATACTCGGCGCTGTTCGATGCGATACTGCCCGCGCTTCATCGCCTCGATATCCCGCTGCCGCTCGGCGGCACGTCAAACCACTTCCCGCGCGGCGTCATCGATGCACTTCTCTGGTGGGACCCCTACAACGTCACCGAGGATGCCGACCTCGGCATCCGCATCGCGCGTCGCGGCTGGCGCACGGCGACCATCACCGCGACGACGTGGGAGGAAGCGCCCGTCGAGCCGCTGCAGTGGTTCCGCCAGCGCACGCGCTGGCTCAAGGGCTGGATGCAGACCGTCCTCGTGCACACGCGCCGGCATCGGCGTCTCCGGCGCGACCTCGGTCTCTGGCGCACGCTCGGCCTCCACGTCTACATGACCGGGCTCGTCGTATCGGCGCTCGCCCATCCCTGGCTCTACGTGGGGCTGGTAACCGGATACGGGCTCGACGCGCTGGGCATTCGCCCCTTCGGCGATGAACCGCTGATGGCGGGCACGCTCTACGTGGTCGCGATCACGACGCTCGTCGGGGGTTACGTCGTCTCGATCGCAACGAACATCGTCGCTGGTGCGCGGCGAGGGCACACGTACTGGTTCCAGCCGCTGCTGACGCCCGTCTACTGGCTGATGATCTCCACCGCCGCCTATCGCGCGCTCTATCAGCTCGCAACGGACCCCTACCGCTGGGAAAAAACCAAGCACGGGTTGGCGAGGGGCAGGGGGCAGCGGAGGAGGCTAAGGGCAAATAAATTTTTGAATAAGCTCACGTAGTACAATTTTTGAATATCGCAGCTCTGAGTTCCTCTGTTGCAACATGCATCTCATCGATGGCTTGCCTTGTGTCTCTGAAATTCTGCTTTTCATATAATAGCATATCGCATTTGTGGACGGCATCGCAGCTTATTGAGTAGACTGGGTGCCCGACTCCGAGTGCTTCTTGGCATTGGAGGGCACGTTGTCGAGCATCAAAATATCGAATATCATCGCTATTACGTTCCCCGCGAATTGCGCCAACGCTGCGCACTTTCACAGCAGACTGCATCTTTGAAACCGCTTCCCATAGTGTCGTAAGATTTTCGGCTTCATAGCGCAATAACTGGGCGCGCAATTCTGCAGGCTCAGCGCTCTTAGTAGTCAGCTTATCCTGAAGTTCTGACCAAAGAAGAAATGGGGCGGCGACGAAAAGATAAATGAACGCACTTAATGATAGCCATGCGGCCAACCAAATTACTCCCTTTTCCGTAAGCTCAAGTTTTCCCCCTGCAAACATCATAATAGGATAAGCAATAATTGCAGAGAAGAGGGCAATGTTTGCTTTCTGTCGTTGGCGGAGTTCGCGCGCTTTTCGCCAGCATTCCAAAAGATATTTCCGCAGGACAATCATGCTTCAACTCACCCCTTGCCCAACGCCCATGTTTCTTCAGAGATCCGGATGTCGGCGAGCATCTTGTCGAGGAGCAGGCAGGTGCGCTTGAAAAGCTGTGACGAACGGCGATAGTCGGCACGCGCGAAGAAGTCGCAGCGGCCAGCCTTGAAGAGATCGGTGCACTTCACCTTGGCATCATCCTCGCCGTAGACGGCAATGGCGTGCCCGCCGTTTTTCCTCACGACCGCCATCGACGGCACGTCCGTCTCCCCGTCGCCGAAATAGATCATGTTGGAAAATGGAATCGGGCGCTCCACCTCGGGCATATGATGATTGATGCTGTCGCCGAGGTTCTCGATGCCCTTGTTGATGCGGAAGAGATATTGCGTCTTGCCGGTGTCCGTGATGACGCGCTTCGGATACGGCAGGTCATACGCCTCGAACCAGTATTCCGACGCGAACACGTTGTGGAACTTCGGATAGATCGCGGTGCCCTCGACGATCTCGGTCAGCCCCGAAGAAATCAGATAGTGCCGCAGTGTGACGCCATGGCTCTCGGCGCGGATGCGCACGTACTCGGCGATCTCGTCGAACCACTGCATGACGCCGGGAAAGAATTCCACCGCCGCACCCTGCGCCACGAGCGCGTCGCGGTCGATGCGGATGCCGCGCTCCTTCGCCTTCTTGTACATCAGGTGCATGTACGTGATCAGCGGGTCTGCGCCTTCGGCCTTGGCGATCCGGTTGCTCTCTTTCCAGAACGCGCGCGGGTCCTCACCGATTTTCGGCAGAAAGGCATATTCCTGCATCGGCTTGGGGCAGAGCGTACCGTCGAAATCGTAGATCAGCGCGATGGTCTTTTTATTGAACGCGGACGCCGGTTTCGTCGACGACCCCGAAACGACCTTGAGCGCGGGAGCTTTCGCTTTCTTTGGCGCCGCCGCCTTCTTCGCGGTCGTGCCGCGCGGCTTGCTCTCGGTTCCCTTGCGCCCGCTCATGTCGAACTCCACGCCGCTTCGATTGCTGCATACAACTCATGACCCGATTCGGTGGACGCGAGTAGGGCAGGACAGCGAGCGGGTGTGGATGACGGCGCGAACGGGCGAAGGAAGCGGAAGAGCCTCCCGCGTGGAAGGCCCTGCCGAGCGCTATTTCTGCTTTTTCTGCGCGGCGCCCGGCGCAAGATCCTTCGCGCCGCCGGGTGCAGTCTGCTTTTGCCCCGGTGCCAGCGCCTTCGCGCCGCCCGGAGTGGTCTGCGACTGGCCGGGCGTGATGCCGGTCTGGCCAGGTGCGGTCGCCGAATTGCCTTTGGTCTGGGCAAATGCAGGTGTCGCGATGAGCGAAGCCGCCAGTGCTAGTCCTGTGAGCTTCATCATGAGGATCATCTCCGTGTTTGTGACCCTCCCCAGGGCATGAACCTATGGCTAATTGGGGCGAGGATGTGACCCCTGCCGGATCGCCTGTGTTTACGGACGCTGCCGGCGCGATGTGTGCGTGCATTCTCGTCGCGAACGCGCGTATTGTGTGAGAAACAAGAGCGCAACATCACTGCCGCCCGAGTCCGCACCATGATCGACAAACTCGAGCTGCTGATCCACCTCGCCCGCGAGCGCCATTTCGGCAAGGCGGCGCAGGCTGCCGGCATTTCCCAGCCCTCCCTTTCGGCAGCAGTGAAAAGCCTCGAAGAACAGCTCGGCATCGTCATCGTCGAGCGTGGCTCGCGCTTCAAGGGGTTCACGGCGGAAGGCGAGCGTGTCCTGGGCTGGGCACGGCAATTGACGGCCGACGTCCGCGCCATGAAGCAGGAACTGGCCGCGACACGACGCGATCCCGCAGGCGAACTGCGCCTCGGCGTGATCCCCACGGCCCTGCCGGCCATGACCGCGCTGACCGTGCCGCTGCGTGCGGAAAACCCCGACGTCCGCTGTCGCGTCTATTCGCTGACCTCGAACCAGATCCTGCAGAAACTCGCCGATCTCGAACTGGATGCCGGCATCTCCTACCTCGACGCCGAGCCGCTGGGACGCTTCCGTGGCGTGCCGCTCTACGAGGAGCGTTACGCTCTTCTCGTGAGGCCGGACGGCCCCTTCCAGAAGCGCGCTACGGTTTCCTGGCGAGAGGCAGGGAGCCTGCCGCTCTGCCAGCTGACGGCGGACATGCAGAACCGGCGCCTGACCGAACGGCACCTGCGCGAAGCCGGTGCCGAACCGAACGTGACCATCGAATCGAACTCCATGCTGGTTCTGTACAACCACGTCCGGACCGGCGGCTGGTCGAGCATCATGCCGGTCCGCTTCGCCGATGCCTTCGCCGCCCCGGGCCAGCTTCGGGCCATCCCCCTTGTCGATCCGGACGTGCGCCACGTCGTCGGTCTTATCCTGCCGGACCGGGACACCCAGACCCCTCTCGTCAGCCGCTTCGTCAGGGTGGCCGAGGCGGCATTTCCGACCGACCGGACCGGCAAGGTCGTTTAATCAGGCTTTCGCGACTTTTTGATAGGATTTTGCTATTGCAAAACGGATCTGCTTTATTGAATAGGGTGCGACATCCTGTCCAAATATAGGAAAAACAACGGGAGTCCTGGTATGCCAACGACGGATGCCGACATCGCGGCGCGAACAAAGCGGATTATCGCGTCGTTTCAAGGTGTTGAAGCGCCGCTCCTGGAAATGCTGCATGCTGTGCAGGCGGAGTTCGGCCATGTCCCGGGCGAGTCGCAGAGGCTCCTGGCCGACGCGCTTAACCTGAGCCGCGCCGAAATTCATGGCGTCACGAGCTTCTATCACGACTTCCGCGAGTCCCCCGCCGGTCGCCACGTCCTGAAAATCTGCCGCGCCGAAGCCTGCCAGTCCATGGGCGGCGAGGCGGGCGCGCAGCGCATCAGCGACCTTTTGGGCATCAAGTTCGGAGAAACCACGAAGGACGGCGCCGTAACGCTAGAGGCCGTCTACTGCCTCGGCATGTGCGCCACCGCCCCGGCCGCCATGCTCGACGGCCGGCCCGTCGGCCGCGTGACCGGCAAGCGCCTCGAATCCCTCGTCGCGGAGGCCACCCGATGACCACGACGATCTATGTTCCGATGGATAGCGGCGCGCGCGCCGTTGGCGCCGACGACGTTGCCGCTGCCATCATGTCCGAAGCCGCGCGTCGCAAGATGGATGTCCGCGTCGTGCGCAATGGCTCGCGCGGCCTCTTCTGGCTCGAGCCGATGATCGAAGTCGACGCGGGTGGCAAGCGCATCGCCTATGGTCCGGTCGATGCCGGTGACGTGGCCTCCCTGTTCGACGCCGGTCTGACGACCGGTGGAGCGCACGCGAAGTGCGTCGGACCCACAGAGGATATCCCGTTTCTCAAGAACCAGACGCGGCTCACGTTCGCACGCTGCGGCATCACTGATCCGCTGAGCCTCGAAGACTATGAAAGGCACGGCGGCCTTGCAGGGCTCCGTGCCGCAGCAGCGATGACGCCGGCGGGCATCGTCAAGACCGTAACCGACAGCGGCCTGCGCGGTCGCGGCGGTGCGGGCTTCCCGACCGGCATCAAGTGGAAGACGGTGCTTGATGCGCCGGGCGCGCGGAAAGTCATCGTCTGCAACGCCGACGAAGGCGACAGCGGCACCTTCGCCGACCGCATGATCATGGAAGGCGATCCGTTCGTCCTGATCGAAGGCATGGCGATTGCAGGCCTCGCAACGGGCGCGACGCAGGGCTTCGTCTACATCCGCTCCGAATACCCCGACGCCATCGACGTCATGCGCAAGGCCATCGCGAAGGCTCGCGCGGCCGGCATTCTTGGCAAATCTGTTCTCGCGACCGGGCGCGCCTTCGATATCGAGATCCGCGTCGGCGCCGGCGCGTACGTGTGCGGCGAGGAAACCTCGCTCCTGAACAGCCTCGAAGGCAAGCGCGGCGTCGTCCGTGCGAAGCCCCCGCTACCGGCCCATCACGGCTTTCTCGGCCGCCCGACGGTCGTCAACAACGTCATCTCCCTCGCCACGGTGCCGATCATCCTCGCCAAGGGTGCGCAGTTCTACAAGGACTTCGGCATGGGCCGCTCGCGCGGCACCATCCCGATCCAGATTGCCGGCAACGTGCGCCACGGTGGCCTCTATGAAACCGCCTTCGGCGTCTCGCTCGGAGATCTCGTCGACAAGATCGGCGGCGGCACTGCGACAGGACGGCCCGTGAAGGCCGTGCAGGTTGGCGGACCGCTTGGCGCGTATTTCCCACGCGCGCTCTTCGATACACCCTTCGACTACGAAGCGTTCGCAGCCAAGGATGGCCTCATCGGTCATGCCGGCATCGTGGTCTTCGACGACACCGCCGACATGCTGTCGCAGGCGCGCTTCGCCTTCGAGTTCTGCGCTATCGAGAGTTGCGGCAAGTGCACGCCCTGCCGTATCGGCGCAGTGCGTGGCGCGGAGACGATGGACAACATCCGGCGCGGCATCGAACCTCAGAAGCAGAAGGCGATCGTCGCCGATCTCTGCAACACGATGAAGTTCGGTTCTCTCTGCGCGCTCGGCGGCTTCACGCCGTATCCGGTCATGAGCGCGATGAAGCATTTCCCTGAAGATTTCAATACGGCCCCCAAGGCCGAAGCTGCGGAGTGATCCCATGGGCCTCGTTCACGAGATCGACTACGGCACACCGGCGTCCCGGTCCGAAAACACCGTAAAACTCACCATCGACGGTTTCGAGATCACCGTGCCGGAAGGCACGTCCGTGATGCGCGCCGCCATGGAAGCCGGCATTCAGGTTCCGAAACTCTGCGCGACCGACATGGTCGATGCCTTCGGCTCCTGCCGCCTCTGCCTCGTCGAGATCGAAGGCCGTGCCGGAACGCCCGCATCCTGCACGACGCCCGTAGCGCCCGGCATGGTCGTCCACACACAGACCGGACGCCTGAAAGACATTCGTAAAGGCGTGATGGAACTTTATATCTCCGACCATCCGCTCGACTGCCTCACCTGCGCCGCCAACGGCGATTGCGAACTCCAGGATATGGCCGGCGCTGTCGGTCTGCGCGACGTGAGGTATGGCTACGAAGGCGAAAATCACGTCAAGGCCCGCAATGGTGGCGGCGACAATCTCCGCTGGATGCCGAAAGACGAGAGCAATCCGTACTTCACCTACGATCCGTCGAAGTGCATCGTCTGCTCGCGCTGCGTTCGCGCCTGCGAGGAAGTGCAGGGCACGTTCGCGCTCACCATCGAAGGCCGTGGCTTCGACAGCCGCGTCTCCCCGGGCATGCACGAGAGCTTCCTGAACTCCGAGTGCGTCTCCTGCGGCGCCTGCGTCCAGGCCTGCCCGACCGCGACGCTGACCGAAAAATCCGTCATCGAAATCGGCCAGCCCGAGCGCTCCGTGGTGACGACGTGCGCCTATTGCGGCGTCGGCTGCTCCTTCAAGGCCGAAATGCGCGGCGAGGAACTCGTCCGCATGGTCCCCTACAAGGACGGTGGCGCGAATCGCGGGCACTCCTGCGTCAAGGGCCGCTTTGCCTGGGGCTACGCCAACCACCAGGACCGCATCCTGAAGCCGATGGTGCGCGACACCATCGATCAGCCCTGGCGCGAAGTCTCCTGGGACGAAGCCCTCGGCTTCGCCGCTAAGAAGATGCGCGCCATTCAGGACAAGCACGGCCGCGACAGCATCGGCGTCATTACCTCGTCGCGCTGCACGAACGAAGAAACCTACCTCGTCCAGAAACTCGCCCGCGCCGTCTTCGGCAACAACAACACCGACACCTGCGCCCGCGTTTGCCATTCGCCGACGGGGTACGGTCTCGGACAGACCTTCGGCACGTCTGCAGGCACGCAGAACTTTGACAGCGTCGAGCACTCCGACGTAGTCCTCGTCATCGGCGCCAACCCGACCGACGGCCATCCCGTGTTCGCCTCGCGCCTCAAGAAGCGCCTTCGCAAGGGCGCGAAGTTGATCGTCGTCGATCCCCGCCGTATCGACCTCGTCCGCTCCGCCCATATCGAGGCGTCGCATCACCTCCAGCTTCGCCCCGGTACGAACGTCGCAGTCGTCACGGCTCTTGCCCACGTCATCGTCACCGAGAAACTCTACGACGAGAAGTTTATCCGCGAGCGCTGCGATTGGGACGAGTTCCGCGATTACGCCGAGTTCGTCTCCAATCCGACCATGAGCCCGGAGGCGACCGAAGCGTTGACCGGCGTTCCCGCAGCCGAAATGCGCGCAGCTGCCCGTCTCTTCGCGACCGGCGGCAACGGTGCGATCTACTACGGCCTCGGCGTCACCGAGCACAGCCAGGGTTCGACCACCGTCATCGGCATCGCCAACCTCGCCATGCTGACCGGCAACATCGGCAGGAAGGGTGTCGGTGTGAATCCATTGCGCGGCCAGAACAACGTGCAGGGCTCCTGCGACATGGGTTCGTTCCCGCACGAACTGCCCGGCTACCGCCACGTCAAGAACGCCGATGTCCGCGCCATCTTCGAGGAGAAGTGGGGCGTCACGATCTCGGATGAGCCGGGTCTCCGCATCCCGAACATGCTCGATGCCGCCGTCGAAGGCACGTTCAAGGGCATCTACATCCAGGGCGAGGACATCCTTCAGTCCGACCCCGACACCAAGCACGTCTCTGCCGGCCTCGCCGCGATGGACTGCGTCATCGTCCACGACCTCTTCCTGAATGAGACCGCGAACTACGCGCACGTCTTCCTGCCGGGCTCGACGTTCCTGGAAAAGGACGGCACGTTCACGAATGCCGAGCGCCGCATCAACCGCGTCCGCCGCGTCATGAGCCCCAAGAACGGCTACGCCGACTGGGAAATCACGCAGATGCTCGCCAATGCCATGGGCGCGAACTGGAGCTACAGGCATCCGTCTGAAATCATGGACGAGATCGCTGCCACCACCCCGGGGTTCGCGTTCGTCAGCTACGACGAGCTGGACAAGCGCGGTTCCGTCCAGTGGCCCTTCAACGAGAAGGCGCCCGAAGGGTCACCCATCATGCATGTGACGGGCTTCGTGCGCGGCAAGGGCAAATTCATCAACACGGAATACATCCCGACCGACGAGAAGACGGGACCACGCTTCCCGTTGCTGCTGACGACTGGCCGTATTCTGTCACAATACAACGTCGGTGCGCAGACGCGCCGCACAGAGAACGTCGTCTGGCATCAGGAGGATGTGCTTGAAATCCATCCGCACGATGCCGAGGTTCGCGGCGTCAAGGACGGCGACTGGGTCAAACTCGCGAGCCGATCGGGTGAGACCGCTCTGCGCGCCGTGCTGACCGACCGCGTTGCGCCCGGTGTCGTCTATACGACCTTCCACCATCCGACGACGCAGGCCAACGTCATCACGACGGACTACTCGGACTGGGCGACGAACTGCCCCGAGTACAAGGTGACTGCGGTGCAGGTCTCGCCCTCGAACGGCCCGACCGAATGGCAGGAAGAATACGACGCCCTCGCCGCGCGTTCGCGCCGCATCGCGGCGGAGTGACGATAAAGGAGCTGACGTGACCGCGACGAGCGAGAGTTTCCGACGCACCCTCTGGCGCGATGGCAGCGCCAGCGACGGCGCGCGCCGGCTCGCCGAGGAAACTGCGGTCGCGATCAGCTACAACGGCTCGACCCATGCCGTCCTGATGGCGACGCCGGCCGATCTCGAGGATCTGGCCGTAGGCTTCTCGCTGACGGAGGGCATCGTCGATGACGTGCGCCTCATTGAGGCCATCAGCGTCGTCGAATTCGATCTTGGCCTCGACGTGCAGGTGCGCGTGCACGACAGCGTCGCGGATCGGCTGGCGAAGCGCCGCCGCACCATGGCGGGCCCCGTCGGTTGCGGTCTCTGCGGCCTCGACAGTCTCGAAGCAGCGTCTCGCGACCTGCCGCTCGTCCGGGCGAGCACCCGCTTCACGCCGGACGGCATCGCGCTGGCCGCCCGCACCCTCGAAGACCACCAGATCCTCAATCGCGCAACGGGTTCTGCACACGCGGCCGGATTTTTCGTGTCCGGAGAGCCTGTACTTTTCGCCCGCGAGGATGTCGGCCGCCACAACGCCCTCGACAAGCTGATCGGAGCGGTCCTGCGCAGAGGCCTCGCCGCACGCGACGGGGGCTTCGTCGTCACGAGCCGCGTCTCCGTCGAACTGATCCAGAAGACGGCGGTGGCCGGTTGCGGACTGCTTGCGGCCATTTCCGCACCGACGGCGCTCGCGGTTCGCTCGGCCCGCGACACGAACATCACGCTCGCCGCTGTCGTGCGCGGCTCGAGCTTTGAAATCTTCACCGGTCCCGAAAGAATTGCAGCGGAAGTCGTAGCCCATGTCGCCTGACAAACTGATCTACATGGCCAACCAGATCGCGCGCTCGTTCCAGGCGCGACTTTACGACGAGGCAGTGGCAGCCACCGCCGAGCACATTTCGAACTTCTGGGAGCCGCGCATGCGCGCGCAGTTGTTCAAGATGATGGACGAGGACGCGAGCCGCTTCGAGGCGATTCTTCGTGACGCTCGTCCTCGCATTCGCCCGGTAAAGACCACGACGGCGGCGACCTGATCGCCCGCTACCCGATCTCTTCGACAAACTGCGGGCCCGGCCGCGTCTTCTCGAACGACGACCGCGCTTCCATGCGCGCCGAGTAGGCCTCAAGATTCGGAAAACGTGTTGCCCAGTCGCTGTCCGGATAGCGCAGCGCCGCATATGCGAGAACCGCACCCGCCGCAATGTCCGCGAGCGTGAAACGGTCCCCGACGTAGTACGCCTGTTCCCCGAGTTGGCGTGAAAGTTCCGCCATGCCGGCATCGACCTTGGAACGCTGGCGCGCTACCCAGTCGCGACTTTGCAAATTGGCCTTCCGCCGGCTCTCGATGAGGATGAGAACGATCGCATCCGCCACGCCGTCCGCGATCGCCTCGATGAGTTTGACTTGAATGCGCTGTGCCGGATGGTCCGGAATGAGACGCGTCGAACCGGGCAGGGTATCGACGTACTCGACGATGACTCGGCTGTCGTAGATGGCGCGTCCGTCGTCGAGGATGAGGACCGGGATTTTGCCGAGCGGATTGTGATCCGGTGCGGTCGTTCCCTTGTTCCACGGGATCGTGACCTCTTCCGTGAACGCGATGCCCCTTTCATGCAACGCCACGCGGGCCTTCCGGGCGTAGGGGCTCGGTGCAGCGATGAGGAGCTTCATGGGTCTTCCCGCCTATTCGGCTGCGATGGATAACGAGGCAAGATGGGCAGCACGTTCCGCCTCTTCAGCCTCCGCTGCCGCGATCGCTCGGCCGAGCGCTGCGTGCAGTGCTTTTGCGCTTTCGAGCGACAACTCGGCGGCTGCCCGGTCCCCGGCGGGGCGGGCACGGTTCACGAAATCGAGCGTGATCGCATCGGCGAGGAAGGCATGTCGCGCGTGGTCGTAGGCCACGACGGCGTTCGTGAGGTCGAACCATGCGTCCCCAGATTTCGCCATGCCCTCGGCGGCCACGATCTCGACGATGGACGTGCACATGGTCTTACCTCGCAAGATACCTGGAGAAGAACGCGAAGACCTTGGCCCAGCCGTCGATCGCCTGCTCGGGCCGGTACATCGGCCTGTGCGTATAGAAGAAGCCGTGCCCCGCGCCGTCGTAGCGATGGAACTCGTAAGTCTTGCCGAACTGCTTGAGCGCCGCCTCGTGTTGATCGACCTGCTCCGGGCTCGGCGCCCGATCCTCGTTGCCGAAAAGACCGAGCAACGGGCATGACAGGTCCTTGGTCAGCTCGATCGGCGCGACCGGTGTTTTGGCGTTGAGTTCGTCCGGTCCCATGACGACGCGACCACCCCAGAGATCGACGCAGGCATCCACGTCGTTGCGCTGGCAGGCATAAAGAAACGCATGCCGGCCGCCGGAACAGGAACCGAACAGGCCGACTTTGCCGTTGTGGCCGGGCTGCTTTCGCAGCCACGCAACAGCCGCCGCCGTGTCGCCGACGACTTGAGCGTCCGGGACGCCGCCATCGGCCCGCACGCGTGCTGCCACGTCGTCCGGCAGACCGGGTCCGCTGCGTTCGTAGAGGTTCGCGCAAATGGCGATGTAGCCGTTGTGCGCGAACTTCCGCGTCATTTCGATATACATCTCGCTCCATCCCGGCAGGTGATGGACGAGCACGACGCCGGGAAACGGACCCGGCCCCGAGGGACGCGCGACATAAGCCTGGATCGGCGTGCCCTTGTCGCCGGCAATGGTAACGACCTCGACGGTCATGCCGCGATAGCTCATGCGCACCTCCTGAATGGAGTGGTATCAGGCTCGATCAGTTCGACTTCAGCCGCGCCCGCTCGACCTGGACGAGGTCGCAGAGAACGTCCGCCATGGCCGAGAAATCCTGGTTGCCGAACCCGCGCGCCCGCGCCGTCGAAAACGCCTCGCGCACCGTGGCCGCGACCGGCATCGGCAGCCGCGCCGCGTTCGCCGATTGCACGATGAGTGACAGGTCCTTGTGCGCGAGATCGATGGTGAAGCCGGGGGACGTATCGCCGGCA
>DAOMWV010000081.1:0-12508 GCA_035436725.1 Hyphomicrobiaceae bacterium
CGGTTGCGGTGGTTGTCGCGACTGTAGTTGGCCTTCAGTGTCTGCGTGAGCGCGCCGTCGAACGAATCCCAGGCGAGACGAACCCCCGCCAGTGTCTGCCGCTGCTTCAGAACATTGGCCGCATCGTCTGCCGTGTGAAACGGCTTCACCGCCGGCGGGGTCACGAAGTCCGCGCCGAAATCATCGTATTCCGAGCGCTTTTCAGTATGCCGCACCACCACGTCGAGGCGTGCATCCGGCGACAGAGACACGCCCCCCTTGAACCCGATCGTCGCAAGCCGCGTGCCGTCCTTCTCTGTGCCGAACGGCGAAATATTGTACCCCGACTGATCGCTGAGACCGCCGAAGATGCTGAGATAGCTCGTCTCCCCGCCGCCCCAGACGCGACCCGAGATCCGCTTCGTACCGAACGATCCACCCTCCACCGCAAGCACGCCACCGAACGGACCGCGCGGCGCCTTCGTGATGACGTTGACGACGCCGCCCATCGCGCCCGAGCCGTAGAGCGCACTCATCGGCCCGCGAATGATTTCGACACGCTCGATTTCGTCCGCGCCCAGCATGGAGAAATCGAACGCCCCGTCCTTGGTCGTCGAAACGTCGACACCATCGACGATGACGCGCGTGTACTTTCCGTCTTCACCGCGCAGACGCACCTGCGTCAGCGTACCCGCCGTCCCCTGCTGCGTCACCGTCACGCCGGGCTGCGCGCGCACCACGTCCACGAACGTCTGCGCTTTCGAACGCTCGATCTCGTCGCGGGAAATGACCGTCACCGCCGTCCCGATCTCGCGCACGGGAACACCGGCGACCTGCGATGCGCGACCACCCTGCCCCGCGGCATCTTCCGAGGCCGGCTCCGAGGTCGACGCAGCCTGAGAAGCTGACGCCTGCGGCGCAGCCTTGCCCTGAGCGTTGGCGGCACTCGCGCTTTTCGGAAGTGTCCCGGCCGCCTGCGGTGCCGATGCCGGCTGAGCCGGACGGGAACGCACCGGCTTCTGCTCCAGCGTCGCCCCTTCGACGACGATGCCCGGCAGCGACTGCTGCGCGTATGCGACACCGCAACAAACCTGCGCGACCGCCACGACGGCGACGATCGGCAGGGAACGCGAATGCGGTCCTCTGACTGCGAACTGCGATGAGACTGAAATTTGCAATGACATGACGGCGCCCTCGACTGATCCGGGACGTCGCGTGTTTCGTGTGTCTGGAACGATCCGGAATCTGCGACACGGAGCCCGAGGCAACCGACGATGACAGAACCAGTTTCATCCCTTAACGCGGCACAGCGACGAAAAACCCGGAGGTTTCTCTGTCGTCGCCGCTACGGACAACCGTTCAGCCGCGCGCCCCGCACGATTGATGGGCGACGCGTGACGGCAGGTCTCCTGGCTCACGGCTCGAACGCATCAGACCGCCTTCCCGTCACGACATTCGGCACGATGTCCGAACGACCTGAGACAGTGGCAATGGGCCTGATACTCGCCGCTTACAGTTGCGGGGGCAGCCGCAGCATCCGTTTCGGGCCGGAACCCGTCGCGTCACTGCGTTCCCTTTTCATCTTTTCAGCGTTGCCGAAAAGAAACCGTCGCGCGTCTCAACGATTGTCAGACGCCCCGGCCCCGGTCAATCCCCCGTTCGGACCAGGACCAGTGTGTCAGCGGTGAAGCGTCTGTATTTGCGGTGAAGTCTTTTGCTTGAGCTACTTCGTTGCATCCGCGACGATGCCGTCGAGCCACACATCGATCTCGTCGAGGACGGCCTTGCCTGCAGCCGTCGTCGCGACGCCCTTGAGGCTGCGGTGTCCGACGACGACCTCACCGGGTTTCGCTGTCGTCTCGTAGACGAACACGACGAACGGACACACACCCACGAGTGCCGGATCGGCCTCCATCATCCGCCGCGAATGCACGGCAGAGCAGAACGTGAAGTAGTGCGCCCCCTTGTAGAGCGCCGCACCCGTCGCGCCGACGTCACTGCCCGTGCGTTCGAGCATGGCCGCGACGTTGCCTTCGGCGCTCACCTTGAGGCCCCTCTCGACCAGCACGTTGGAGACGTCGAATTTCACATCGTCGAAGCTGCCCTTTGCAGACCGCGTCGCAAGTCCGTCCGCAAGCGCGCTGGAAGCACCGGCGACGATCGCAAGGACGGTGACGAAGGTCTGCAATCCCGAGCGCATTCGGCAACTCCGCTTCCGTGGAAACGAGGACAGAGGCACGCCTTGCCGACCGCACCCGTCAGAAGCAGAGCGACGCGATCCCGCCCGCCAGATCGAACAGGATGACCGGTCCGCGAACGGCGATCAGATAAAGGCCGGCGAGCGCGATGACCGCAACCGTCCCGAGCATGATCCGCCGGACGACGGGCGGAAACAGCCCCCCGCCATCGCCCGGATCGCCCGGAACGTCACCGATCTCGTGTCTGACGTCCTGCCTCATGGCTGAACCGTAACACTCCGAACCCGGGCGTCCCTGACGCCGATCAAATCACTCCGCCGCCACCGGCCGCTGCTGCGACAGGATACGCGCCACCGGCTTCTCCCGGATCGGCCAGTGGATCGCGGCCGCAAACAGGGCGAGCGCGATCGAAATCCACCACATCGTATCGTAGCTCTTGGTCGCGTCATAGAGCATGCCCGCGAGCCACAGCCCCATGAACGAGCCGAGCTGGTGTGACAGGAACACGAAGCCGAACAGCATCGACATCCACTGCGTCCCGAAGAACAGCCCGACGAGGCTCGACGTCAGCGGCACCGTCGACAGCCAGAAAAGGCCGAGCAACGCCGAGATGCCGATGACCGTGACGGGCGTGATCGGCAGGAACAGCAGGCCGAGGAACGCAAATGTCCGCATGAAGTAGATGAAGCTGAGCCCGACCCGCTTCTCGACGTACTTGCCCGACTGGCCCGCCATGTAGGTGCCGACGATGTTGGCGATGCCGACCGCCATCAGCGCCCACACACCGACCCATTCCGGAAGCCCCTGGTCGGACACGAACGCCGGCAGGTGCACGCCGTAGAAGGCGACGTGGAAACCGCACACGAAGAACCCGGCCGTCAGCAGCCAGAAGCTCGGATGCGCGAAGGCTTCCCTGAAGGCCTCCGAAAGCGTCTGCGACCTGAGGATGCCGGGACCGGGCTTCGGCTTGCCGGAAAGGATATAGGCGAGCGGCAGCATGGCCAGCGCCGTCGCCCCCAGCACGAGAAGGCTCGTCTTCCAGTTGGTGTATTCGATGAGCAGGTGGGTATAGGGAAACGCGATCAGCTGTCCGATGCCGCCGGCCATGCCGAGCGAGGCGATCGCCGCCGTCCGCTGGCTTTCCGGGACCGCCCGACCGACAGCCCCGACGAGTGCTGTCACGCCCGTCCCCGCCACGCCAATGCCCGTCAGGACGCCGCTGGCGTAGAGCCACGCCGGGCTCGTCGCGAACGCCATGGCGAGCAGGCCGAGGATCGTCGACAAAGCGCACGTCGCGATCACGCGCCCGGCGCCGTACTTGTCTGAGATCGCCCCGGCCACGATCGACAGCACACCCCACGTCAGGTTGGCGACCGCCATCGCGTTGGAGAACGGCTCGCGACCGATCCCGAGGCTGAGCGATACGGGTTTCAGGTAAAGGCCCATCACCTGCCTGAGGCCCATCGCCATGCCGACGATGATGCCGGCGGCCAGCACGATGAGCCATGCCATCCTTGCCCGGCTCGGGCCCGTATCAGTCGTCGAGGTCATGATCCTGTATCCCGGAGAATTTTTCCGTCCTATGGCAGAATTCGCCCGCCCCTTCCAGATGCCCCGGTGCAGGTCTATCCGGCGCTTGCAGGCGCGGCGGGGTGGTGCCGTTGGGCGCTCCGGACGTTCTCCTCCTCCGGCATCCTCCGGAAGGCGTTGGACAACGGATCGAAGCCGTAGACCCGGACCTCGATCTGCCCCGCGGGCTCACCGAAACCATAGAGCGCCAGCCGCGCGGTCGGCTCACCGTCGTGGTCTCGCCGCGCCGATCCCGAACCGATCCCGGATACGAGCGCGCCCCCCTCAGCACCCCCGAGCCGCCTGAGGTCGACGACATGATTGTGACCGTAGATGACGAGGTCCGCCCCTGAACGCATCAGTACCGCCTCGAGCGCCGGCGCATCGAGCAGTTCCTTCCACCGTTGGCCGAGCGCCGCCAACGGCGGATGGTGCAGCATCACGACCCGCACGAGACCCGCCCGCCCGGCACGTTCGAGGCAGCCCGCGGCCGCGTCGAGCTGCGCCGTCCCGATCCGCCCGTGTGCCCGGAACGGCGGTGTCTCCAGAGCCGAGTTCACCCCGATCAGCGCGATCGCGCCGTCCCCTTTGCCGAGAACGCGCACGAACGGAAACGCCCCCGCCGCCCCACCCAGTTCGAGCCCCCGCGCACACGACGTCATGTACGGCCGCCAGCGTTCCGTCCCCGGGTCGCGTCCGATCCGCGAGTAGATGTCGTGGTTGCCCGGCACGACCGATATTCGCCCTTCTCCGCCCCAGCGTCTGAGCGCCTCGAGCGCACGCTCGTGCTCTGCCGGGAGGCCCAGGTTGCACAGATCACCCGAGATCGCGATGTGATCGGCGCCGAGCTTGTGGATCTCGGCAATGGCCAGTTCCGCCACGCGGGGATCGTGCACGTGCCGTCGTGCACGATGCCAGTTGGCGGCACCCAGCACGCGCTTCGCATTGAGCAGCCCGAGCGGCGACCTCTCGAGCGGTCCGAGATGAAGGTCTGAGAGATGCGCCAGTACGAACCCGCCTGCCATTCCCGCTCCAGTAAGCCGCCGTCGCCATGTGTTGCCGCACCCCGGCCTTGCTCCACTCCTGCGAATACGTCAATCCTCCCCGGCGTCTTCCGGCGCACCGAAGCCCGAGCAAGCGATGACCGACGCCCCGAAACCACCAACGCCGCCGACCCGCCGTGCCGTCACCTGGCTCGTGCGTCGCAAATGGCGGCTGACGCGCGCCCACACCCTGGGTGCCCAGGTCGCCGTCCGCGATGAGACCGGCCGGTTTCTCCTCATCCGGCACGGCTACCGCCCCGGCTGGCATTTCCCCGGCGGCGGTGTCGAGTTCGGCGAAAACGTCGCCGATGCAGCCGCCCGCGAACTCGAAGAGGAAACCGGCGTCGTGCCTGTCGAGCCGCTCGCGCTTTTCGGCATCTATAACAACGCCTCGAATTTTCCCGGCGACCAGATCGTGCTGTTCACGCTGCGTACGTTCCGCCAGCCCTCAATCCCCGCACCCGGATTCGAAGTCGCCGAGCAAGGCTTCTTCTCTATCGACTCCCTGCCTGACGGCACGACCGAAGGCACTGCCCGCCGCATCGCCGAGATCCTGGACCGAAAGCCTCAGTCCCCGCTCTGGTGAGCGATCCGTCCCTTGCCTTCGCCGAATTGCCAGCGCTGCCGACGACCATCGGCACCATCCCGGTTGAAATGCATCGCCGCCGCATACACCGCCACGTAGCCCGCCGTTCCGACCGCGATGGCCAGCGGCACCGCGCCGACGATGAGCGGCTTGTAGATCGGCGCGATACGACCGTAGAACGCCGAGAACCCGTCCCTGAGCGTGACCGCATCTCCGAACGGGAGGGTCAGGATCGCGTCGAGGTCGCTCGCGATCTGCTGCGGATCGAGACCGAGCATGACGGCACCCGTCCAGTAGCTGATCCCGGCCATCAGCGGGATCGTCACCGGATTGGCCCAGAACGTCGCCAGCAGCGCCGCCGGCACATGCCCGCGCACGACGACCGCGAACACGACCGCCGACAACATCTGCAGCCCGAAAATCGGCAGCGTCGCCGCAAAGAGCCCCACCGCGACGCCACGCGCAAGCACGTCCGGTGCCGCCGATTGGCGCAGCAGACGCAGCCCGAAATAGCGCAACGAGCGGCTCCAGCTGCGCCGGGGCCAGCAGAGCACGCGCAATCGCTCGAAAAAACCCGGACGCCGACGGCGCGCCAGAAGCATGATCGGCCACTCCGGTCCGAATGGATAAGACCGGGACCGATTACTGTGATTTGGCCCCGCCTGCCAAATCGTATCGGCGACCACGCCTGAGAAAATCCGGGCCGGGAGACGTCAGCGCCACGTCCACCACCGTCGCGCTTTCCAGCCTTATCAGTCGAACACCCGCTCGACCGCGCTCACCACATCCTTGGCCCTGAGGCCCGCGATGATGGTATTGAGATGCACGACATCAGACACTTCGACTTCGATCAGCATGTCGGTGAAATCCCGCGCTCGACGCGTCATGCGGAGATTGTCGATGTTGCCGCCCGCCTCGCCGATGACGCGCGCCACTTCGGCGAGCGTCCCCGGCTCGTTCTGGAGTGTCACGAGGATGCGCGCGGGAAAGAGCGCCGTCGAATCGGGATCGATGTCCCAGCGCACGTCGATCCAGCGCTCCTGCTCGAACTCGGCGAGACGCGGCGAATGGATCTGGAAAACCTTGATCCCCTCTCGCCCCGACATGACGCCGACGATGCGGTCCCCCGGCACGGCGCCTGCACTGTCGAATGTGACGGGGATGTCGTTGCGCAGCCCCTTGAGCGAGATCGATGCCGGAATCGCGCTTTCGGCGCTGTCGGCCACATCGGCCGCCGCCGGTTCGGAAGCAGGTGCTGGCGATCGGGACTGACCGAACGACGGCAGCTTGAATTTGAGCCCGGCGACGCGCGCGAGATTGAACCAGCCCTCGTCGTGCACTCCGTTCTGCAATCCGGGATCGGTCGCGAGCCGCGCCCGCCCTGCGGCCGCCTTCGCCGCCGTTTCCGGATTGAGCGCGCCGAGCACGTTGAAGATGCTCTGATCCTCGCGGCCGATCGCGAGATAGACATCGTCCGGCGTCTTGTAGCCGAGCCGGCTCATGACGCGCTTGAGCTTGTCTCCTGTGATCTCGATCCCCGCACGCTGCGCCGACGAGGCCAGCAGCCGCCGCCCGAGTTCGACGTACTGCTTGCGCTCCGCGTCCCTGACCGCGCGCCGGATCGCACCACGCGCGCGACCGGTCACGACGATCTGCTCCCACGCCGCTGGCGGCACCTGATCCTTCGCCGTCAGGATCTCCACCTCGTCGCCGTTCTTGAGCTGCGTCCTGAGCGGCATCTGCCGCCCGTTGATGATCGCGCCAATGCAGTTGTTGCCGACATCCGTATGAACACCGTACGCGAAGTCGATGGCCGTCGCCCCGCGCGGCAGCGCGATGATGCGCCCCTTCGGCGTGAAGCAGAACACCTGGTCGTGGAAGAGTTCGAGCTTGGTGTGTTCGAGGACTTCTTCCGAATTCTGCCCGTCGAGGATCGCCGCCACGAGCCGCCTGAGCCACATGTACGGATTGCCCTTCTCGGGCATGCCGTTGACCATCGCCGGCGGGCTGCTCACGTCGGCCGCCGGCTGCACCAGCCGGTCCTTGTAGAGCGCATGCGCCGCGATACCGAGCTCCGCGACGCTGTGCATGTCGCGCGTCCGGATCTGCATTTCGACACGCTGGTTGCGCGGGCCGACGATCGTCGTGTGGATCGACTGGTAGTTGTTCTGCTTGGGCGTGGAAATGTAGTCCTTGAATCGGCCCGGCACTGCCCGCCATCGCCCGTGCGCCACCCCGAGCGCGCGATAGCAGAGGTCGACGTCCCCGACGACGATGCGGAACCCGTAGATGTCGGACAGCTGTTCGAGACTGATCTGGCGGTTCTCCATCTTGCGCCAGATCGAATACGGCTTCTTGTAGCGGCCGTAGACTTCGGCCGTGATCCCGGCGTTCTGCAGCTCTGCCTTGAGCGCTTCACCGATTTCCCCGACGAGCCCCTCGTTGCGCTGGTTGAGCTCCCTTAGCTTTGCCGTGACCGCTTCGTGCGCCTCCGGATAGAGCCAGCGGAACGAAAGTTCCTCGAGTTCCTCGCGGATCTGCTGCATGCCCATGCGCCCGGCCAGCGGCGCATAGATTTCGAGCGTCTCCTCCGAGTTCCGCCGCCGGCTCTCCGGCGAATTGTGCTCGAGCGTCCGCATGTTGTGCAGCCGGTCCGCGAGCTTGACGAGCAGCACCCGCACGTCCGACGAAATTGCGATCAGGAGCTTTCGGAAATTCTCCGCCTGCTCTGCCTTCTTCGAGACGAGATCGAGCCGCTTGATCTTCGTCAGCCCGTCGACGAGTTCCCCGATCTCGCCCCCGAACAGCTGATCGATCTCGCTCTGCGTGACGTTCGTGTCCTCGACCACGTCGTGCAGCAGCGCCGTGGCGATCGTCGCGTCGTCGAGCTTGAGGGACGTGAGGATCGCCGCCACTTCGAGCGGGTGCGAAAAATACGGATCACCCGACGCGCGCCGCTGCGTACCGTGCGCCTTCATCGCGTAGACGTAGGCACGGTTGAGGAGGGCCTCGTCCGCGTTCGGGTTGTAATCCAGCACGCGCTCGACGAGCTCGTACTGCCGCATCATCGGACCGCTCTCCGCTGCATTCTGTTCAAGCTGTTCACCCTGCTCCTGACCGGGCCGACATCGATCGCCCACGACCTGCCACCGGCCTGGCGGCGCCTTGGTCGATTGTCACGATGCTCTCCGAATATTGCATGAACGGCAAGACGCCGCCCACATCGTCACGCGCTTCACCGGAAAGCAGCAGGGGCGACCGTCGCCGGCCGCCCCCGAATTCCAACGCCTCCTGAACGCTGACGGCTCAACGGCCGCCCGGACCTGTCGGTCCGCCGTTCGACGACGGCTCGGTCGGCGTCATGCTCTCCATGGCGCGGAGCAGCTGCTCTTCGGTCATCGTGTCGACCATCGAATCGGCCGACTGCTCGTCGCGGCCGAGCATCGGACGGCGATCCACGGTTACCTGCGGTGCTGCCACAGCTTCCGGCTCGTCCACTTCGACGTTTTTCTGGATCGAATGGATGAGGCTTTCGCGAATGTCGTCGGACGGTACCGTCCGCTCTGCGATTTCACGCAACGCGATGACCGGGTTCTTGTCGTTGTCGGGCTCGACCGTCATCGCCGACCCCGAAGCGAGACTGCGGGCACGGTGTGCCGACAGCAGAACCAATTCGAACCTGTTGGGAACCTTGTCGACGCAATCCTCGACCGTAACGCGCGCCATGTATCTCTCCGCTCGTTCCTAGCGGCCGCCGGTCTTCCGGCGTGCCGTCAACCATCAATGTCCTGTCTGCACTCTCCAAGCCGCAACGTCCGATACCGAAGACGACATCGCCCGAACGACAACGACCGACCCGGATCTGCGCAAGAGCGCAAAGCCGGCCGGTCCGGAACAAACAGTGATAATTCAATCACCTTTTGCCACGGAAGACGGACGAACGCAAGCCTCCCCCCGTGACCGCCCGCCGCCCGGCGCGATGTCTCCCGGCCGAATGACGAGCCGCCGGACGAGCCGCCGCCCCGGCTCCCGGAAGCCCGCATGCCACCAGAAGGGCACCAACGACGTAAGCGGAACCATCATGAAAGCACGCCGATACAGTTCCGGATGCGGGATCTGGACCGATCCGAACCTCCGCCCGTGCCGGCTGAAACCGACCCGTCCGCCGCGCCAGAGCAGGATGTCGAGATCGAGCGGCCGTGACGCGTTCCGCGCCAGCGTCCGCCGTCCCGCCTGCCGTTCGAGCCGCTTCAGCGTCCGCAATAGATCCGCCGGACTGCGATCGCACGCCACCAGCACCGCTGCGTTGAGATACGGCAGTCGCGTCTTGCCACCTACCGCACGTGTCGTCACCGGTTCCGAAATATCGATTACGTCCATACCCGCGCGCGAGAGTTGCACGATCGTCCATGACAATGTCTGCTCAGGTGATCCGACGGCTCCGGAGATGTTCGCTCCAAAGGCGAGCACATGTGTCCATGCGCGCGGGCGCGCTGTCGTGACTGTCTGCTCTTTGCTGCCTTGATACCACACACCTGTCGCCCACAAACCACGCTTTCGGCCGCCAGCAACTGCCGCGTGCTCCCGAAACCGAACGTAACAGTACGGAAATTAGCAGTTTTTTCGCCAGACCACTTGAATTCTCTATCCCGAACGATGATTTCTGCAAGAGTGGTGGGAATAGCCCCCACTCTTGCGTCGGCGATATTGTGTATTTCGACCTTGATGCGTGCCTCAGACCAAAAAATGTGCGATAGATGCACATCGGCCTCCGGTTCGAAGTTCTGTCGTCCCTAATCTTTGCGAGCGCCGCTGCAGCAGACCAAGGTGAAGACCGTTCCCGCTCCCGCTCCCGCTCCCGCTTTCGCCTGCTGGCGATTCGATCTTGGATATTTGAGAAATGCACTTTTATCAGACTGAACGCGTCGCCCTCTTCATCGATGGCGCCAACCTCTACGCCACTGCCAAGGCGATTGGTTTCGACATCGATTACAAAAAGCTGCTCGCCCTGTTCCGCGCCCGCAGCCAGCTCGTTCGCGCGCTTTACTACACCGCCCTCGCCGAGGATCAGGAGTATTCGTCGATCCGTCCGCTTGTCGACTGGCTCGACTACAACGGCTACACGATGGTGACGAAGCCGACGAAGGAATTCGTCGACAGCCTCGGCCGGCGCAAGATCAAAGGCAACATGGACATCGAACTCACCGTCGATGCCATGCGCCTGTCCGAGCAACTCGATCACATCGTCCTCTTCACCGGCGACGGTGACTTCCGCGCGCTCGTCGCCGCCCTCCAGCTCAAGGGCAAGCGCGTGAGCGTGATCTCCACGCTCCAGACCCAACCCGCAATGGTCGCCGACGAACTGCGCCGCCAGGCCGACCAGTTCATCGACCTCGCCGATCTCGAGCAGTTCATTGGTCGTGAGAACACCGCCCGCCAGGCGCGTGAGATACCTGCCGTCGTCGAGCGCCGCGAGAGCGCCTCGCCCGCTCGCACGACGACACGCCGCACCGCCGTCGTTCCACCGAGCGCGCCCGCATCCGCAAGCACGCTCGATTTCCCTGACGACGACGACAAGTAATCGCCCTGTCGCGGACCGTTCCTGTCGCGCGACCCCGCCGGCACGACGACCCGCGACAGCTCATGACCGCGACGACCTCAGACATGACCGTGCGCGCACTCGGTGAAACTCCCGCCGACGCCCCTTACGAGTGCACGTTGTGCCCGCGGCTTGCGGCATTCCACACTTCCAATCGCGCCGCATTTCCCGATTTCCATAACGGCCCCGTCGTCTCGTTCGGCGACCCGCGCGCGCGTCTTCTCATTGTCGGCCTCGCGCCGGGCCTCAAGGGCGCCAATCGCACCGGACGCCCGTTCACTGGCGATTATGCCGGCGACCTTCTCTACGGGACACTCGCGAAGTTCGGTTTCTCGAAAGGCACGTTTCGCGCCGATCCCGCCGACGGTCTCACGCTGCGCGATTGCATGGTGACAAATGCCGTGCGCTGCGTGCCGCCCCAGAACAAGCCGACACCAGCCGAAATCAACACCTGCCGGCGTTACCTGATCGCCCGCATCGCAGCGCTGCCGCGCCTCGAAGCCATCGTCGCTCTTGGCCGCATCGCCCACGAGAGCGTTCTTCCCGCCCTCGACCGGAAGCGCAGCGCCCATCCTTTCGGACACGGCGCCGTCCATGACGTCGGCCCGCGCCTCCGCCTGTTCGATAGCTACCATTGCTCGCGCTACAATACGAATACCGGCGTGCTCACGACCGAAATGTTCGAAGCCGTCTTCGCCGCCGTCCGCGCCCACCTCGACCGGTGAGCACGTCTCCTGCCGATCGTCACCGCGAGCGCGTCCGCGTGTGATACTGCCCGACGACCTCGAATCCGAAACGTTCGTAGAGACCGCGCGCCGCCGTGTTCGCCGCACCCGTCTGCAGATAGAGATTTTTCGCCCCGCTCACACCCGCCACGGTCTCGATCGCTTCGAGCACGCGCCACGCCCCTCGCCTTCGCCGCACGTCTTCGCGCGTCGCCATGCACTGCACTGACGCCAGCTCGCCATCGACGATCGAAACCCCGCTCGAGATTGCCCGGAGTTCGTCGAGCGCTGAAAAGAAGCGCGCCGTCTTCGGCAGTCCCTTGATCAACAGCGGCGCCGTCACCCGGCGATCCTCCGCCAGCCCCGAAAGATACACCGCCATCCAGCCGGCGGACGGCCGGTCACCGATCTCCATGTCGGGTGGTGGCTGCGGCCGGCCCGCGACGGCCTTCGCCATGGTCACGTGCGGCTCACCCTTGACATACCCGCGCATCGCGAGCCGCTGATCGAGCCCATCCGGCGACGACGCGTCCGATACGGTGAAACACGCCGGCACGCCGCGGTCCGCGGCCAGCCGTTCGATCGCCGCGATGGAGCGATCTGCATCGCCGCCACGCCAGTCGAGTGCGGCAACCGAATTTGCCCGGATCGATCCGCCAGCACTCCGCCGGAACGTCCAGCCATCGACGTCGATCTGCTCGAACGCCGGCCATCCGCGCACCGCCGCACGCTCGATTTGCAAAAGCAGGTTGTCCGGCCAACGCATCACACCACCCACCTCGATCGCCACGCGACCGCGCCCGTCACGC
>DAOMWV010000082.1:0-12503 GCA_035436725.1 Hyphomicrobiaceae bacterium
GCGTTGGCCCGCGAATTCGCTCGGATGGCGCCCCCCGCGCCCGGCCGGACGGCCCCAGATCGTTCACGGACGGTCCGAGAGCCAGATCGGGAGGCGACGACACCGCGAGATCGACCCCGCGCGTTCTGGAAGGGAAACGTGGTGACGACGGCGCACGCGCGCGACGTCGTGGCGGTGACGGCGATGGGTCCGGCGCGCGTCGCGGTAATCGCGATGGCCCGGTCGTGACACGGCACGGACGGCGCGGCCACTGGCGCTGGCGCGGCGCACGCCGCATCTGGGTTCCGTTACCCGTATTCATCGCCGGCAATAATTACATCTACAGTTATGACGAATGCCGGGAACTCTTTGTTATCGCGCGTCGTACCGGCTCGAGTTACTGGTGGCGCAAGTATCGCGAATGCCGTGACTACTTCGATTGATGTGACGACACAGCGATTACGGCCTGCGACGTCGATGCGCAGGCCTTGCTAGCGTAGCCTCATTTACAGTTGTTGTGCCGCCGCCACATGACCGGATCGTGCCCCGCCGGCACGGATACGCAAGGGTCGGAGCCATAGCCGCGAAGTCGGTTGTACTGGTCGATCTGCTCCGGCTTCAGGAGCGGCGGCGTCTCGAGATGCCGCGATAGGTGAACAAACCGCACGTCCGCCCGCGCCGCCTCGGCCGCAGTGATCAACGTGCGCAATTTTTCCTTCGTGAGACCACCAGCGACAAACGCCGCATCCAGCGCCTTTTCAGCGGCGATCAGACGCTCCCCGGCCGCGATCGCGTCGGCCTTCATCTGTGCATGCATCGCCTCTATTGCATGCACCTGCTCGCCCGACAGGCCGAGCTTGTCCTTGAGTTCGATAAGATGGGCCGGCCCGGGGAACCCGTTCAGTTCGGCCGGCAGGGCCGTACCCCACCCGCCACCGCGCCTGAGTTCCGCGATATCCTCGTTCGACAGGCTCTTGATTTCGCGCCGCTCCATTCCCGCGTACGGGCCATGGCCATGATGTCCCGGAGCATGCTGCGCCGTCACCCCCGTAATCGGGACAACAAGCAGGGTAATCACAAGAAACACGCGGAGGAAGTGCATGTGTATTCCTCTTCTGGACTGGACCACGATTTCGGATCGCCTTGATGGCATTTCTGCCGTCGTCCCTATATGATTATGATCATGTGCAATCTCCTGCCGTCCATTTTCGAAGCCGGCCGCGACCTCGGCTTGAAACGCGATCAGGTTCTGTTCGCAACCAACGACCGCGTCGTCACGATGTTTCTCGTCGTCACAGGCGCCATCGTCTTGCAACGCCATACGTCGTCCGGCACTGCCATGACCCTGCAGCGCGCCACACCCGGCACCATCATCGCCGAAGCCTCGGCATATGCGCGGCATTACCACTGCGACGCCGTCGCGACCACCGAGTCCCGTGTGCGCGCGATCCCCGTCGAAACCTTCCGCAAGACGGTCTCCAGAGACCCCGCCCTGTCGGAGATCTGGTCCGCATACCTGGCGCGCTCCGTCCAGTCGGCACGCTTGCGCTCCGAGATCCGTACGCTCCGCACCGTGTCCGAAAGACTGGACGCCTGGCTCGGCGCCGCCGGCAATCTGCCAGCCCGGGGGACATGGCAGCACCTCGCCGCCGAACTCGGCGTGACCCGCGAGGCGCTCTACCGCGAACTCGCGCGTCGCCGATCGACCGCCGACAGGGCCACGACGAGACGCAGTTCCTGACACCGGAACTTATGCACGCCTGCGCGGCGTCTCAGTCATCGACCACCTCACGCCGCTCTGCTAGCTCCCTTTCATGTCATCCGCAGCCATCCCCCCCGAACCACATCCGCCGTCCGCGATCCCGGCACAGCCGCGCGCGACACCGAAGTGGCTATGGCTCGCGCCATGGCTTTTTGTGGCGCTCTGGAGCGGCGGCTATACGCCCGTGAAGATCGGACTGTCGTACGCAGAGCCGATCTTCTTCATGGCCGTTCGCTATATGTGCGTTCTCGCGTTGCTCGTCCCGGCCTACCTTATTGTCCGCCCGCCCCTCCCGGGCACCGGCCGCGCGTGGCTGCATCTCGCCATCGTCGGCGCGCTCATTCAGGGCGTCTATTTCACGTTGACCAACGTCGCGATCAAGCTCGGTGCCTCCGCCGCCGGTCTCGGCATCGTGCTCGCGCTCCAGCCGATCCTCGTCGCATTGATCGTGCCCCGCATCCTCGGCGAGCGCGTCACCGGCAAAGCCTGGCTCGGCCTAGTCCTTGGCCTGGCCGGTGTCGTCATCGTCATCCTCGCGAAATCCGGCGTCGGCGACGCCACCGCAGCGGGCATCGCGACGGCCGGCGTCGCACTCGTGTTCATTACCGCCGGTACCGTATGGGAAAAGCGTTTCGGCACATCCCAGCACCCGATCGTCGCCAACCTCGTCCAGTGTGGCATGGGCTGCCTCATCGCTCTCGCTGTCGCTCTGCCGACCGAAACGCTCGTCGTCCGGTGGGAGTGGCCCTTCATCTTCTCGCTGGCCTATCTCGTTATCGGCAATTCGATCATCGCCATGACGCTGCTCCTCGCCATGATTCGCCACGGTCAGGCGACGCGTGCATCAGCGCTGCTGTTTCTGGTCCCGCCCGGCTCGGCGGCGATCGCATGGCTGCTGCTGGGCGAACCCTTCCCACCCCTCGCCCTGCTCGGCATGGCTCTCGCGGGTCTCGGCGTTTGGCTCGTCCGCGCACGCTGACGGACGACGCGCCCCCGTGACATGCTTCCTCGCTGGGAATAGCATTCTTGATGATCTGGCCGTCCGAGGATCCCACCATGACCGGCGCCCCTGCATTTTCCCCGCTCGACGACGCCAACTTCAACCAGTCGCCGATTTTCCAGGACGTCAACCTTTTCACGCTCGACGGGCCACTGCAGGACGCCGTGAACCGTGCCGGCGCCAACACGAAGGCGCTCGCGCAGTTCGGCAGGACCTGGGGCTACTCCCTCACCTTCGAGGACGGCCGGCTCGCCAATGAAAACCCGCCGAAGCTGCGCACGTCCGATGCCAAGGGCCACCGGCTGGATCTCGTCGAATTCCACCCGAGCTATCACGCCCTGATGACACGCAGCACGACGACGGGCCTGCATTGTTCCGCATTCGAGGGCGACGACGAGCGGGAACCTGCAGCCGTCAGCGCACGCGCCGCTCGCCAGTACATGGCGGTCGGCGTCGAGGCCGGACACATGTGCCCGATCACCATGACACACGCGGCCATCCCGGTTCTGAAAACTCAGGCACCTGCCGATCTCAGGGAGCGCGTGCTGCCTCTCCTCGTCAAGCGGAAGTACGACAGCCGGCCATTGCCCTGGTTCGAAAAGGACGCGATCACCGTCGGCATGGGCATGACCGAGCGGCAGGGCGGCACAGACGTCCGCGCCAACACCACACGCGCGGAGCATTCAGGTGGTGAAGCCCGGATCACCGGACACAAGTGGTTCATGTCCGCTCCGATGTGCGATGCGTTTCTCGTGCTCGCACAGGGCGAGGGCGGACTCTCCTGTTATTTCCTCCCGCGTCATCGTCCTGACGGCCAGCCGAACGGTCTCCGCTTCCGGCGTCTCAAGCCTAAACTCGGCAATCACTCCAATGCGTCGTCCGAAGTCGAATTCTTCGACGCCCATGCCGTCCCTCTAGGCGCGCCCGGGCGCGGTGTGGCGACGATCATCGAGATGGTGCAGTGGACACGCCTCGATTGCGCCGTCTCGAGCGCCGGCCTCATGCGCATGGCGCTCGCCGAGGCGATCCAACATGTTCGCCACCGCGCCGTCTTCCAGCGCAAGCTCGTCGACCAGCCCGCCATGCGCGCCGTCCTCGCCGACATGGCCCTCGAACTCGAAGCCATCGTCGCCCTCGTCTTCCGGCTCACGCAGGCCTTCGACCGCAAGGACGTCTCGCCCGCAGATGCCGCCTACGCCCGCCTCATGACGCCCGTCGTCAAGTACCTCGTCTGCAAACGCGCGCCCGCCTTCATTTATGAAGCGATGGAATGCCTCGGCGGCAACGGCTACGTCGAAGAACTGCCGCTGGCCCGCCTCTACAGGGAAGCCCCGCTCAATGCCATTTGGGAAGGCTCCGGCAATGTCATGGCGCTCGACATGTTGCGCGCATTTGCCCGCCAGTCGGATGATGCCGCCGCCGTCGTGGCGGACCTCTTTCGCGCAGCATCGGATGTAGACCGCGACCTCGGCGGCCTCGCAGCAAAGCTCAACCACGCCATCCGCAGCGGCGAAGCCGAAACACGGGCCCGCGCCACCGCCGAAACCCTCGGCAAGATCGCCGCCGTAGCCGCCCTCGCCGAGGCCCGCTCGTCCGCGGCAAGCAGATACGCACGCATCCGCCTGCTCGGACTACCATCCATGTTCTACGGATCGGCCAATATCGACACCGCCGACGCCGACCAACTCATCGATCGCGCCTTCCAGGCCTGACCGTGCGGCCTGTCAAGGTGCTTTCGTCCCGATGCCGATCTGATAACGGATCATGTCGGCGAGCACGTCGGCCTCCTCTGTCGTCGCCCCGCCATGCGCCGCGAGCACGTCGCGCACCGTCGCGTTCCGTTTCGGCGCGAACGCCACACCATCGACCATGCTGAGTTCGGAGCGTGCGAACGTGATCGCGACGCCGTGACAGCTTTCGCATTTCTGTCTGTAAACAGATTCCCAACTGAGCCCGCGCCTGAACAGTTCCATGAGCTCCGTCGCCTCGGCTGCGGTAAGTTTCACGCCATGATGTTTCTTGAGCAGCGCATCGACCGACTTGCCGGTCGAGTTGACGATAATCCCCGATCCCTTGAACGACATCTTGAGACTGGCCATGTCCGCGCCGTTCTCGTAATGGCAATTGCCGCATTTTTCGGCGTAAAGCTCCGGACGCGGAAGCTCCGCCGCGCTGACACGAACCGCAGCTGCGAACATCGAAAGAGCCAGCACGAAAAATGCGCGGAACAGCATGCCGAATTCCTCCAGGGTTCATCGCCCTGCATCACGGGGCGCATAACCGTGAAACGCGCGCCGCCCGCGGGTCCGTCGCCGCCTTTGCCGAATGCGCGCCTTCGCCGCACCCAGGCGGGTACGGTGACGCCCCGGCACATCCCGCGCCTCTCCGGACCATCCCCGAGAGCGGTGACGATGTGACGATCGGTCGGGCCGGTCGACCCTCGCACCAGCCCCTTGCGACAGGCACCCATACGCCCTAAAAGACACCCTGTCGCGGGCGTAGTTCAGTGGTAGAACGTCAGCTTCCCAAGCTGAATGTCGTCGGTTCAATCCCGATCGCCCGCTCCATGAAATCAATAACTTAGCAAATTGCGAGACGCTTTCGAGGTTGCCTAGCGACCATCTAGCGACCACAAAATTGAGATCCCGTTAGAAATGTTGGCATCCAGTCGAAAGCTGAGTGTTGATACGTCAGCTAACGTAGGTTTCGTGGGGCACGACACCGAAGTAGTGCCCGTTGAAGCGCAGTTACTCTTCGCGTGAGCGTTTTTTCCCGGCTTGCCAAGCAGACTATCGGCGCTCACAGCGCTTAGTCAGGCTGCACGGCTGGCAAGTGCGAAGGTTTGCGACTTGGTCGATTTGCAGAGGTAGCGGACAATCGTCGGTTCGTCGATCATAAGCGACGCGGCGCCTTGGCCGCTTCCGCTTTCCATCTCTGACCGACCGTGTGCACGGAATCGGACAGGGGCCGGGGCTGGAGTAGTCCTGGATCCTGTCAGCAAGTGAAAATGGCAGCCATCACGGCTTATGGCGGCACGACGCAGAGAAAGCTGCTGTTCCAAACCGCAGGCATCCGATCGCGAGGGTCCTGCTAAGCGCGACAGATGCGCCTCCGTGAGCCAACAGGGGCCAGCGGCCAGCCCCTGGACGACATGGGCCTAATGTTGTCATCATCGATAGGGGTAAACAGAACCGAGCTCACCCTTATTCCGGCAAGCACTGCCGCAGTCGGAGGTCGCCGATTTTGATCTGCTATAGCTGTGACTGTCGACAACGGGATTGCGTCGATGCGCGCTCAACTTTTCCTAGCTATTGCGGCAATGCTGGCCGCCAGCCAACCATGCCTTGCTGATAGCTCAGATCCACGACTTGCCTCGTACTACGATCGCCACATGGCCATCATCGATGGAGCGGCTTTCGGCTGGACGGGTTCCAGCCGGCCCAGACGCTTGCTCGACGACGTCAAGCAGGTCGGCGTTACGAAGGACACCTATCTCGCGCTCAGGACGGACGGCTCCCTGCTGAGATGGACCGGTGAAGCCCGTGATTCCGAGCAAGTCATGACTGGCGTCTCTTCCTTTGCATCCGGTCAAACCGGCGTGTTTGCCATCGGCACCATGCAGGTGCCTTGGCATGTCGGCATTTCCAACACGCCACAACGAATCGCCACGGACGTGGTCGCAGCATCAATCGGCGATGGCGCCGACTACTACATCACGTCTGACGGCAGCCTATATGTGAAATGCAATGCCCACCGAGGGCAGTATGGCGATGGACGCCTGTTGCCGACCGTCGAGTCTTAAGGACTGCGGCCGACGCTGCTGACGTGAAAGCGCACACAGGTCATGCCATTTATCTCTCTCGCACCGGCGACGTGTTCGGTACGGGCGGCAACATTTATGGCCCGCTTTCGACACATGGACTTGGCAACAAAGCAACGAGGTGGGGCAAGATCATCGATGGTGCAAAGGGCGTCGCCACGGGTGCCTCGCATTCGGCAGCCATACGCCGATACAATTAACTTTGGATCTGGCGAGCAGGCTTCGGCACCGCCCCGCGACAGATCCTTGACAACGTCACTGCTGTCGCCGCCGGCAGCAGCGATACCATCGCTCGCACGGCCGATGGCATCTTGTGACAGTGGGGGCAACGGAAGAAGCCGCGCCGCGTCGAGCCTATTTCACGTTGAGCCAACTCGACCACGTCTTGCGCGAAGCGATACGAACTGACTGGCGTTCGCGCAAAGCAGAGGAAGCGGATGTCGGATCGGACTCTCCTCCTTTGACGGAAAAGGCAAGGCAAGATGACCGCTGGGCGTCAAGGAACGGGCAAAAATGATCAGCAAGAGCGATCACATCCGAATTGATGGAGTCAACTGTCGACGCTGTAGTGCCGGATGGGGTCGTGTAGTCTGGGCGCGCTCCGGCTAACGGCGGATACCGGGTGACGATATCGGCAACGAGCCCCCACGCCAGGCGAGGTACAATTCGAGAGCGAGGTAGTCGTCGGAACCATAATCCAGGACTTCGGCCCGTGTTCCGAGACTGCAGGCACGCAGGCGCCGATGCAACGAGCCGAGCGATTGCCATTCGAGGCGGTACGCCGGCCAGCCATCGCTTTGACCCTGACTGATGCGATCGCCGCGCAGGCTTTTTCCGACGTTGTCGTCATGACATTGCGAGCATGCGAGATTCGTCTGGCCTTGACGCGTCATCCATAACGTCCGTCCCCGCTCGAAGATCGGAGCGGCCGGACCGTCGATGACGACCTGGCGCGGCATGCCACGTGAGCGAAGTGTGACGAGCAGAGTGAGCCCGAGCAATTCGGTACTTTCGGCCTTGAAGGCGGGAGCCTCCTGTCGCGTGACGCGGCAATCATTGATCCGGCTCTCGATGTTGACGAGCCTGCCGGTGCCGGGCACCACGCGCGGATAGCGCGCCGCAACACCGGTCAATGCCGTTTCGCTCGCACCGTGACAACTTTCGCAAGACCGGTTCGCGGCACCCGCCGGATGCCGCCAGAGCCTCCGACCATCCTCGAGCCACAAATAGGCAGGGTTCGCAGCCTCGTCAGCTTCGAGCTTGCGCGTTTCGGCCGATTGGAAATCGCGTCCCGGTTGCGGCTTCGCTGGCCGTTCGGCACGCGCTGAAACGGACAGCACGCTCGCGATGCCGAGGCAAAGGAGGGTTGCGCCCCACCGCGTCATGTCACACTCAACCTGCGGGTTTCGACGGTGCGACGGCCTTGATCGTCAAGCCAGGTAAACTCCAGATCGCCGGTCGCCACGGCAACTGTCGTGAAAGCGATGTAGGGATTGGCCGCCACGCCCGGGAAGAGTTCCGTACGAAACACCTCGTCTCCGGCGTAGGTCACCGTGAAGGTGTGTACGATATCTCGCGGCACCGGCTTGCCGGTATGGTCGCGTCGATGGCCGGTCTCCATCTCATGGCGAATGAGCGTGCGGATCTCGATCACCTCGCCTTTCCTCGCCGTTTCAGGCATCACGATGCGGGTCGTGCTCATGACGCTCACCCTCCGTCGACACAGGCTGCGAGCGTAACGATGACGGATGCGGTCCCGAACCAGAGCGTGCCGTCGCTCATTTCCGCGATCGCCGTCACCGTCTGTGTGGATGCGAGGCGAATGTTGGTCGAGACGCGCGCGCGCCCGGCTCTTGGTGAGAGATGGAACTTCACCACCTCCGCGATCGGGTTCTTTTCGGAGACGACGTGCAAGGTCTTGACGTAGTCGCCCGCGGTCATGGGGCTATCGACCGCAATCGTGAGGCCAACGGAGTTGCCGTTTTCCGCGAGTTCGGGCAGCGTGATGGTGACGCGGCCCTTCTGCATAGGCCGGCCGGCTGCGATTTTCGCCAGGGCAGCTTTTGCAAGTGCGTTCTCGTCGGCGACCGCCGCCGAGCCGAGCGCCGGCGCGATCGCGAGTGCCGCAACTCCACTGGCCACCACGCGACGGTCGAACGATGTGCGAGTTCCGTTCATCGCGCGCTGATGCCTCTACTGCAGCGATACCAGATAGGCGACCACATCTTCGACCTCCTGCGCCGATAGAATTGGCTTGCCACGATATTGAGGCGCAACGCGGTTCAAGCCGGACGTCCGGTGGTACGGCGGCATTATCGTCTTCTCGTTCAATCGGGCGGCATCCACGACACGCAACCGCAACTGCGCTACCGACAGTGTGCGACCGACGCCGGCCAGCGGCGGGCCGAGGTTGCCCATGAATGGCTCGTTCGGCTCCGGGACCGTATGGCAGATGAGGCAATTGCCGACGGCGCGGTCGAGGACCACGCGCCGCCCGCGCTCCGCATCACCGACGAGCCCAGCGAGCGGCGCCTCGATACGGTCGGCGACAACCTCATATGCGGTCTCTGTTCCTGCGGCGGCCGGGACGAGACTTGCCGTGAACCAGATCGCGGCCAGCGGCAGGATGTGCCTCGATGTTGCTGGTAAGCGCAACCGCACCTCAGGTCCTTAGCTTGACATTCTTCAGCGGCAACGATCGCACCGGTTTGCCGGTGGCGGCAAAAATCGCATTCAGAACGGCGGGTGCGGCGACCATGATGGTGGGCTCGCCAACGCCGCCCCAGAACCCGCCCGACGGCACGGTGACCGTTTCGACTTTTTCCGGGAAGTCGGCCATGCGGAGGATCTCGTAGGTGTCGAGGTTTTCCTGCTCGACCGCGCCGTTCTTGATGGTGATCTCCTCGAAGAACGTCGCCGAAAGTCCATAAGCGACCGAGCCGACCACCTGTGCGTCGACCTGATCGGGATTGACGACGTGGCCGCAGTCGGTCCCCATGACGAGGCGGTGCACCGTGACCTTGCCGCGATCGGAAACCGATACGATCGCACAGGCTGCCGTGTAGCTGCCGAAGCCCATCTGCTGTGCAACGCCATAGAACTGGCCGGCAGGCAGTGGCTTTCCGTAGCCCGACTTTTCGACGACGGCATCGAGCACGCGCAGATGTTTTGCGGTGCGCGGATCCTTGCTCATGAGCGCGCGGCGGAACTCCACCGGGTCCTTGTTGGCCGCCTTTGCGACCTCATCCATGAAACACTCAATGTAGACCGAGTTCTGGTTGTTGTTGACGCCGCGCCAGAACCCCGGAGTGACGTGCGTATTTCGCATCGCATAGTCGATCGACAGGTTCGGGATCGTGTAGCCGAAGCCGCCTTCCGCCGCGCGAGGGCCATCGATCGGCCACAGGCCCTGGAAGGCGAGGAAGTCCTGTCCCTGATTCTGCGCGAGCACCTGCGGCAGGATGCCCGCAAAGATCGATTGCCCAGATATGCGCGCCGAAAGACCGACGAGATTGCCCTGCGCATCGAGACCCGCCTGGAGCTTGCATTGCGATATCGGGCGGAAGAATCCACGCCGCATATCTTCTTCGCGCGAGTAGAGCAGCTTCACCGGAACACCCGGCATCTGCTTTGCCAGCAGGACCGCCTTGGTCGTGTAGTCCTGCTGTCCGCGCCGCCCAAAGCCGCCACCAAGGTGGATCTTGTAGACCTCACATTTGGCCGGTGGCAGACCGGCAGCGGCAGCACACGCGGCGAGCGAGGCTTCGCCGTTCTGTGTCGGCACCCAGACCTCACACTTGTCCGCCGTCCATTTGGCCGTACAGTTCATCGGTTCCATGGTGACGTGGTGGAGATACGGTGCCGTGTAGATGGCCTCGATCTTCTTCGTCGCGCCCGCAATCGCGCCAGCCGCGTCTCCGACCTTGTTGCCGACGACGATGTTGTCCGTCGCATCGAGGCCGCCACGCTGAAACTCGGTGATCGACTCGCTCGTCACCGTATCGTGTGACTTGCCGTCGGTGGATGGATGGTCATAGACGATCGTAACGGCCTCGAGCGCCTTGTTGGCCTGCCACCAGGTATCGGCGACGACCGCGACCGCGCCATCTCCAACCTTGTAGACACCCTTTACGCCGGGCATGGCTTTCGCCTTGCTGTCGTCGTAGCTCTTCAGTGTCGACTTGTGGACGGGCGCATCCTTGATCGACGCATAGAGCATCCCGGGCAGCTTCAGGTCGATGCCATACACCTGCTTGCCCGTCAGCTTGTCGAGTGTGTCGAGACGCTTCATCGACTTGCCGGCGATTTTCCAGTCCCGGGCATCCTTGAGCTTCATCGTCTTGAGGTCGGGCACTGGCAGTTTAGCGGCGGCCGCCGCGACCTTACCGTACGTCGTCCTGCGTTTTGATTTTTCGTGCTGCAGAATCGAGTTGGCGGCTGTGACTTCCTCGGCGGGTACCTTCCAGAGGTCGGCCGCGGCCTGCCTCAGCATCTGCTTCGCCGCCGCTCCACCCTGGCGCACATAGTCATGCGAGCCACGAATGCCGCGCGAGCCGCCGGTGGACATGTCGCCCCATATGCGATTGCGGGCGAGGTTCTGACCCGGCGTCGGGTACTCCCATTTCACCCTCTTCCAGTCGCAGTCGAGTTCTTCGGCCACAAGCTGTGCCAAACCCGTAAGCGTGCCCTGGCCCATTTCAGATCGAGCAATGCGGATCACCACGTCGTCGTTCGGCTTGATGACGACCCAGGCCCCGATTTCGTCGCCCGCGGTGCCGAGCACCTTCTGCGCGAGGGCATCCGTCATGCCGCCGGGCGTCAGGCCGACAGCCAGTCCGCCGCCAGCGGCGAACCCGGTGATGAGGAAGCCACGCCTGGAGACGCGTCTCGTGACAGGTTCACCCTGTTTGATCGGTTTCGTCATCGTGCCCTCCCTCAGCCCGGGACCTTCTTGCCGCCGTTCGCTGCCATCTTGATGCCAGCCCGAACGCGCTGGTAGGTGCCGCAGCGGCATATGTTCGTCATGGCGTCGTCGATGTCCTTGTCGGTCGGCTTCGGCTTTTTCTTCAGCAATGCAGCCGCCGCCATGATCTGACCGGTCTGACAGTAGCCGCATTGGGCGACTTCCAGTTCGAGCCACGCCTTCTGGACGGGATGCGTACCGCTCGGCGACAGACCTTCGATGGTGACGATCCTGTCGCCCGGCTTCAGGTCCTTGACGAGGATGGCGCAGGAGCGTTGCACTTCACCATTCACATGAACGGAGCAGGCGCCGCACTGACCGACACCACAGCCGTATTTCGTCCCGGTCAGCCCTGCCTGATCGCGGAGCGCCCATAGCAGCGGAGTGTCACCGTCGACCTTCAGGTCGAGAGACTTTCCATTCACGTTCAGTTTAGCCATGCTACCGATCCATCGCGCGTGAGTTACTGCGGATATCAGTGCTGATTGCGACACAAGACGGATGAAAATGTAAAGTCAATTCGGCGGCACCTCACAACGGGCGCAAACAGGGCTAACTGCGCCGACTTACCGCCAGCGTGCCATCGCAAAGACAATGTCGATCTACCCGCGAGCCGTCAATCCACGGGCAGTCCAGCTATTGCTTGCACATTCGAAAATTGAAAGCACCGAGCGCTACCTCAGCATTGATGTGGATGACGCTATCGCCGAGCAGATCGAGATCTGAGCGCGGCCGCCGTCATTCCGGAAGCGCAAGTCGTCGGCTGAGCACTCCACGTTGTCGACTGCGCCTCGCTCAATGTCGGCTTATGGGATGCCGCGCCGAGCCACTTCTCACTGCCCTCAGCTCCGTATCCGTCGTCAGGGTTTTCGGGACTGTTGAGGGTCCGATCTAAGAGAGTATCCGGCCCATCTGGTTGGCGCTTGCCCAGCCCCCCATCGCGATGCCAGGAATCAAGTTAGAGTCCAGCCGTCGTCGG
>DAOMWV010000083.1:0-12385 GCA_035436725.1 Hyphomicrobiaceae bacterium
CGTCGACAACCCGCGCTTCGCAGCGATTGTCGCGAACGCGAGGAATGCGCTGCCGTTGGCGAGAAAGCTCGCGAGCAGGAGCGCCGCCGCCACACCGTTGGACCCGGGATCGAGCATCGCGAACGCCAGCGGGATGGCGGCGTACACCAGAAAATCGAGAACGATGTCGAGAAACCCTCCCCAGTCGGTCGGGCCGGTCCCCGACGCTCTGGCCACCGCACCGTCCAGCCCGTCCGAAATGCGCCCCAGTATAAACAGCACCAATCCCGCGAGCGGCGCTCCGGCCGCGATCGCGACCGCCCCCGCGAGCCCTAAGACCGCCCCGCCGATGGACACCGCATTCGCGCCGATCCCCTGACGCGCCAGCACGGCCGCGACCGGGATGGTCAGCCGGTCCACGACAGGTCTCAAAACGGCATCCAGCATTCGTGATCCCCCGCGCGAACGAGCGCGATCTGTTAACCGCCTTTTTACCACGGTCGTAAACCGACTGGTCATTCTGATCGTGCAGGATGGCGATAGTTCAAATTGTCCGGGTCTGGAGCCCAACATGCGCGTCTCGTCCGCCGAACTCCTCTCTCTCGTCCGTCAGCTCGCCGACCCGCGCGGCCGCTGCAGCCGGCAGGCGTTCCTCTACGTCGCCGTCGCATTCCTCGCGCTGCAGGTCTCCGTCTGGGCCCTTCTCCGCCTCGCCGGCATCGAACTCTCCACGATGCAGTCGTTCCTCCTCAACGCCCCGATCCTGTTGATCGGCGGCACCGTCTCGGTCAAGCGCGTCCACGACATCGGCCATCGCGGCTGGGTCATGGCCTTCGCCTTCATCGGCTGGCTCGTCGCCAGCTTCGCCGCCTCGTTCCTCACCGCAGTTGCGTTCGGCCCGCAGGCCGTCGCCGACGGTGGCCTCGTCTACACCGCCCTCTTCGCCGTCATCATGCTGCCGGCCCTCGGCGGTCTGCTCTGGCTGCACGCCACGCCCGGCATGGAAACGGCCAACACCTTCGGACCTGTCCCGGCCGAGTATGGTCTGTCCATGCCTGAAGCCGGATACGAGCTCGGCGCCACGGCCGTCACTGCCTGATCGGCGGGTCTGGGCCACGCCACGCCGGCTTGCCTCACAGTGCGAATTCCGAAAGGGTGCATCGCTCGATGCACCCTTTCTGATTTGTATCTCTGGAGACCGTATGCGCTCGTACCATCTGCCCGGCCGCTCCCCCACCATCGCTCGCAATGGCATGGCCGCAACCTCCCACCCGGCGGCATCCCTGGCCGCCATCGAGGTTCTGAAGCGCGGCGGCAATGCGGTCGACGCGGCGATCACTGCCACCGCTCTCCTGTGTGTGATCGAACCCGCCATGACCGGCATCGGCGGAGACTGCTTCGCCCTCATGCACGTCCCGGGCAAGGGGCTTGTGGCGCTCAATGCGTCCGGCCGCGCACCTCAGGCGGCAACACCGGAGTATTATGAGAAGGCGGGCATCAAGGAGATCCCTGTCACGAGCCCTCACGCCGTAACCGTACCCGGCGCGATCGACGGCTGGTGCCGCCTGCTGGCCGATTACGGCACGATCTCGCTCGCCGACGCCCTTGCCCCCGCCATCGAAGCAGCCGAAGGCGGCTACGCCGTAGCCTCGCGGGTCGCCCACGACTGGCATGGCCTCCTCGACAAGATCGCACTGAACGAAGGCGCAAAAAAACATCTCCTGTTCGGCGGCAAGGCACCGAACACCGGCGACGTGATCCGCATGCCGGCACTGGCCGCAACCCTGAAGACCCTCGCACGCGAAGGCCGCGACGGTTTCTATCGGGGCCGCATCGCCGCCGACATCGTAGGTGACCTGAAATCGCTCGGCGGCCTTCACACCCTCGACGACTTCGCCCGTCAGTCCTCCGGCTATGTCGAACCGATCAGCGTCGGCTATCGCGGAGTGGATCTCCACGAGCTTCCACCCAACAACCAGGGCGTCGTGGCGCTGATCGTCCTCCGCATGCTCGACGCGCTCGATGCGAAGTCCGCACCCGCTGGCTCGGCCGAGCGCTATCACGTCATGCTGGAAGCCGCCCGCCTGGCCTACGCAGCCCGCGACGCATTCGTTTCCGACCCCGACACCGCCGATGTTCCCGTGTCGTTCATGCTCTCGGACGATTTCGTCGGCGGCCTCGTCAAGCGCATCGACCGCAAGCGCCGCACCGAGACCCTCGGACCGATCCCGAGACCCGCCGGTACCGACACGACCTATCTGACCGTCGTCGACCGCAACGGCATGGCGGTTTCGTTCATCAATTCCCTGTTTGCCGGCTTCGGCTCCGGCATCGTCACGCGCGAAACCGGCATCATCCTTCAAAACCGCGGCTCCGGTTTCGTCACGAAGGCCGGACATCCGAACGCCATCGGCCCCGGCAAACGGCCGATGCACACACTCGTTCCCGCGCTCGCGACGAAAAACGGAAAGCCTTGGCTGTCGTTCGGCGTGATGGGCGGCATGCTGCAGCCCGTCGGTCATGCCTACGTCCTCACCAACATGGTCGACTACGGCATGGACGTTCAGGAAGCGATCGACGCCCCTCGCGTCTTCTACGATGGCGCGAAGGTGCAGGTTGAGGAGCATGTCCCGCACGACGTGCGTGCCGCACTCGCTGCGTTCGACCACGACGTCAGCGTCCGCCCCGACCCGTGGGGTGGCGGCCAATCCATCGAGATTGATTCCGCCCGCGGTGTCCTCCTCGGCGGCTCCGACCCGCGCAAGGACGGCGCCGCCCTCGGTTATTGAGGCCGAAACGGCCGCAAATCGGGACTTTCTTCATGGTCCAGGTCACCCGCCGCATCCGCGTCGAAGGCCGCGTCCAGGGTGTCGGATGCCGCGTATTCATCGAGCGCGAAGCCATTCGCCTCGGCATCAAGGGGTTCGTTCGCAACCGGCGTGACGGTTCGGTCGAAGTTCTGGCGCACGGTGAAACGTCATCCGTCGATGCCCTCGTCGCGCACATCAGGAGAGGACCACGCGGCGGTCGCATCGACTTCGTTCACATCGAACACGACGACACCACGACCGGTGACGACTTTGTCGTCGCACCGACAGTGTGAGTGCGACGAACGATTGAGTGCGACGAAAATTTTTTGAGCGCGACCACGAACACCTGTTGCGAAAGAGCACTTGTCCACACATTATCGAAAGCGGGCGAAGAACCGTTGACGAATTGTGTTTGCGGTCATTCGTCCGATTCATGACAGTCGCGTTGTCTCGGACTCGATTCGAGATGACTGAAGCCATCAACCTCAGGAGAGAGAACCATGGCGAAGAAAGCTGCTGCTAAGAAGGCCGCCAAGCCCGCAAAGAAAGCCGCGAAGAAGAAGAAGTAATCTTCTCCCTTCCGGAGTCTCATCACGTGACGACAGCCTGCCTTCACAAGCGCTTCGGCCTAGCGGCCGCATTCGTCCTTGGGATTGCAGTGCTGACAGTCGCGAGCGCTCCTGGATCGGCTGCGTCTCTGACCAATCGTGACGACCGCGACCACAAGGTCACGATCGTCGAGGGTGAGACCAAGACAGACCATGTCCTGAAGCCGATGCAGGCGCTCGAGAACATCTGCTCGCGCGGGTGCGTCGCCCGCCTGAATGACAGCGACGACGACGAGTATCAGCTCGAGGCTGCAGACACCGTCTCCATAGAAGACGGCTATCTCTACCACGACGGTGACACACCGGACGCGCCGCAACCGGGGGCGACCCCTCCGGCGCAGACGACACCGCCTGCTGAAAAAAAGTAGAGCAGATCAAGAACAAATAGGGGCGAGACGAACCGCCTCAATCACAAGACGCGCGCGGAGCGATCCGCTGCGCGTCTTTTGATTCTGAGACCCCGGCCAGCCGTACGGGCGAAAATCCGGCCCGCCCCGGCCATCATCGCGTCGGTCCCGCCCGCTACTGGTTGAGGAGCACGATCACCCCGACGACGACGAGCAAGATCCCTGCCGCCTCCCTGACATTTACCCCTTGCGCGAAGAACTTCCGAGAGATGAAGCCGGCATAGAGGATTTCGACGAGCGCCAGCGTCCGCACCTTGGCGGCGGTCTCGAGGGCAAATGCCAGAAACCAGAACTGCGACGCCGCCGCCCCCATGAAACCCGCGAGGACCGATGGGCGCCACGCCTTGAACAAGGCCTTGAGCGTCGCCGGGGCCGTCGCAAGCAGGTATGCGGTGAGCATTATGGTCTGCATGGTGAGCGCAAGCGCCAGGGTCGCGGAGGCGCGCAGTACGAAGTTCGCGTCCCCGAGTGCAACGATGCCGCGCCGGTATCCGACCGCCGACAGACCGAACACGGCACCCGACAGGATGCCGAGCAGGACCGGGCGCGCCGTGAGCCCGCCCGCGGCGCCGATCCCGCCCTGCGGCCAGGACATCAGCAGCACGCCCGCCGTCGCCACGAGGATCGCAAGCGTCGTCGCGGTCGAGAGGTGCTCACCGAGCAGCACCAGACTGAACAGGGCAACATGCACGGGTTCGGTCTTCGACAGCGCCGTGACGATGACGAAGCTCTTTTCCTGCATGGCCGCGAGCAACAGCGCTGTCGCCACGATCTGCGCCACGGCACCGACCACCGTCCAGCCGATCGAGGTCGCGTTCATCGCCGGCGGCGCCGTGCCGAGCGTGAGACAGATCAGCGTGACGAACAGGAGACCGAACGGCAGGCCATAGAGAAAACGTACATGCGTCGCCCCGACCGTACCGAGTGTCGAGGTCAGCGACCGTTGCATGGCGTTGCGCGCCACCTGCCCCGCCGCCGCCAGCAGCGTGAATACGACCCAGGCCCACTCCATCACGCTCAGTCCCCCGCACTGCCCGCCAACGCACCCCGGCCCTCAGAGCGGCCGCAACGGGCCGAAGAAGCCGATGACACGTACAATCCGCCCGTCCGCGCCGAATTCGACGACGTCGAGGCTCTCCGGCAGGTTCTTGCCATCGGCGCCGCGCATTTGCCAGCCGAAGCGCGCGAAGGAGCCGTGCGCATTGATCCGTGACGTCCGGACGAGCGTCATGCCCCGAAAGGCCGCCTGCGTGCGCGCGATATGTTCGCTGAGTGCTGCACGGCCGGAGACGGATACGGTCGGATCACAATAGATCGCATCCGCGGCATAACACCCCTCGAGGCGCACGAGACGCTCGCTCGCATCCGAAAGCCCCCAGGCGGAAACGTAAGCGTCGATAACCCCCTCGCGAGTGCCGACCGGCGTGCTCACGGCCGCACCTCGTAACGGGCCACGACAGTCTCGTTCCAGGCGATCCCGGCACCCGGCTTCATGGGCAGCGCCGCCATGCCGGCCTTCGGAACCAGAGGCTCGGCCAGGAGATCCTGCCCCCAATCCATGAATTCGAGCCAGTGCGCGGTCGGCGTCGCCGCCAGTGCATGCGCCGAATACTCGGGTGAAAGGTGTGACGACACCGGAACCCCGTGTGCCGCCGCCGCGCGCGCCACCCGGAGCCAGCCGGTGATACCGCCGATCCTGAGGAGATCGGGCATGATGTAGTCCGAAGCGCGCATCGCCATCGCCCGCTCTGCGACCCGCCAGTGCCACCACGTCTCTCCAACCTGCACGGGCGTCCTGAGCTTCGCCGTGAGCGCGGCCTGCGTTGCATAATCGTCGTAAGGCACCGGCTCCTCGATCCAGGCAAGGCCGAGATCGTCGATGGCGCGTGTCTCGTCCAGAGCCCGCACCGCAGGCAACGCCTGATTGTAATCGACCGAGAGCGTGATCGATGGCCCGATGGCCTCACGCACTGCCTTGATCGCCGCGACTTCACCCGCGGCATCGTTGCGGCCGAGACGCATCTTGATGTGCGTGAACCCGCCATGCTCCGAGACCAGTTCCTTCGCTTCGCGGGCGACCGCCGCCGGCTCTGCTATACCGAGGCCGCAGCTGTTGTACGACTGGAGCGACGCCGCCTTCCCGCCGAGCATCTGCCAGAGCGGCACGCCGTTGGCCTGCGCCAGCGCGTCGTGAACCGCCATGTCGAAGACCGACAGCGCCATCTGCGTCACGCCCTCGTGCCCGAGGAGCCGCATCGCCAGCTGCCAGCGGTCATGCATCTCGCCGATGTTTTGAGCCGTAACCGGCGGCCCCGCTGCAGCGATGGAGGCGAGATACTCGAGCACCGGCGGCACGGTCTTCAGGCCGAGCCGGTGGAACGTAAAGACCGGGACGCGCCCGACGATCCCTTGCGAGGTTTCGAGATCGACGACCAGGAATGGCCCCTCGGAAAAGAGCCCGAACGAAGTCATGAGCGGTCGGCGCAACCTTACTATCAGCGGGCGTACCCGGATCGAGGTGATGCGGATTTCAGCGGTGAACATGGCCATTCTCCATGGATGGAGCTGTCTCGCCGGGAACGCTACGCCGCCTTGCGCCCTCGCCACCAGTGCCAGACGCGCAAGGGTGTCGTGACGATCTCCCACGCCTTTCTGAAGATATTGATCGGGGCCGACGCGATCGCCACCAGCGGCGCGAACACCAGCCAGAAGACGAGTCCCCGGACGAATGCCGCTGCGTAGTAGCCGATACGGCCCGCATACTCTCGCCGGCTCTCCATCGGCCAGATGCGACCCCACCACCCCCGCGCGACTGGCGCACCCACCAGCCCGAACGCGAACGCCACGATGTAGGCACCCTGAAATAGTGACGGAATGCCTGGCACGATGCGGCCATCGAGCTCTCTCTGCCGCTCGCTGCTCGTCGCCACCGCCTCGACGCCCGACTGCACGATGTTCCCTGCGATCTCCGCCGCGATCCCGACGACCTTGTCGCCGATCTGGCTCGCAGTCGACGCGATCGGCTCCAGCCCTTCGACCGCCACCATCTCGATCGTCGTCTGATGCACACCTCGTGGCGTCACCGTCACCGCATGTCGCGCCGTCTTCGGCAACAGACCGGACACGACGTCCGCCATCGTCGCGCTGGACATCGCGTCATCGAGCCCCTTCACACCGACTTTCTGCCACAGCCAGTTGCGCGAACCCGGCTGCGTCGGCGTCGACGCCCGCACGATCAGCAGGTTCACGTCGTACCGCTCGGCTTCCGTGACGAGATCGACCCACGCGATCCGCCGTTCCGGCCCGGACGCGGGACGGAACACCAGCGCGTCACCATCCCGGCGAGCGACGATGAGTGCGGTCTGCCCGCGCAACTTGTGGAGCGAGGAGACGAAGTGATCTGGTCGCACCGCGTCGGTGAGCGCCCGCCCCGTCACCGGATCGAGACGCGGCCCCGAGGCGAGCGTGACCGGCCCCTCCACGTCGAGCGCCACCACGCGCACGCGACTCTGTCCGAGCGTCCGCGACATCTGGAACATCGCCTCGGCATAAGGGCCGGGCCCCGTCGCCTCGACCAGCAGGTTGGGCCTGAGTTCGACGAAGGACCGCGCACCTGCTCCCGTCCCTCGTGTGAGAAGCCGATACGACGTTTGACCCGAAACAATCCTCACGTCCCCGTGCGCCGCGAGATCGGCGAAACGTGCACGGTCGCGGAACAGCGACGCCTCGGTCACATAGAACTGCAGCCGCTCACCCTTCGACACATTCGGAAGTAGGACACCCACGACGCGCTCGAGTTCGGCCGGCGTGCCGGCCGTGAACTTTTCACCTGTCCGCGACACGAAGGTCCAGTGCCCCTCGCTGCCGAGCTCCGCCGCCAGCGCCGGTGATTTCACCGGCAACGTCTTGATGTGCACCGTCGCATGATCGAGCGCGCCCGCACCCTTCATGATACGGGCAGACGGCGTCTCGTCAGCGACCCGCCCCAGTTTCGTCAGCCAGTTGGCCTGAGCCGGCTCCCCGCCGGCCAGTCCGGCAGCAATCGCGAGAATTGCGACCGCGAGGCGCATCGGCGTCAGGTCTTGGCGCGCGCGCGCGCCTTGGCGAAGTCCGGCTTGCGCTTTTCGAGGAAGGCCGTGAACGCTTCCTTCGCTTCCGGTGAACGGAAGAGACCGGCGTAGACCTGAACCTCCTGCTCGATCACCTCGGAGATCTGTGCCGGCGTCCCCCCGCGCATCATGCGCCGCGCATGCATCAGCGCCTCGCGCGGCTTGCCTGCAAGATTGGCAGCGACGCCGAGCGCGGTCTTCTCGAGGTCTTCCGGTGTCGTGACCCAGTTGACGAGCCCGGTCTCTTTCGCGCGCGCAGCGTTCCAGAGTTGCCCGAGGATCAGAAGCTCGAACGCCGCCTGATGACCGAGCCGCGCCGGGCCAATGAGGCTCGACCCCGCCTCCTGGATGATGCCGAGGTCGAGGAATGGCGCACGGAAGGTGGCACGATCTGATGCGATCACCATGTCGCAATGCAGAAGCAGCGTGACCCCGATGCCGACCGCAAGACCATCGACACCCGCGATCATCGGCTTCGTCACGCCCGGCAGGGTCCGGATGAAGTCCGTCGACGGCGCGCGGATCTTCTCGCCCGGCACCGGGGGTGTCTGGGCGCGCCTCATGAAATCGTTGACGTCGTTCCCCGCCGTGAAGCACCCCCCGTCTCCGAGAAAGACGTGACAGGCGATATCGTCGTTCTTTTCGGCCGCAGTGAGCGCTTCCCGCATGGCGTCGTACATCCCGCCCGTAAGCGCATTCTTCTTGTCGATGCGCGAGATCTTGAGGACCTGCACGCCGTCACGGACGGTGATCGAGACTTCGGACATGAGCGTTCCCTCGTGTTTGCTTCTCCCTGTTTACCGGGAGAAGGGTCTGGCCCGGACTTGATCCCGGATGGCCGGAGGCCGGATGAGGGCCGCCGGCATTTTGCGATACGGGCTGCGATTTACACCGCCAGATCCATCCCGAGCGTGCTGTCCGCACCCGCGACGACGGTTTCCTTGAGACCGGGCGCTGCCGTCGCGAGGTTCTCGGCAAAGAAGCGCGCGAGCGCCACATATTGGCTCTGGGCATTGCCGTCACGAACGGCGGCCAGGGCACCCCGCGCCAGATAGACCCCGCCGGACGCGAGCCCGAACAGCCTGAGATACGGCGTCGCCCCTGCGAGGGCTGCATCGGGATTGGACTGGAGCTGCTTGCCGATCCATTTCGAGGCGTCGGCCAGGGCCGCCACCGTCTCGGCCAGCCGCTCGCCCATGCGACCGAACTCCGGCCGGTTCGACGCCCGCACGTCCTCGACCGTCTTCTGCAGCTCCCCGAGATACTCCATCATCACCTTGCCGCCTTCCAGCGGCAGCTTGCGCGCCACGAGATCGATGGCCTGGATGCCGTTCGTGCCTTCGTAGATCGGCAGGATGCGCGCGTCGCGGAAGTGCTGGGCCGCACCCGTTTCCTCGACGAAGCCCATGCCGCCGTGGATCTGCACCCCGATCGACGAGACCTCGCATCCGATGTCGGTCGAGAACGCCTTGGCGATCGGCGTCAGCAACGCCGCCTTGTTGGCTGCCGCCGCACGCGTCGCCGCATCCGCGGTCGCCGACCGCGAAATGTCGATCTCGCGTGCGGTGACGAGGCAGATTGCCCGCGCCGCCTGCGTCATCGCCTTCATCGTCATGAGATTGCGGCGCACATCCGGGTGTCCGATGATCGGCCCCATCTCGCCCTTGCCCACCGAGCGCGTCTGACCCTGCTTGCGTTCTTTCGCGTATTCGATCGCCCGCTGCGTGGCGCGTTCGGCAATCGCGACGCCCTGCACCCCGACAGCGAGGCGCGCCGCATTCATCATGATGAACATGACGTTGAGCCCGCGGTTCTCCTCGCCGACGAGGTAGCCGATTGCGCCGTCTTTCTCGCCGTATTTCATCACACAGGTCGGCGAGGCGTGAATCCCGAGCTTGTGCTCGACGCCGGCACAGACAACGTCATTGCGTGCCCCCCGCGTGCCGTCCTTGTTGACAAGATACTTCGGCACGAGGAACAGCGAAATGCCGCGCGTGCCCGGAGGCGCATCGGGCAGCCGCGCCAGAACGAGATGACAGATGTTGTCCGTCATTTCGTGATCGCCGTAGGTGATGAAGATCTTGGTTCCGAAAATCCGGTACGTCCCGTCGGCCTGCTTTTCGGCGCGCGTCCTGAGATGGCCGAGATCCGAACCCGCGTGCGGCTCGGTCAGGTTCATGGTCCCGGTCCATTCGCCCGACACCATCTTCGGCAGGTACGTATGCTTTAGATAGTCGGAGCCGTGCGCCTCGACGGCATCGATCGCACCCTGCGTCAGCAGCGGGCAGAGCCCGAAGCCCATGTTGGCCGAGTTCCATATTTCACAGGCCGCCATCGCCACCATCTGCGGCAGCCCCTGCCCGCCATGCTCCTCGGGACACGGCAGCGCACCCCAGCCCGCCTCGGCGAACTGCGTATAGGCTTCTTTCCACCCCTTGGGCGTGTGTACGACGCCATCGACGAGCTTCGAGCCCTCCCGGTCGCCCGACCAGTTGAGCGGATCGAGCACCTCCGCGCCGAATTTACCGGCCTCCGCGATGACCGCCTCGACCGTCTCCATGTCGACCCCGACCGTTCCGTTGGCCATAAGGGCTTCGATCCCGGCCGCGGACTTGAGCGCGTGCACGATATCGGCGACTGGAGCTTGATAGGACATGGAGAGGCACCTCGGGATTGGATGGCCGGCAGAAACCGTTTCGACCCGCCGCGTGATGACAGGCTATCGGGGCCGAACTATAAGGCGGCGCGACACTAGTCTAAAGTTGACGTAAAGGGAAGGCTTGAGGCGTTTCTGCCCCGCAGTGCGGTCAAGCAGGCGCTGCATGGATCGAATGGCGATCATCAAGGCCGATCAGGAAGGCATCGAACGCGCCGGACGCTACATCGCGCACGGCGGCCTCGTCGCGATTCCGACCGAAACGGTCTACGGCCTCGCGGCCGACGCGAGCAACGGACTGGCGGTCGCCGGTATATACACGGCAAAAGGCCGTCCCGTATTCAACCCGCTCATCATCCACGTCGCCGATGCGCGCGCCGTGCCTGGCCTCGCCGTCGTCACCCCGCTCGCCGAAAAACTGATGGCCGCGTTCTGGCCCGGGCCGATGACGTTGATCCTCACGTCACATCCCTCGTCGGTCGTCGATCCTCTGGCGCTCGCCGGCCTCGACACGATCGCCATCCGCATTCCGTCTCACCCGGTGGCGCTCGCCATCCTCAGAGCCGCACGTGTCCCCGTCGCCGCTCCATCGGCCAATCGCTCCGGCCGCGTCAGTCCCACCAACGCTCAGCATGTCGCTGACGACTTCGGCGACGTCGTGCCGATGATTGTCGACGCCGGCCCGACCGAACTCGGCGTCGAGAGCACGATCATCGACGCACGCGGCGACATCCCCGTCATTCTGAGGCCCGGCGCCATCACGCGTGCCGATATCGAGCGCGTGACCGGCGTCGCACCGAAAGTCACCAGCAAAAGCGTGGCGGACGACCACGGCGACATCAAACCTGACGCCCCAGGACAACTCGCGAGCCACTACGCTCCGCGCGCATCCGTGCGTCTCGACGCGACAGATGTTCGCGCCGGCGAAGCACTTCTCGCCTTCGGACCGCACGTGCCGCAGCACGAAGGACCGATGCTCAATCTTTCCCCTGCCGCCGATACGACCGAAGCTGCCGCACACCTCTTCGGCTATCTTCGCGACCTCGACGCGACCGGCACGGCGACCATCGCCGTGATGCCGATCCCGAACGACGGCCTCGGCGAAGCCATCAACGACCGGTTGCGGCGCGCTGCAGCACCCCGCGCGTGAGCGTCCGGACGTGGCTTCATAAAACTTTCCATTGATGACAATGCGTTAGCCTGAAATCGCCCAAGTCCGGCAGGCCCCGCGAAATCATCCGCAAACTGCATATACGGCGCATTCGATACATGAACTGTTGCAGAGAAACTGTTTCAGCACGCATTCATAGCCGCTAGGTTTTACTCGCCTAACGTCTTTCACAGCGCTCTGACGGCGCGGGGCGGGAGAGTGGTGGTTCATGTACCGGCCGCCACCGTGGCGTCGGTTTAATGGAGGTTTGTATGTCGGGTTTGAAATTCATGAGCGGAAAGGGCCTCAAAGGCGCCCTCGCGGCAGCGGCCCTCCTGGGCACGCTTCCTGCAGTTGCAACGACGGCATCGGCAGACGAAATCAGGGTTACGATCGAACGCGTCAAAGGGATTGGCCCCGGAGACGTCTGGAGCCGCTCCGACTTCTTCGCGCGTGTGACGATCGGTGGCGTCACGACCACGACTGACGTGGTCCGCAATCAGAACGACGCGCGGCCGAACTGGATCGTCGTGCGCGACGTCCGCCGCGGCACTCACGACGTCAAGATCGAGATTCTCGATCGCGACGTCACGAAGCAGGAGCCGATCGACATCACAAAGACGACCGGCAAGAAGGACCTCGACTTCAAGGTCAGCACGCGCCCCT
>DAOMWV010000084.1:0-12238 GCA_035436725.1 Hyphomicrobiaceae bacterium
CGCAACACGCCGGGCTTCGCCGCCGGAGAGGTTCGCGAGCGGCATGTCGCGTTCGATATCCAGGTGGTCGAGGCGGCGGAGGGCGCGCTGGCCGTCGTCGAGCGGGCCGAGTGCGGCCGTCACCGCTTCCGATGCGGTCGTGGCCGATCCGAAGTCCACCTCCTGCGGCAGGTAGGAAAAGCGGGCGGCGGGGTGAGCGAAGCGACTGCCACCGTCAGGTGTGGTCTCGCCGGCAGCGATGCGCAGCAGCGTGGATTTACCCGAGCCGTTGCGGCCGACGAGGCAGATGCGGTCGCCCTCTGCGACGGCGAGGTCGGCACCATCGAGCAACGGCAGGGCGCCGAGCGACAGTTTCACGGCCTCGAGATTCAGTAGCAGACGCGTCATATTTGCGGAGTTTCATCCTGCTGCGGGTCGTGGCCGGGACTTCAGGGCTTCACCTATCAAGATCACTCGCGAAACGCCAGCAAAGCCGTGGGGACGCGTGGTCCGGCTAACGAATTCGGCGTTGCCTACTGTGCGCTTGCGGACGATTGTTTTTGGGCCTAGACAGCGATCATGGTCTCATCGTTGCATCACCGAGCATGATCCCGGACGCGGACTCCGTCGTCAAATTTCTGTTGTACTGTATCTCGGCTGCGGTTCTCGGCTGGTCGACGACGGGAATCGTGCGGCGACTGGCGACAGGGGGCAGACTCGTCGCGGAGCCAAGCGAACGCGGACTTCATCGGCGGATCGTGCCGGTCGGCGGCGGGCTCGGATTTATCGGCTCGGCTGCGACGATCTGGGTTCTCTGGGCGGGTGTGCCGGGGAACGAATGGCAGCTTGCAATCGTGTGTGCGCTTATCGGATTGATCGCCGTCTCCGTGATCGACGACGTTCGATCGCTGCCACCGATGGTCAGGCTGACGGCGCAAGTGGCGGCGGTCGCGGCCGCGCTGTGGTACGTGCCGGCGGACTTGCGGATCGTTCCGTGGCTTCCGCCCCAATTCGAGCGCCTGCTCGTCGGATTTCTCTGGGTCTGGCTGGTCAATGCGGTCAACTTCATGGACGGGAGCGACGGTTTCGCGGCGGTGGAGGGGATTTCTGTTGCTTCGGGATATGCGATCGTCGCGTCGCGGCTCGGTGCGCCCGAAGTCGTGTTTCCCGGACTCGAAGTATTCGCGCTGCTGCTGGCTTCGGCGCTGGCGGGGTTCCTGATCTGGAACTGGGCGCCGGCACGGATTTTCATGGGCGACACGGGAAGTATTCCGCTCGGCTTCATCATCGGGCTGTTCGCGCTCGATCTCGCACTGCGGGGTGCGTGGCAGGCGGCGCTGATCCTGCCGTTATATTTCGTGGTCGATGCGACGCTCACGCTGTTGCGGCGGATGGCGCGGCGGGAGCGCTTCTGGGAGGCGCATCGGGAGCATGCGTACCAGCGGGCGATCCTGGCCGGGGCGACACATTCTGAGGTCGCAATCCGGCTCGCGGTTCTCAATGCCGCGCTGATCGGTCTTGCGGTCGTATCACTGGTGCACCCGTTGTGGGCGCTTATCGGCGCGGCGGGCGTGACACTTTTACTGTTCGGGTCGCTTTCGATCAGGGGTGCACGGGCGACGTCCGCCAAAGCAAGGTAGTCGTGGCCCGGAGCCGATACGGCGACGGCGAGGACCGCGCCCGGTGGAGCCAACCCCTGCTTTCCCGATATAGCCGGTCGTTCCCGGCCCGTGCTAGCGTCGGGGCGGTTTCAGAATTCTCCGACCGGTTCCCATGATTCCCATTCTCGACGGCTATCGCATCATCGATCTCACGGCGGTCATTCTCGGGCCGTACGGAGCGCAGATTCTCGGTGATCTCGGCGCCGACGTCATCAAGGTAGAGAGCCCGGATGGCGACAACATGCGGCCGATCTCGCCGACGGCGGCGCCGGGCATGTCGGCGCTGTTCGCGAACAACAACCGCAACAAGCGGTCGGTGGTGCTCGACCTCAAATCGGCGGCGGGAAAGCGGGCGCTCGTGGCGCTTATCAAGACCGCCGATATCCTCGTGCACAACATGCGTCAGGACGCACTCGACAAGCTCGGGTTCGGGTTCGATGCAGTGCGGGCAATCAAGCCGGATCTCATCTACTGTGCGGCGGTCGGGTTCGGTCGTGACGGCCCGTATGCGGGGCGGCCGGCCTACGACGACGTCATCCAGGCGGCGTCGGGTCTCGCGGGATTGTCGGAACTCCGTGACGGCACGCCGGTCTATGCGCCCAGCATCATCGCCGACAAGGTCACGGGCCTGCACCTCGCATACGCGGTATTGGCGGCGGTGCTCCAGAAAGAGCGCAAGGGCACGCCGCCCGGCTACGTCGAAATCCCGATGTTCGAGACGATGGTCGCGTTCAATCTCAATGAGCACCTGAGTGGCGCGACGTGGGGTGACGACGGCAGTCGCGGGTATCAACGTGCGGTGGCGCGTGACCGGCGACCGTACCAGACCAAGGACAGCTGGGTCGCGGTCCTACCTTATACTCCGGCACACTGGGCACGGGTGCTGAAGGAACTCGGTCACGGCGATGTCGTCGAGAGCGCATGGTTCAAGGACCCCACGGAGCGGAGCCGGAACTTCGACAAGCTCTACGGAATTCTTGCAAAGGAACTGCCGAAGCGCACGACCGAGGAATGGCTCGCGGTGTTCGATCGGCTCGATGTGCCGAATGCGCCAGTGCGGTCACCGACGGATCTCATCCATGATCCGCATCTCGCGGCTGTCGATTTCTTCACTCCGAATTTCGGCTCGCCGACACCGGTCAAGCGCACATTGCGGGCGCCGGTCGTGTTCGGAGACATCGAGGTGAAGCCCGACAAGCCGCCGCCGATGCTCGGTGCCGATACAGAGGCGCTGCTGCGCGAGGTCGGACTCGATGCGGCCGATATCGCCGAGATCGTCGGCGCACGAGGCAAATCATGAGCGAGCGCATTGCAGTCGTCGGCGCCGGCGCGGTCGGCGGCTATCTCGGCGCGCACATTGCCAGGGACGGCAGAGATGTCGTTTTGATCGATGCGTGGCCTGAGCACGTCGAGGCGATGCGGACGCGCGGTCTTGTCATCGAGGGCATGACCGAGGCCGAGGGGTTCACGATCAAGCCTCGGGCTCTACATATCTCGGATGTTCAGTCGCTCATCAAGGAAAAGCCGATCGACGTGGCGATCGTCGCGGTGAAGTCGTACGACACCATCTGGGCGACGCAGCTGATCTCGTCCTACCTTTCGCCGGCGGGCTATGTCGTGTCGGCACAGAATGCGATCAACGAGGAGCGGGTCGCGGGCGTCGTCGGCTGGGGACGGACGGTAGGCTGCATGCTCCTCAACGGTTTTGCGGTCGATCTCTATGAGCCCGGCCGCATCCGTCGCACGATGGTGCGGGTGCCAGGTGTCGCAGCCATCGAGGTTGGCGAAGTGCACGGCCGGACTACGCCCCGGCTCGGGAGGCTCGCGGAGATCCTCGGGTCGTCCGACACGGTACACATGACGAGCAATCTCTGGGGCGTGCGCTGGTCGAAGCTGTGTGTCAACGGGATGCGTAACGGCGTGTCGGCCGCGACCGGGCTCGGCGGCAATGCGCGCGACGTACACCCGATCATCCGACGGGTCGTTGTGAAATTGTGTGGCGAGGCCGTGCGCGTCGGGCAGGCGCTCGGGTATGAGCTCGAAGACATCATCGGCCTCGCGCCGGATCTCTATGCGCGCGCGTCACTGGGTGACGAGCAGGCGATGGCGACCGTGATCGCGGCGATGGATCGCTGGTCGACGGGTGGCGGACGGTCGAATTTGCAGCGGCCGTCGATGGGGCAGGACATCGCCAAGGGGCGGCGTACGGAAATCGATGCGATCAACGGGTTCGTCGCCGACAAGGGCGACGAGATCGGCGTCGACGCGCCGACACATCGTGCGCTCGCGACCGTGGTGCGCGAGATCGAGGCGGGCCGTCTGAAGGCTCGGCCCGAAACGCTGTTCCATCTTGCCTGAGACGGATGCGGCAAGGCGTATCGCGCATTGACCGGGCGCAAAGACTGCCGTCCGGCCGGGCCTAGTGTCGAGCCGTACGCCAACAACGGGATCGTCATGAACCATCGGCATCGGAAAATCCTGCATTCGCTGTTCGCGCATCCAATCAGTGCGAACATCTCCTTCACGGACGTGATGCATACTCTCGAAGAACTCGGGGCCAAGATCGAGAACAAGACCGGCAATCGCGTCGGCGTCACGCTCAATGGTCATACCGTCGCCTTCACGCACGCACAGCACAGCCTGCCTAAAGACGAAGTGGTCCAGATCCGAAAGTTTCTCGAAACGTGTGGCGTCGATATCTCGCAATATCCCGTGTGAGGCCGCTCAGCGGATCACGGTGCGGAGTGCCGCGAGGCAGGCTTCCGGCGCTTCGGCCATGATCATGTGACCGGACGCCGGGATCGTCACCAACCTGGCGCCGGTCACGGCAGAGGCCAGCTCGGCGCTTCGTTTCGGCGGTGTCATCAGATCGAGAGCTGCGCCGACGACGACAGCCGGGCACTTCACAGCTGCGGCACAGGCAGGTCCGTTCTTCCAGTCGTCGCAGGCTTTCAGATCGGATGCGAGCAGTCCCGGTCGATTGCGGGCAAAGATGGCGCGCGCCATGCCGACCATCCAGAGGCCGGGAATCGGATTGCCGCCCATACGGGATGCGGGTGCGTGCGACCACGTCGTCATCATCTCATAGGCGTCTTCGGGACGGTTTGCGGCCGTCTCCAGAAGTGCGGGGCTTACGGGTATAGCTGCGCCCGAGCCGATGACGCCGATATGGCTGACGCGTGCGGGATGGCTGGCTGCGGCCTGCAACGCAATGGCGCCTCCCATGGAGTGCCCGACGATCGCGGCCTTTTCGATTCCTGTCGCGTCGAGCAGTTTCATAATCCAGGCAGCCATCGCATCGATTGTCGGCAGCGGAGCGCCCGCTGATCGGCCGTGGGCGGGGAGATCGGGGGCTAGGACGGTCCAACCAGCGTAGGCATAGGCGCGGGCCTGCGGCATCCAGCAGGTATGATCCATACCGGCGCCGTGGACGAAGACGACGGCGGGGCGGGCGGGGTCGATCGGCCGGCCGCCGGTTCCCACTTCGGTTTCATGACCATCGACGTGCAGTCTCATTTCGGGTGCGTCCTTGGCGTTGGTGCGCGGTGGTCAGGCTTTCTTCGGGGCGGTCGCTTTCGCCGCCGCCTTCAAGCCGGCGTCGAGATCCTCAGTCAGGTCCTGCACGTCTTCGAGGCCGATCGAGAGGCGGACCAGTTCTTCGCCGATGCCAGCGGCTTTCAGGTCGGCCGTGCTCATCTGCTGGTGCGTGGTGGAGGCTGGATGGATGACGAGTGACTTGGCGTCGCCGACGTTGGCGAGGTGGGAGAAGAGTTGCAGGCGCTCGATGAGGGCGGCGCCTGCTGCGCGGCCACCCTTGACGCCGAAGGCGATCATGGCGCCGGCACCCTTCGGCAGCAGTTTTTTTGCAAGCGCGTGATCGGGGTGGGTGTCGAGGCTCGGGTGCGTGACCCAGGCGACGGCCGGGTGGGTCGACAGGAATTTGGCGACGGCCTCGGCGTTTGCGACGTGGCGGCTCATTCGAACCGGGAGCGTTTCGAGACCCTGGAGCAGGTAGAAGGCCGTCTGCGGGCTCATGCAGGCGCCGAAGTCGCGAATGCCCTCGGCGCGGGCACGGATCAGGAACGCGGCCGGTCCGAACTCGTCCGCAAAGGTGAGGCCGTGATAGCCGGCGTAGGGCTCGGTCATGGTCGGGAACTTGCCGGACGCGCGCCAATCGAAGTGGCCAGCGTCGGTCAGGACGCCGCCGATGGCGACGCCGTGGCCGCCGATGAACTTGGTGGCGGAGTGCATGACGATGTCGGCGCCGTGGTCATGAGGCCGGCAGAGGTAGGGTGTGGCGAAGGTGTTGTCGATCATCAGCGGAATGCCGGCGTCATGGGCGACGCGAGCGATGGCGGGGATGTCGAGCACTTCGAGGCCGGGATTGCCGAGGGTCTCGGCGAAGACGAGGCGAGTCTCGGGGCGGATCGCGCTGGCGAACGCCTTGGGATCGCGAGGGTCGACGAACGTGGTCGTGATACCGAAGCGCGGCAGGGTGTGGGTCAGGATGTTGTGGGAGCCACCGTAGATCTTCGCAGAGGCGACGATGTGGCCGCCTGCGCCCATCAGGGTCGCGACGGCGAGATGGAGGGCCGCCTGGCCAGAGGCGGTCGCGACAGCACCGACAGCTCCTTCGAGTGCGGCGACGCGTTCCTCGAAGACGGCGACTGTCGGGTTCGAGATGCGGGAGTAGAGATGGCCCGGCTGTTCCAGGTTGAAGAGCGCTGCCGCAGCCTCGGTACTCTCGAACACGAACGACGTCGTTTGGTAAATCGGGACCGCGCGTGCCCCGGTCGTGGGGTCGGGCCGCTGGCCGGCGTGCAGCGACAGGGTGTCGAAACGGGGTCGCTTGGACATCGGGCGGCGAACTCCTTCAGGCCGGGGGATGGCCCGTCCTTATTGCGTCACAGGGTTTGAAACTCATACAAATTCCGGACAGGTGCGCTGTGCCGGGTGCATGAGGCATTTGTTGCACGGGGCGGGTCAAATCGCTAGACCGGCTGGGATCGGTCGTCGCCGCACGGAGGACAGGGTGTCAACTCAGGCCAGCGAGTGCATCATCCGCGTCGAAGGACGAGCGGGCAGGATAACCCTGAACCGTCCCGACGCGCTCAATGCGCTGACCTACGGCATGCTGACGGACATCGTGGGGGCGCTTGCCGCCTGGCAATCCGACCCGGCGGTCGAGCTCGTCATTCTCGACGGCGCGGGGGATCGGGCACTGTGCGCAGGCGGTGACGTGATCTCGCTCTACAATGCACGTTCTGGCGGCAGCGCTGCGAATCCGGATTTCGCGGCCCGCTTCTGGCGCGACGAATATCAGCTCAACAGCGCCATCCATCACTATCCGAAGCCCTATGTCGCGATCATGGACGGGATCGTCATGGGCGGCGGGGTCGGGCTATCGGCGCACGGGCGGCACCGGATCGTGACCGAGAAGACGATGGTGGCGATGCCGGAGACGACGATCGGTCTTATTCCGGACGTCGGCGGCACATGGCTGCTCGGGCGGGCACAGGGCCGTTTCGGGGAATATCTAGGGTTGACGGGCGCGCGCATGAACGGGTCCGACGCCATCCAGATGGGATTCGCGGACACGTTCGTATCGCGTTCCAGAGTTCCGGATCTGGTGCGTGCTCTTACGGCGTCGTCGGGTGGTGACGTGGAGGCCGTGATCGAGGATGCGGCAGAGCCGGTGCCACTGTCGCCGATTGCCGCCCGCCACGACCTCATCTCGCGCATCTTTTCGGCGGACAGCGTCGAAGCGATCGTCGAAAAATCGCTCGGCAGCGCCGACGAGGTGGCGCAGCGGATACACGCCGATCTCGCGACCCGATCGCCGCTGGCGCTGAAGCTGACGCTGGAGGCGATCCGACGCGCGCGGGGGTATGCGTCGCTCGAGGAGGCGCTCGAGGTGGAGTATCGACTCGTTACGCGCCTTTACGACAAGGGTGAGTTCATCGAGGGAATACGCGCGCTGCTCGTGGACAAGGACAAGGCGCCCAAGTGGCAGCCACCGACGCTGGCCGAGGTTTCGCGGTCGCTCGTCGAGCAGTACTTCGCCCCGCTCACGTCACGCCCGGCGCTTGGACTCGCCGCCGTGCGTCGCTGAAAACCATAGAGACAGGCGGCTCGCAGAAGCCGATCCAGGGAGAGAAAGATGGCCGGTGGAAAGATCGAGCGTACAGGGCCGCTCAAAGGTGTGCGGGTGATCGAACTCGCTCACGTCATGGCAGGACCGGTTTGCGGGCTGATGCTCGCGGACATGGGGGCCGACGTGATCAAGGTCGAAAAGATACAGGGCGGGGACGATACGCGCCGGCAGCTGCCGCCCGATATCAACGGCGAGAGCGCCGCCTACATGATGATGAACCGCAACAAGCGCGGCGTGGTGCTGGACCTCAAGAGCGAGGGCGGCAAGGAGGTGCTGCGGCGCCTCGTGAAGACGGCCGATATCCTGATCGAGAACTATCGATCCGATACGATGCCGTCGCTCGGGCTCGGGTACGAAGATCTGAAGAAAATCAATCCGGGTCTCATCTACGCGGCGATCACCGGTTTTGGCCGCACGGGGCCGATGGCGTCGAACGGCGGGTTCGATCTCGTGGCGCAAGGGATGAGCGGGCTGATGTCGATCACCGGCGAAGGTCCGGGACGACAGCCTGTCAAGGTCGGCGCACCGGTCTGCGACATCACGGCGGGCCTTCTGCTGACGATGGGCGTGCTCGCAGCGTATGCGCACAAGCTCAAGACCGGCGAGGGGCAGTTTGTCGACACGTCGCTGTTCGAGGCCGGTATCACGCACACTTACTGGCAGTCCGCGATCGCTTTCGCGACGGGTGTCGCGCCGGGTCCGCTCGGTTCTGCACATCCGCTCAATGCGCCGTATCAGGCATTCGAGACGGCGGACGGTTGGATCAACATCGGCGCGGCCAATCAAGCGAACTGGGAGCGGCTCACGCAGGTTCTCGGCGCCACCGATCTCGCCGAAGACGCGCGCTTCAAGGCGGGTCGCGGACGGATGGACAACATCGGCGAGCTGATTTCGCGGCTGGCGGTCTATTTCAAAGCGAAGACGACGGGCGAGTGGCTGAAACTGCTCGAGAAAGCTGGCGTACCGGCCGGGCCGGTGCTCAACGTCATGGAGATGCACGAACACCCGCAGACGATCGCGCGCAATATGGTGCCCTACGTCGAACACCCGATCGCAGGGCGGATGCAGACGATCGGGTTGCCGATCAAGTTTTCCGAGACGCCCGGCGGGGTCAAGCATGCGGCGCCGCTGCTCGGTGAGCACACGCGCGAAGTGTTGCAGGAATTCGGCTTCGGCGCGGCGGATATCGATGCCCTCGTCGCGTCGAAGGCCGTGAAGGCCACTTGAGTTTAATATTTTTCGAACCGACCAGAACGCGCATCGGCTCCGATGCGAAACGCGCAGGGAAATCAGAATGTCCAATTACGTGACGCATGGCGGCATCAAGGTCGCCGCGGTTCTCCGTGACTTCATCGAAGCGGAGGTGCTGCCCGGAACCGGAGTGGATGCCGCTCGGTTCTGGTCGGAACTCGACCGGATCGTGAACGCCTTCGCGCCGCGGAACAGGGCGCTGCTGACGCGGCGCGATGCGCTTCAGGCTGAGATCGACACATGGCACAAGGCGCGGCGCGGACAGCCGCACGATGCGGCCGCGTACAAGGCCATGCTGACGAAGATCGGCTATCTCGTCGACGAGGGGCCGGAGTTCAAGGTCGACACGGCAAACGTCGACCCTGAGATCGGCTCGGTGTCGGGCGCGCAGCTGGTGGTTCCAGTGATGAACGCGCGCTATGCGCTCAATGCTGCGAATGCGCGCTGGGGTTCTCTCTATGACGCGCTCTACGGGACGGACGCGCTGCCGGAAACGGACGGTGCAACGCGTGGCGGTGGTTACAATCCGAAGCGGGGGGCCAAGGTTATCGCGTTCGCGAAGGCGTTTCTCGACGAGGCGGCTCCGCTGGCGCACGGCAGTCACGCCGATGCCAAGTCATACACGGTCGCGCACGGATCACTGGCGGTGACACTCGCCAATGGCGACATGGTGCGTCTCAAGGATACCGCACAGTTCGCCGGATATGCCGGGCCCGCGTGGCAGCCGACGTCGATCCTGTTCGTGCACAACGGACTGCATATCGACGTGGTCATCGACAGGTCGACGGCGACGGGCAAGTCCGATGCGGCTGGTGTTGCCGATGTCGTCGTCGAAGCGGCACTTTCGACGATCATGGATCTCGAAGACTCGATCGCGGCTGTCGATCCCGATGACAAGGTCGCGGCTTACCGGAACTGGCTCGGGCTCATGAAGGGCGATCTCGTCGATACCTTCCAGAAGGGCGGCAAGACCGTCACGCGCCGGCTCAATCCGGATCGCGTGTACGTCAGGCCCGCTGGCGGGAAGCTCGTGCTGCATGGCCGTTCGCTCATGCTCGTTCGCAATGTCGGGCATCTGATGACGGATACGGGCGTACTCGATCGCGACGGCAATGCAGCGCCGGAAGGCGTGCTCGATTGCATGGTCACGTCGCTCATCGCGATGCACGATCTCAAGGCTGCGGCGGGGCTTCATAATTCGCGCGCGGGCTCGATCTACATCGTGAAGCCGAAGATGCACGGGCCGGAAGAAGTGGCGTTCGCCGACGACCTCTTCGCAGCCGTCGAGGATGCGCTCGGGCTCGCGCGCAACACGCTCAAGATGGGCATCATGGACGAAGAGCGCCGCACGACGGTCAATCTCAAGGAGTGCATCCGGGCTGCGAAGTCGCGCGTGTTCTTCATCAATACCGGCTTCCTGGACCGGACCGGCGACGAGATCCATACGTCGATGGAAGCGGGGCCGATGATCCGGAAAACCGACATGCGCGGGACGCCCTGGATCAAGGCCTACGAGGACTGGAACGTCGATATCGGCCTCGAATGCGGACTGCCGGGGCACGCGCAGATCGGCAAGGGCATGTGGGCGATGCCGGATCTGATGGCGGAGATGCTCAAGCAGAAGATCGCGCATCCGATGGCTGGTGCGACGACGGCGTGGGTTCCGTCGCCGACGGCCGCGACGCTGCACGCGCTCCATTATCACAAGGTCGACGTCAAGGCGCGGCAGGCGGAGCTGAAATCGCGCGGTCGCGCGTCGCTCGACGATATCCTGAAGGTGCCGGTGGCGGACCGCGTCAACTGGAGCGCGGAAGAGGTCCAGAAGGAACTCGACAACAACGCGCAAGGCATCCTCGGTTACGTCGTGCGGTGGATCGACCAGGGTGTGGGTTGCTCGAAGGTGCCCGACATCCACGACGTCGGGCTCATGGAAGACCGGGCAACGCTCAGGATTTCGGCGCAACATATGGCCAACTGGCTCAAGCACGGGATCACCAACGAGGCGCAGGTGCTCGAAACCATGAAGCGCATGGCGGTCGTGGTGGACAAGCAGAATGCGGGCGATCCGCTCTACAAGCCGATGGCGCCGAAGTTCGACGGCGTCGCGTTCAAGGCAGCGTGCGATCTCGTGTTCAAGGGCGCGGCGCAGCCCAGCGGCTACACCGAGCCGATCCTTCACGCGCGCCGCGTCGAGGCGAAGGCGGGGGCGTGATGCTCTGATTGCAGAAGGCGGGCGCCTAGGTAATCACCTAGCTGTGCTCGCCTCCGGCCCGGATGATATATTCCGGCTATGTTCGGCCGCTCCGTCAGGTGATCGCCGCCAGCCGTGTGTCGAGCGAGAGCACGAGGCACCAGTGCGGCTCGAAATCGGCGCCGAGCGGCCAGATGTTGTCCTTGAAGACTTCGAGCATCCGGTCTTCGTACCGCTTGAACATGTCCTTGCGGCAAAGGACGAACTTGGTCGCGGCAACGATCGTCTCGCGGTCGATGATGGCGAGCGGGCACCAGTCGGGATTTCGTTCGAGCCAGTTCTGCACGGCGACCATCAGGGTCGGGTAGCCGGGGTGGAGCATGTCGTCGAGGACGATGATGCCTTCCGGCATCATGACGGCGGTGGCGCGGTCGAGGTCTTTCGTGAGTGCGTCGCGCGAATGCTCGCCGTCGATATGGAAGAGGCGCAGCTTTTTGCCGCCGGTCTTTGCGAGAATATCGACCGGCTTCATAATGCGGCTGTCTGTTTTCCAGGTGATCTTGCGGTCGGCAGCGACTCCGTGGCGCGCGCAATTGGCTTCGAAGCGATCGAGCACCTCCGGGTTCGGCCAGTCGAAGAGGTCGATGCCGAGGGCCTGTTCGCCGGGTTCGAGGGCGTGTGCCATGGCGATGAAGAAGCGACCCTCGAAGGTACCGATCTCGCCCACGGGACCGATAATGCCGAGTTCGGTCTGGATGCGCATGAGGCGCGCGGTGACGGCGGCGGCGAAGCGCGACGACATGCCGACGACAGAGGCGTAGCCAGTTTCGAGATAGCGATCGACAGCGGCGTGGCCGGCGGTCGGCATGGGGGCGGGATAGCGGCCGGTATCTGACGAGGCTGACATCTTGAATTCCGTAATGGCGGGGACGCGCGTTTCTGTCGGGCGGGGCGTGAACCCGTCCTGAACGATTGCTGCCGCGCCGGATACGCAAAAGCAAT
>DAOMWV010000085.1:0-12122 GCA_035436725.1 Hyphomicrobiaceae bacterium
CCGGCCCGCCGGTTAACCCGCATGAACTCTTTCTGTCCGGCCCTTGTTGTGATTTCACGCCGCACACTCCTGAAAGGCGTCCTCGCCCTCGGCGCGACCGGTATGACCTTCGGCGGCTACGCGCTCGCCGAACCGTTCCGGCTGAAAGTCACGCGCTACGCGCTGACGCCACCGCGCTGGACATCGGGCCTGAAACTGCGCCTCGCCGTCGTCGCCGACCTCCACGCCAACGATCCCTGGATGGATCTCGACCGCATCGCCGGCATCGTCACGCGCACGAACGCCCTCGGCGCCGACGCTATCCTGCTCCTCGGCGATTACGTCGCTTCCAACCGCATCGGCAAGTTCTCGCGCCACATCGCCTCGCCGCTGTGGGCCGCCGAACTCGCTAAACTGAAGGCCCCGCTCGGCGTCCACGCCGTCATGGGCAATCACGACTGGTGGGACGATCTCGCAGTCCAGCGTCGCCGCGCGGGAAAACCCGAGGCGCAGCGTGCCCTCGAAGCCGCCGGCATCCCGACCTATGAAAACCGCGCCGTCCGCCTCGCAAAAGACGGCAAACCATTCTGGCTCGCCGGTCTCGGCGACCAGTGGGCGTACTGGCCGCGCCGTGAAAACTACGAGGCCTTCAGGCGCGGCGGCAAGAAAGCCTACGACGGTGTGCACGATGTCCGAGCAACACTCGCCGCGATCACGGACGACGCACCTGTCGTCCTGATGGCGCACGAGCCCGACATCTTCGCCGAACTCCCCGATCGCTTCTCCCTGACCATCTCCGGCCATACCCATGGCGGCCAGGTCAACATGTTCGGCTGGACGCCCATCGTCCCGTCGAAATACGGCACGCGTTACGTCTATGGCCATATCGTCGAGAACAACCGCAATCTCGTCGTCTCCGGCGGACTTGGTTGCTCAGGATTGCCGATCCGCTTCGGCTCGCCACCCGAACTCGTCGTCGTCGATCTCGGCTGATTATTTGATCGGCGGCTTCGGAAGTCTCGCCTCACCCGGCTCCATGACGAGCGTGTGATCGAGCGAGTACCAGGGAGCGTCGATGTCCTTTGCCGTCGGATGCGGCGCGTCGTGCCGCACGAACGTGCCGAGCGTCGCTGCCGTGACACCGAATTGTGTGTCCGAGTGGATGCGCGGGTCGTCATCGGCGTAGATCTGCGTGATCAGCGTCTTGAAACCGGCCTTGAATCCGAGCGCGTGCACATGCGCCGGCCGATACGGATGCCGACCTTGTGCTTTCAGAAGTCTCCCGACCACACCATCCGTCGGGATCGGATAACCGATCGGCTTGACCGACCGGAACCAGATGCGACCATCTCTGTCTGTCGTGAATTTGCCACGCAGGTTGTGATCGGCCTGCGCCTCGTCCTGGTTCTCGTAAAGCCCGTCAGGCGACGTGTGCCAGATGTCCACCTCGACGCCCTCGATCGGCGAACCCGCCCGGTCGACGAACGTGAAGGCGACGAACATCGCGGGCCCCCGCGTCGGCGAGCGCACGATCGTCCCGCCGTTCTCCGTGCGCGGGCTATGCATCCGCCAGAACGGCCCGAGCAGGTTCTGCGTCGTCTCGGTCGCCCCGTTGTCGCCGTTGTTCAGAAGACAGACGAGCGACGACACGCCGAGCGATCCCGCCATGAGTACCATCTCGTTGTGGCTCTCGGTCGTCAGCTTGCCCATCTCGTTGAGAACAGCCGTCGCCTCGCGAAACTCGACTTCGGTGAGCCGCGTCTCGCGCACGAATGCATGGAGATGCGTGACGAGCGCCACCATGATTTCACGGAGCCGCGGATCAGGCGTGCGACCCATGACGGCGAGCGCGGCGCGCGTCACGTCCTCGTGCGTCTTCAGGATCATCGCGGTCCCCTCGTCTCGAAAGCCAGCACCGGCCCCAGCGGTCAGTGGCAGGTGCCGATCGTCTCAGAGATGCCGGCGCCGTTCCAGCTATTGCTTGGGGGTCACTTTCATCGCAATCCCGCCCGCCTGAATGACATCGGTCTTCGGCCAGCGGGCTGGATCGATCTGCGGCTTGTCATCGGGTGTTCCCGGAACTCGCGGAATTCCCGCGTTGTAGCTGATCTGGATCGTGACTTCGCCGACGAATTCCGTGTTCGGGATGGATTGATACGTCACCTTGCCGCCAACCTTCGGACCGGGCACGCTCGTATCACCACAGCGTGCGTCCATCCCCGATAGAACTCCATCCTTGCCGCAGCCGTTACCCCGAAACGTGACGGTCTTCTTGAGCCCGAACGTGTTCGCCTCGATCAACTCCTTGATCTTGTCCCGGTTCGAATTCGTGAGCGCAATGCGCCCGAAGTACATGTCCTTCTTGTCGCCACGCTGGCAGAGGCACGCCGCATCCAGCACGACCACCTCCTGCGCCGTTGCCGCGATCGGGAGGCTGGCTCCCGCAATAGCTCCAACGGCAACAATTGCTCGGACGACAAACGGCATCGAATACTCCCGGTGAACGGTTGGACCACAAATCCCGGCGCCAGCACCGGTCGACCGGATGATAAGCAACCTCAGATCCATCTCAAGGGCGGCAATCGAATACGATGAATTCGCCGTCGATATGAGCTTGCCAGCCCCCGTCGCCTCTGCCAGACGAAACGAATGACGACGACAGACCCGAAAACCACGCCTGCCACCTGGCCCGACCTCGCCGGCCGCATCCTGACCGAGGACGGCCGCCGGACCCACGTCCTGCCGGTGCGCGTCTATTTCGAGGACACCGACTTTTCCGGCCTCGTCTATCACGGCTCCTACGTCAGATGGTGCGAGCGTGGACGATCGGATTTCCTGCGACTGCTCGGCAACGACCACAGGGGCCTGATCGATGGCGGCGATGGCCGCGAGCCGGCCGCCTTCGTCGTCCGCCGCCTCACGCTCGAGTATTTGAAGCCCGCCCGCATCGACGAAGTTCTCGAAGTCAAAACGCGCCTCAAGACCATGACGGCCGCCGCGATGATCCTCGATCAGCGCATATGGCGCGATGGCGTAGAACTCTGCTCGGCGGAAGTCATGGTCGTGCTCGTCAGCCAGTCCGGCCGCGTGCTCAGGGTTTCGAAAACGCTCAGGAACGCCATCGGCGGCTGACACGGCACTGCGCGCTTGCACCGACTACTTGCGCCGTTGCACGGCATTGGTCGCTACGGCGTCGATCACGCCGACATCGAGCCCGGCAAGCTGCCACTCCCGGCCCGGGCTTTCGAACACCATCTCGAACCGGATCTCTTTGCCCTGCACCGGAAATGTCCCGCCGAGGCGCAGCATACCGTCCGCACTCAGCGTTGGCGCCCTGGCAAGCGTCGGCGTCGTGATTGCCGCCGCCACGAGATCGGGCCGCTCAATTTGCAGCCTCCGGAACGCGAGCGCAAGCTGCTCGACCGTCAGGCGATTGCGAAGATAGGGACCTGACAGCGCATGGAGAACATCGAAGCGCCCGGTCCGGACCGCATGGTCGAGCGCCAGCATGTGCGTACGCACGAGCGCCAGCATCGTCTCAGGAGATGGCAGACCAGGAGCCGACCGCGCCTGCACTTGTGCCTGTGCCTGGGGTTGCGCCACCGTACGCGTCTGCGCCACGACGGCCGGCATCGACCCGAAGACCGAGAGGCCCAGCGACGCGAAGGTCGCCACTCCGCATTTGATAATCGACTGCATCATGCGCATCACCACGCAGCCATGAGACCGACCCGGCCACCCACGGACGTTCCCCCATTGAGCCCGTACCCGACCGCCGCATTGAGCGTGATGACATCGTTCGCACGCAACGCCATCTGCGCCGCGACCGCCTGCTTGTTCTGGTAGAAGCCGGTATTGAGCCCGAGTGCGAACGTCTTGTTGGACGGCAGGGAAATTCCTCCCATGGCAATGGCAATCGCAATGCCTTGGGCGTTTTCGTCGATCTTCGAGAAGGCCCGGCTCACCTGCTCGTCGACGTACCCCTTGTTGGCGCCGTCCGACGCCAGCACCGGCCCGCCGACATCCTGCAGGCGGTTGCCGCCGAGATTGACCTCCGTACCTGAAGCGACATGCAGCCCGCCACGAAGGACCACCGGACCGTTCGCCACGAGCGGACCATTGACGGTCGCCCCGCCATTCACCGTCAGGCCGTTGTCCACCACCGCTCCGCCGGCCAGGCGCGTCCGGCCGGTTACCGCAAGCGTACCGCCTATCGTCTGGTTGCCACCGATCGACGCATCTCCGGTCGTCGTCAGCGTCGTCGTCGCGATATTGCCGGTATTGACGATCCCGTTCGTCGTCGTGAGCCCGGTCACAGTGAGCGTGCCGCCGATCGTCTGGTTGCCACCGATCGACGCGTCTCCGGTCGTCGTCAGCGTCGTCGTCGCGATATTGCCGGTATTGACGATCCCGTTCGTCGTCGTGAGCCCCGTCACCGCGAGTGTGCCGCCGATCGTCTGGTTGCCGCCGATCGACGCGTCCCCGCTCGTGGACAGTGTCGTCGTAGCGATATGACCAGTATTCGTGATCCCATTCGTCGTCGTCGCGCCGCTGACCGAAAGCCCGCCGCCGACAGAAACGTTACCCGACACGTCGAGCGACGTTACCCCGGATATGGCACCGGCATTCGTGAGCCCGCCCCCACCGAGGTCGAGCCCGCCCGTCCCGTTGAGTGCGATCGACGCCGCCAGCATCCGGCCCGAGGCGGCAATGCCGACGAGCCTGAACCCTTCCGTGGCGGTCCCTGCCGCAACTCCCGGCGCGTATACAGATGTACCGCTGCCGCCGAGCATGATCTGGTTTTCGGCCGTTGTCGCCGCATCGGCGCCGATGGCGGTCGATCCTGCGTGTGCCGCCTGCGCTCCCGCCCCGAGCGCCACCGCTCGCGATGCCGCCCCGGTCTTGGCCCCGGTTCCGATGGCGACCGCATCACCACCTGTATCACCTGCACCCGCACCTGCTCCAAGATTGACGTTCCCGGATCCGGCACGGTCCCGTCCGGCATCGTCTCCGATGGCGACGTTGCGGTCACCCTGCATGTTCTTGCCGGCATCGCTGCCCATGACGTTGTTCTCGCTGCCGGCCATGCCCTGGCCCGCGAAATTTCCGATGATGTTGTTGTAGCTGCCGTTGGACCACGAACCCGCAAAGGCACCATTGATCGTATTGAAGGACCCGGTCCCGTGCTGGCCGGCATCGAGCCCTGTCGTCGTATTGAAATCGCCGCTCGTGCCATACCCGGCTCCGACGCCGACCGACGTCATACCGTAACTGCCCGCCTGCGCATTTGAGCCGATCGCTGTCGAATAGTTGCCGCCGGCCACCGCCCCGTCACCGCAGGCTGTCGCCGCGATCGCCGGCGCACTTGCCGAACCGCAGAGCGCTTGTGCGTGCGCCCTCCCGACCGAGGCCAGAAGCAGGACGAGTGCAGCCGTCGCGAACAGGCTGGCCTGCCGCGCCTCTCCGGCTCTTTCGATACGCATGACAATCCCCGAACGAAACTCACCGGCATGATTAACTAAACATTTATGGAGCGCCACGAATTACAAATAGATTATTTATTTTGTCGACCACCTCCGCGTGCAAAACGAAAATACTACAATCTGTTTTGGGTCGATGATTTACCGAAAATAAATGATTGCGGAATCAACAATTAATGATTCATTAACGAGGGATCACAGGCTGGAAAGAATTAATGTTTTGTAAATAAATTCAGCACGGCGCAGTCAGCGCCGGGCGAACGCGCGGACCTCGGCGAGGCGCGGAAACGACGCCGCAGCACCACGCCGTGTGACACTGAGTGCTGAGGCACGGACGGCGAAATGCGCGGCCTCAACCGGTCCGGCTCCGCCCGCCATGGCGGCAATGAAGGCCCCGGTGAAACAATCGCCTGCCCCAGTCGTATCCACGGCTGCGACCGGCACACCGGCCACATGCGTCTCAGAACCCTCGCTGAAAACGACGACACCACGCGCGCCGAGCGTGAGGACCAAGACCCCTGGCCCGAGACGGCCGAGTGCTCCGGCTGCTTCGATAGCACCGGGTGACGCGCCGATACCGGCGCCGTCGCCGAAATCCAGCTCCCGCCCCAGGATATCACCAGCCTCCACCGCGTTCACGATCAATACGTCCGCATGCCCGACGAGATCGCGCGCCTTGTCGCTGAACGGAGATGGATTGAATACCGTCGCCGCCCCGCGGCCCCGGGCCTCACGAAACACCTGCGCGACGACGTCGTCCGGAATTTCCATCTGGCAGAGAACGAAATCGCCGGCGGCTGGGTTGAACCCCGAGACGCCCTCCGCCCACGATGCATTGGCGCCGGGAACTACGACGATGGTGTTTTCGGATGACGCGTCGACCGTCACGAGCGCGACGCCGGTTCCAGCGTCTTCGAGCACACGAACGCCACCGACATCCACGCCTTCGTTCTCGAGAAACGACACCATGCCGCTTCCGAACGCGTCACGTCCGACCCGGCCGATCATCGCGACCCGCGCCCCGAGGCGCGCCATCGCCACCGCCTGATTGGCGCCCTTGCCGCCTGGAAACATCAGGCTCGAAGAGCCCGACACGGTTTCCCCGCGCCTCGGCAGCCTCTCGGCGAAGACGACGATGTCCTGATTGATGCTTCCGACGACCCAGCAGCGCCGCTCGCCGTTTCCTGACGTGGTCAACAGAGCCCCTCGCAAACCGTCCAGCAGTGCGCCGACCTCACCAGCCGCGACACCACGAACGAAAGCGTAGCACGCTCACCCGCCCTGAAAAGCCGCCCGATGAAACAAGACGCATCGGGCGGAAACCGCGCCGTCCCGCCTCACTCACCCGCGACGATCGCCCGCGACCGGTCGAGATGGGCGATCCGCTGGAGCAGACTGCGCTCGGCGACGTCGAAATCGAGCGCCGCGCCACCACCCCGGTCATCGGAATAGCTGCGCCAGGCATAGCCGCTGGAAACCTGTGAGCGGGACATCACCGCAATGGAGCCGAGCGCCATGTGCGGCTCGGAGTCGCTGTAGAAATTGACGACACCAGTGTAGGGGCAGCGTTTGCGAACGATCATGTGGAGCCTCCTGCCTGCTGCGTTGCCTTCCCCCATGCGGAACAAGTTCTTGTCCATTTTGAAAGACGCTATCATGACCGATCGAACGACGGCTAGCCTTTCGTCGTAGTACGCGACATTCGGACATGGTTTTTGAAGACAATTCGATGCTGCAACGCACGGAATGCCGCGCACGATTTGTCAGCGGCTCGTCAGCTTGAGTTCGATGCGACGATTGCGACGCATCACGTCGTCGGTCGTCCCTTCTTCGAGGGGCTGGAACTCGCCGTAACCCGCCGCAACCAGCCGCTTCGGCGGCACACCCCGGCTGACCAGATACTTCACGACCGACGTCGCCCGCGCGCTCGACAGCTCCCAGTTCGACGGGAACTGAGCGCTCGCGATCGGCCGCGCATCCGTATGTCCATCAACCTGCAGCACCCAGTCGATTTCACTCGGAATGTCACGCTCGAGCTGCACGATCGCGGCGGCTAGCTGATCGATGGCTGCAAGCCCCTCCACGGTCATGGTCGCCTGGCCTGACGGAAACAGCACCTCCGACTGGAACACGAAGCGGTCGCCGACAACGCGGATATCCCGGCGATCCCTGAGAAGCTCACGCAGCCGTCCGAAGAAATCCGACCTGTAGCGCTGCAATTCCTGCACCTGCTTGGCGAGCACCACGTTGAGCCGCGCGCCGAGATCGGCGATCCGCACCTGGCTGTCCTTGTCCTTCGCTTCCGCCGCCTGCAGCGCTTCCTGGATCGCCGCCATCTGCTGGCGCAGCGCCAGGATCTGCTGGTTGAGCAGCGCGACCTTTGACTGGGCCTCCCGCGACAGGTTCTTCTCCTGGTCGAGTTCCGCCGACAGCGACGCGATACGCCCTTCCGCCCCCTTCGATTTGTCGCTGCTCTCGTTGAGAAGCCCGCCGATCCGGGAATTTTCGAGCCTGAGCGACGCCAGCGACGACTGCAGCGCACTGAGTTCGTCCTCGCTGGTCTTCTGCTTGCCCTTCTCGAGTGCGAGAAGGTTCGTCAACTCCGCGATCTGCCGGTTGAGACGCCGGAGCGCGGTGTCCTTGCCGCTGCTCTCCTGGCTGACGAAAAACTGGGCCAGCATGAAGATCGACAAAAGCAGCGTCAGCACCATGAGCAGCGTCGAAAGCACGTCCACGTAGGCCGGCCAGAATTCCCCGTAGCTTTCCCGCCGTCGACTGCGTCCGAGCGCCATGGCGCATCACCTCAGCGGTTGGTCGATTTGATGTTCTGTGCGAGTTCCTTGAGCGCGAGCGCGACTTCGGATTGCTGCGCGCTCTGCTCGTCGACCCATTCCCGGACGACCTTCTGCTCGGCCCGCATCTGCCTGACGAGCTGGTCGACGCCGACCGCGAGACTTCGCACGGTATCATCCACCGGACTCTGCGGCAGAGGGCCTTCGACGCCGAGCCGCTGCGACAGCGCCGAAAGTACGCCCTGCATGTCACCGAGCGCGACGAGCAACTGGCGATTGATCTGGTCCGCGCCCGCACCCGACGGCGTCAGTTCGGTGATCCCGGAGAGCCACTCCTCGAGTTCGTTGTAGAACCGCGACTGCGCGTGATTGGCCTGCAATTCCAGAAAGCCGAGGATCAGCGAGCCCGACAGCCCCAGCAGCGACGCTGAAAACGCAGTTCCCATACCTCTGAGCGGAGCGGCGAGCCCCTGTTTCAGCTCCTCGAACACCATGGAACTTTCCGCGGCCTTCGTATCTAGCGAACTGATGGTATTGCCGACCTGCGTGATCGTATCGAGTAGTCCCCAGAACGTGCCGAGCAGACCGAGGAACACCAGAAGCCCGACGAGATAGCGCCCGGTGTCTCGCGCTTCGTCGAGACGCGCACCGATACTGTCCATGATCGAGCGCATCGATGTCGCCGACAGCGACAGCGTACCCGTCCGGTCGCGAAGCATCGTCGCCATGGGCGCGAGCAGGCGTGGCGGCGACCCGCTGGAAAGGCCGGGATCGGCGATACGGAACGCATTCACCCAGCGGATTTCAGGATAGAGCCGCAACACTTGGCCGAAGGCATAGAGAATGCCGAAGGCGAACACGCAGACGATGAGGCCGTTGAGAAACGGGTTGGTCAGGAAGGCCGCCTTCAGCTGCGGCACCAGCAGCGCTGCCAGCATCCCGATCAGGACCAGGAACAGCGTCATGTTCAGAAGGGCGCGCCGTGGCGAGGACAGCGTGCGATGCACCACGGTCGTCGCGCCCGTCGTCTGTCGCGTCTTTGCCATGCGGCATTACCCCCGGGATACGGTTTTTGTCATGATGCACTGTGCCCAAAGCCCAGCGCAAGCCGCTGCCGCCGCAGCGAACCCGCCCGTGACGCAATTACCCGGTGCTATGCGGCAACAGTGCGGCAGCTCAGCCGCCTCGCGCCACCTTCAGCTCGTCGACGAGCGCACGCTGCACCGCCTGGTTGCCCGCGCACACTTCGCCCGTGGCCAGCATGTCGCCGTTGCCTGACAGGTCCGTGACGATCCCGCCCGCCTCGCGCACGATCACCGTACCCGCCGCGATGTCCCATGCGCCGAGGTTGTGCTCCCAGTAACCGTCGAAACGGCCGGCCGCGACCCAGGCGAGATCGAGGCACGCCGACCCCGTCCGGCGCAGCCCCGCCACGTTCTTCATCATGTGCCCGGCTTCCGCCATGAACCGGTCGTGCCGCGGCCGGCCGCGATGGGGAATGCCGGTCGTGACGACGCAATCTTCCAGCGATTTCCGCGCCGCAACGCGCAGCCGCCGGTCGCGTCCAGTCCGGTCGGCCATGAACGCGCCCTTGCCCTTTTCCGCCATGAACATCTCGTCCATGACCGGATTATAGACGAGCCCGGCGACGAGCTGACCGTCGCGCTCGAGGCCGATGGCCACTGCAAAAAGCGGAATGGCGTGGAGAAAGTTGGTCGTGCCGTCGAGCGGATCGACGATCCAGCGGTGCGTCTTGTCGCGCCCCGCGACCTCGCCGCGCTCCTCCATCAGAAAGCCGTAGTCCGGCCGCGCCTTGCTGAGTTCCTGGAAGACGATTTCTTCCGACCGGTGGTCGGCAGCGGACACGAAGTTCGCCGGCCCCTTGACCGAAACCTGCAGGTTCTCGACTTCGCCGAAATCCCGCACGAGGCTCCGGCCGGCCTTGCGGGCGGCCCCCATCATGACGGTCATCAGCGGTGAGGCGGGCATCGTCGGTCTCCAGACATTGGCTGCGCGCCCCGGCGGGCGCGGTCGGTTTCGGGCAAAAATCTCAAAGAGCCCGAACCTGTTAGACCGAATGCCGCGCCTCAGCAAGCGCCTCGACATCACCCGCCCAACGCCTGGGCGGCATCGCGTGCCGGTCAGCGTCCGTGCGCGATAACGCCATAGCGGACCCCGAGCCGGTGCACCCGCCCCGGTTCGACGACGACCCCCGCCGCCCCCACGTTGCCGCTCTCGACACAGAGAAACCGGCGCTCCTCCCCGGACGGCACGTCCGTCATCTTGGTGGCACTCGCGCCCGGGTTCCAGACGACGGTCGACCGCCCGCCCGTGCGCACGATCTCGATGTCATGCCCGCGCAACGGATCGCTGATCCTGAGGAGATCGGGCGTATCGTCGAAATGCGCATTCGTCTCGCCACGAACGACGAGCGCGCCCGATTGCGTTGTCCACGCGTCGTCACGCGTCCTGTCGCGATAACGGCACTCGTCGAGCCCGTGCACGGCGACCCGACCGACGTCCTCGACCGCGAAATAGGTATGCAGCGCCTCGGTAATGGCCAGTGGCTCGGAGCCGTCGTTCTGCGTTTCGAATTTCACGTCGAGTTCCGACCCGGCCTCCACCCTCACCTTGAGACGGGCGTCGCCGATACGAGCGGCGAGAACGACGAAACCGCAGCCGTTGGCCGTACCCGTCGACGCGACATCGAAGAACGTCGTCCGCGCGACACCATGCATGGGACGGCTCGAATCTGTCGCGTGCGGCCCGAACCACGGCCAGCAGATCGGTATCCCGCCGCGTATGGGCGTACCGGTTCCCGCCGGCGACAGCGGCGACCACCACAGCATCTCTCCGTGTTGCGCGTTAACCCAGCTCAGCACCTGCGCACCCTGGAGCGCGACTGTGGCTTCTCCGCCACGCCCCGTCAGCCGTACGACGACGGCAGCGCCTTCGTGCCCGAAACTGACGGCACGAGGCCGGCCGAACACGCGCTCCAGTGCATCTATGGCAGACATTGGGGGATAGCCTCGGGCAACGTCATTTGCTAGCGGTCACGGCGGGCATCCCCGATCGGTCGAGAAGCGACATTACCGCCGATTGGGAAGTGAGACGAGAACGAAGTCGCTTGGTTTTTTGGTTGAGTTGCGATCCGGACCGCAACGGTTCTGGATCGGGGGAGCACGCGTGATGCAGAGCACTGTGCGTGAGGACATCGCGGTTTCCGTCCCGCGTATGACCGGCGCACGGGTTTTCGTGACGACGGTCTTCATCCTCCTCGGCGCCACGTTCATTGCCTCGACCGCGCTGCTGGTTCACGAATTCAACGACCGCTCGTTGCCGGCGCTGGTCATGATGCATTCGCATCTCTTCGTGTTCTTTCCCATCCTCGGCATCCTCGCGCTCGCCGCATTCCGTCTGCCCGCGATCGTCTTCACGCATCTCTACTGGACCCGTATCCGCTTCGGAAAACTGCGCTTCCTGATCGGCACGGCGCTCGTCCTCGCCGCGACGATGTACACCTCCTGGGGCCTGACGAATGCGGCCCAGCATTCGATCTGGGAACTCTCCCCGGCCGTCCTCGCATCCGATCGCGCCACGCCACCGACATGCGATCGCACCAACGGCCCGTGCACGCGCGCACGCATCTCGGAAACGCTGACCGAACTGCGCGCGGCCGATCTGCGCTTTACGCCCGACGAAGCCGCCGCTTTCCTTACGCAGGTGATGGGACTCACGCTCAACGCCGCAGACATCAGCACGCTGGAGGCCCGTACTGAAGGCTGGATCGCCGGCCTGCAGCTTGCCGCGCTGTCTCTGCAAGGGCGTGAGGACATCTCCGGGTTTCTCAAAGCCTTCACCGGCGATCATC
>DAOMWV010000086.1:0-12048 GCA_035436725.1 Hyphomicrobiaceae bacterium
GAACGCGGCGCGACTTTATGCCTCCTCACTCGTCGAACGGTTCGACAACGTCCGCAGCGACGCGACGTCGGTCGAGATCGCGAGCAACATCGACGCGTCGCTGGATGCGGTCGAGGAAATCCTCGGCGCGCTGATCGAGATCGCGCGGCTCGATACCGGGCGCATGGACCCGGAGATCACAACGTTCCCCATCGGGGCCGTATTCGAGCGCCTCGCCGTGGAGTTCGGTCCGCTTGCAAAGGAGCGGGGGCTCGATCTCGTGTTCGTCAAGTCCAGCGCGTGGGTCACGTCGGACCGGCGCCTGCTGCCGCGCCTTTTGCAGAACTTCGTTTCGAACGCCATCAAATACACACCGGCGGGGCGTGTCCTCATCGGCGTGCGACGCAAAGGGAACACGATACGCATCGAGGTGCACGACACCGGCCCCGGGATCGCGGAGAGCAAGCGCGACATCGTATTCAAGGAGTTCGAGCGGCTCAGCGATACGGCCGCGAGTACACGCGGTCTGGGCCTCGGTCTTTCCATCGTCGAGCGCATCGGACGCGTTCTCGGCCATCGCGTCGATCTCAAGTCGAAGGTCGGCCGAGGGTCGGCGTTCTCCGTCGAGGTTCCGAGAGCGCCCGTCGGCAGCATGCTCAAGTCGGAACCGCGGAACGGCGGGGACGTGCACTCCCGCGTCTCCGGTCTCACCGTGCTTTGCATCGACAATGATCCGTCGATCCTGCAGGGCATGACGACGCTGCTCAGTGCCTGGGGTTGCCATGTGATCGCGGCGGACAGCGCGGCGTCGGCGGAGCAGCGTCTCATCGAGACGATGCAGCAGCCGGACATCATCCTGGCCGACTATCATCTCGATCAGGGAACAGGCGTGGAGGCGATCGCGGCGGTGCGAGCGGCGATCGGCTCGGAGGTTCCGGCGATCATCATCACGGCGGACAATTCGGCGCAGTTGCTGCGCGACGTGCGGGTGCTCGGCTTCGGCATGCTCCGGAAGCCGGTCAAGGCAGCCGCCTTGCGCGCCGCCATTACGCAAATCAGCCTGAAGGCGTCGGCGGCCGCTGAATGAGCGGGGGGTGCATGAAGGCAGGCGGCCGCGCTCAGGCTTCGGTCGTCTTCTGCCAGGCGCCGATGCCGATCTTGTTGATGACGATCACAGCCTGTGTACGGCTGTCGACGCCGAGCTTCTGGAGAATGGCGGAGACGTGTGCCTTCACGGTGGCCTCGGAGACGCCGAGCTTATAGGCGATCTGCTTGTTCAGAAGACCTTCGCCGAGCATGCCGAGGACGCGGAGCTGCTGGGGGGTCAACGACGACAGGCGGGCGGCGAGCTGGCGGTCCTCGGAGTTTTCGGGCGCCTTGCCAAGGCCTTCCGGAGCCCAGATGCCGCCGTCGATGACGGTGCGGGCGGCCTTGCGGATGTTCTCGACGGGTTCGGATTTCGGCACGTAGCCGGACGCGCCGAACTCGAGACAGCGGCGAACGACGGCGAGATCGTCGGTCGCGGAGACGACGACCACGGGGAGGGACGGGTGCTGCGCCTTGAGTTGCATGAGCCCGGCGAGACCCTGGACGCCGGGCATGGCAAGATCGAGAAAGATGAGATCGGGCTCGACTCCGTCGTCGATCAGCGGCATCAACTCGTCCAGAGATCCGGCTTCCTCGATGGACGCGTCGGCAAAACTGGTCGCGAGCACCTGACGCAGCGCTCCGCGAAACAGCGGATGGTCGTCGACGATTATGAAGCGACTCTTCGCCATCGTTCCTCTTTTCCAAATCCTGGCACTACGCCGAATTGAGCCCTGCGAACGGAACGCGATACCGGCGGCACGCAGATACACGTCACCGTGCGCACGGCCGGCAAAGCCGATGCAGCCCGTCCACGCCGCTCACGAAACAGTCCACCCTCTCGAAAAATCTGATTATTTAGGTACTTACCCCCAGCACTTTGACACCATTCCCCGTGAAAAGATAGCGCTGCGAGGGGGCGCGGACTAAGCTTTTTCTCGGGTATGGTCACCTGGCGGGCCGCCGCATTGAGGCCAAACCCATCGACCAGACACGCGTTGGCGCCGTGCGTTTCCGGACGGCGCCCAGCGGGGGCTCAATGATCGACTGGCAAGAACGGAAAATCTACTGGCGCGATACCAAGTGGCAGATGGTCGCGACACTCGTGCCGTATTTCATCGCAATCCTGGCGCTGCCGATCTACGGCGAGGTGCTGAACGGTAAATCGGTGTTCGGCATTCCGCTCGGCTATTTCCTGCTCGGTCACGCGATCCTGACGGTCGCGGCGGTGGTGGTGGCAGGCTTCGTCAACCGGCAGGACGCCATCGACGACTGGCACGGCGCGAAAGAGGACACCTGAGCGTCATGGCCACCATCCGGCGCAGCCGCTTCGTCAATCCCCGTCTCGGCATCTTCTTCTCCATCTTCACGAGCGTCTTCGTGGCGGCGGTGTGCGGGTTGATGATCGGCGAACTGATGGGCCTCGGCTCACGCATGGTCGGCGGCCTGATGTTCGGCGTGACGGTACTGTTCGTCGGCCTGATCGGGGCCGCATCGACCAACAATTCGGAAGCGGACTTCTACGTCGGAGGTCGACGGTCGCCGTCGTTCTTCGCCGGTCTCAGCCTGACGATCGCGATCCTCGGCGGCATCGGTACGGTCGCGATTCCCGGTATCGTGCTCAGGCAGGGCATGGACGCGTTCGTGCTGGTGCTCGGCTGGATCTCGGGCCTCGTGCTCGCCGCCGTCGTCATCGCGCCATTTCTCCGAAAATTCGGGGCGTTCACACTTCCCGGCTATCTCGGCTTGAGGTTCCAGAGCCGCACCATCAGGGCGCTTTCGGCCGTGATCGCGGCGGCGGCGTGCCTGCTGATCGCGGCGGCGGAACTCAAGCTCGCCGCCCAGATCGGCACGCTGATGACCGGACAGCCGATGATCGGGCTACTCGTCATCCTTACGCTCTTCGCCGGCGGGCTCGGTGTGCTCGGCGGTGTGCGCGGGGCGAGCTGGATGGGGGCGGCGTTCGCCATAGTCGCTACGCTCGCGATCTGTGTGCCGGCGACGATCGTTTCGCTGATGATCTCGAACCTGCCGTTGCCGCAGATGACGCACGGCGCACTGTTCCGGGCGTCGGCCTGGCTCGAGCGGGGGCAGGTGCTGCCGGAAAAATCCGCGCGGCTGTTCGAGGCGAGCTTCTCGGGAACCGGCCTGATGCCGCTCGATACGCGGTTTCTCGACATGTATCACGCGGTCGGGTACGGCGCGATGCCGTTCGGCATCCTGGTGATCGCGAGCGGGATCGCGGCTTTGCCGATGCTGGTCCAGCGCGCCGGGACGACGCCAGGGGTGTACGACGTGCGCAAGGCGTTCGGCTGGGCGGTGCTGATCACCGGGTTCCTGCTGCTCACGATCATGTCGCTGGCCGGTTTCATGCGCGGCTACATCGTGCAACAGGTCGTCGGGGTCGCGGGTGACCAGCTGCCGCTGTGGTTCCAGTCGCTCGAGCAATCGGGTGCGATGGCGACGTCGAGCAAGACCCGGACCGTGGCACTCGGCGACATCATGGTCCAGCGTGACAGTGTCGTGTTCGCCCTGCCGGTGGCGGCGGGGATGATGGAGACGCTGGTGCGCCTCGCGCAGGCCGGCGGTCTCGCGGCGGCTCTCGCGGCGATGTGCGCGCATATCGTCGCGCTCGGGACGATCATCGCTGACGACCTCATTGCAGGCTTTCGAGCGCACAGTATCGCTCCGCAGAAGCGCGTCGCGGTCGGACGCATCGGGATCGGCATCGGGGCCGTCTCGGTCGCAGGGCTCGCTACCGTGGTCCAGGATCCGCTGACCGCCGCGCTCGCCGGTATCACCATCGCGGCGGGCGCGCTCTTCCCCGTGCTGGCGCTGTCGATCATATGGAAGCGGCTCACGCGGGCCGGAGCCTTCGCCGGTCTTGTCGCGGGTCTTGCGACGACCGTCGCGTTGATGACGCTGTCGTCGCTCGGGCAGATCACGATGTCAGGTCTGATGGCGGCCGCCGTCGGCGGGCCGGTGTCGTTTCTGATCGCCGGAGCGGTGACGCGCATTTCCGCGCATCCGTCCCGCACGATCCTGGAATATGTGCGTGACATGCGGGTTCCCGGCGGAGAAGCCGTGTACGACAGGGTCCTGCGGCAGGAGCGCCGCGGCAAACCGCCAGCGGAAATGTGACGTTCCGCGACATGCGGGCGATCTTGCGCAACGGGCCCCGTGCGCCTAATCGGTAGGGAGCCGACGCGGCACCCGGGGGACGCGTTCTTCGAACCGGCCCAAGAGAGAAGAAAATGTCAGCGCGTGACCGTCTCAGTTTCTACGGACCGATCCAGCCGTTCAGGCGCGGGCATCTAGCGGTTTCGGACGGGCACGAAATCTATTTCGAGCAGAGCGGAAACGTCCTCGGAGAACCGGTCCTCGTGGTGCACGGCGGTCCTGGTGGCGGCTCGAATCCGACCATGCGGCGCTTTCACGATCCTGCGCGCTATCACATCATCCTGTTCGATCAGCGCGGCGCGGGTCGATCGACGCCGCACGCCTCGCTCGAAAGCAATACGACGTGGGACCTCGTCGCCGACATGGAGCGGCTCAGGACTTCGCTCGGGATCGAGCGATGGCACCTGTTCGGTGGATCATGGGGGGCGACGTTGTCGCTCATCTACGCGGAGATGCATCCGGATCGTGTGTCGAGCCTCGTGCTGCGCGGCACGTTCCTGATGCGGCCGGAGGAAGTGCGCTGGTTCTACCAGGACGGCGCACGCTGGATCTTTCCCGACGCCTATGCCGCCTATGAAGCCGTGATACCGCCGGAGGAGCGCGGCGACATGGTCGGCGCCTACTACCGGCGGCTCACGCATCCGGACCGGCAAGTTCAGCTCGAAGCGGCGCGCGCGTGGTCGATCTACGAGGGCTCGACGCTGTCGCTCCATCAGGACCCGGAGCGGCTCCGTCTGTTTTCGGCAGACGCCTACGCACTCGCGTTCGCGCGCATCGAGTGCCACTATTTCAGGAACAACGGATTTCTCGAGCATCCCGACCAGATTCTGCGGCAGGCCGATCGGCTCCGGTCCATTCCCGGCGTCATCGTGCACGGGCGCTACGACGTGGTGACGCCGCTCAAAACGTCGTTCGACCTCAAGGCACGCTGGCCGGAGGCCGACCTCCGCATCGTGCCGGACGCGGGCCATGCCATGACGGAACCCGGGATCGTGCACGAGCTGATCTCGGCGACGCGGCGGATGGCGGGACGAGGCGACTAGCGACGGGCGACGAGCGGGCACTGGACGTGGCAGCCGCGCTCCGGCACAAGTGTTGCTCCTAATTCTCAAGGGGATGAAAGCCATGAAACTCGCCGTCGTCGGCGCTGCCGGTCGCATGGGGCGCGAACTCATCAAGGCAGTCACCGCTGCCGAAGGCGTGACGCTCGCAGGTGCGGTCGAGGCCAAAGGCGCGCCAGCGGTGGGGCGGGATGCGGGCGATGTCGCGGGAATCGGTCCGACGGGGGTTCTGGTCACGGACGACGCGCTCGAGGTGTTCGCTCGCGTCGACGGCGTGCTCGATTTCACTGTGCCTCAGGCGACGGTGCTTTTTGCCGGATTGGCTGCGAACGCACGCATCGTGCACGTCATCGGCACCACGGGCTGCTCGGCCGAAGACGATGCGAAGATCAAGGCGGCGGCGCGGCATGCGACGATCATCAAAGCCGGCAACATGAGCCTCGGTGTGAACCTGCTCGTGGAACTGACGAAGAAGATCGCGGCGGCGCTCGACGAGGATTTCGACGTCGAGGTGCTGGAAATGCATCACCGCATGAAGGTCGACGCACCGTCGGGCACGGCACTCATGCTCGGGCAAGCGGCGGCGGATGGGCGCGGGGTGGCGCTTGCGGAGCGGAGTGTAAGGTCTCGCGACGGCCAGACGGGTGCGCGGCGTCGTGGTGACATCGGCTTTGCGACTTTGCGCGGTGGCAGCGTGATCGGGGAGCACACCGTGATGTTCGCGTCCGACAGCGAGCGCATCGAGATCACGCACAAGGCGAGCGATCGGGGTCTCTTCACGAAGGGCGCGATCAAGGCGGCGCTGTGGGGGCGCGGTAAAGGACCGGGGCTCTATTCGATGAAGGACGTGCTGGGGATCTGAGGCAATGCGCGTTCTTAAATACGTTCTTGGGCTTATGGTTCTGGTGCCGGTGGCCGTAGGGCTGGTTCTGGCGTTCGGAACGAGCCCAGCGCCACCGCGCCTCGGGGCGATCAACGACGCCGTCGCAACACGCATGACCGGGAGCGTACCGCCCGCCGCTACCTATACGGCGCGAGATGGTGGCAAGCTCACGTACCGCACCTATGCCGGAGATACGAAAACCGCGCTCCTGCTTATTCACGGCTCGACCGCGCGATCAGAAGCCATGAACGTGCTCGCGCGGCATCTCAATGCTCAGGACAGCAGACCCACAGTCTATGCAATCGACATTCGCGGGCACGGCCTCAGCGGAACCGAGGGCGATATCGGCTATATCGGACAACTCGAGCACGACCTGGAAGACTTCCTCAGGGATCGGGCAGCGGCCCATCCCGATGCGACGTGGCGGCTGGCTGGATTTTCTGCGGGCGGCGGGTTCGCGTTGCGAGCCGCCGGCAGCCCGGTCGGCGCGAAGTTTGAAAGAGTGGTTCTGATTTCGCCGATGCTCGATCCGCAGGGGCCGACGTACCGGCCGGGTGGTGGTGGGTGGGCGCAGCCCTTCGTTCCCCGCATTATTGCGCTCTCGATCCTAGACCGGATTGGTTTCAAGGCTTTGCACGGGTTGCCGGCCATCGCGTTCGCCAAGCGCGACAACGGTACGACACCGACATATTCCTATCGACTGCTCACCAATTTCGGTGTCGGCGCGGCGTGGGCGACCTACCTCAAAGCCAGTCCGACGCCACCTCATGTTCTCGTCGGCGCGAGGGACGAGTTGTTCGTCGCGGAAGCCTACGAGCCCATGCTGAAGCCGGTTCGACCCGATGTCAGAGTCACTGTCGTACCCGGTCTCGGACACATGGACATGACGCTGGAGCCGTCGGCACTCGACCTTGTCGCCCAGGCATTGTTACTGAAATGACGCAGCGAGTACGCGGTGCCTTCAGCATCGCGGGCTCTTCACGAACGGCGATCAAGCGCCGCACCCTCAAGAGAGCCGGCAGAGGGCCGGAACTTTGCAGCATGTTAGACGTGCCGGTGTCGTGACCTATCAAGGCGGTAGCCTGTACGGCCGAAAGACATGGCGCGCCGTCCAGTGGATCCGTTGCAGCACAGTCATATCGGCATCATAATCAACTGCGAGTTTGCACACTCGGGTGACAAGGGCCCATCATCTCCATGCACGAAATCGAACATTTGCCGATCTCACAGCAGTACGAAGAGGCGGAGAACGAAGGCTCAAACGCCTCCGGCAATCCGACACTCGGCGACGTGATCGCTGCGCGCATGTCGCGGCGCGACCTGATGAAGGGGCTGCTCGGCGTGTCGGCCATCACCGCAACCGTCTCGCCCATGGCCCTCATGGCAGCGAGCGAGGCGCGCGCGCAGGGCGCCAACACCACGCCGAGCTTCAATTTTCCCGAGGTCGCTGCCGGCTCCGACGAGAAACACTACGTGGCCGAAGGCTACGACGCCGACGTTCTGATCCGCTGGGGCGACAAGGTGCTGCCTGACGCGCCCGCGTTCGATCCGTCGAAGCAGAGTGCCGAGGCCCAGGCAAGGCAGTTCGGCTACAACAACGATTTCCTCGGCTATATCCCGCTCGACGGGCGTTCCGACCACGGCCTGCTGGTGGTCAATCACGAGTACACCAACGAAGAGCTGATGTTTCCGGGGCTCGGCCGTCAGGATCGCGCCGCGAAGTTTTCCGGCATGACGAAAGACCTCGTCGACATAGAGATGATGGCGCACGGTGGCACCGTACTCGAGGTCAGGCGCGAGGATGGCAAGTGGAGGGTCGTCGAGGGGTCCAAATTTGCCCGCCGCATCACCGCTTCGACCGAGATGCGCATCTCGGGGCCAGCGGCCGGTCACACAAAGATGCGAACCAAGGCTGATCCGACCGGCACGAAGGTGCTCGGTATGCTCAACAACTGCGCCGGCGCCACCACGCCCTGGGGCACGTGGCTGACGTGCGAGGAAAACTTCAACGGTTACTTCTGGTCGAAAAAGGCGGGTGAGGCGGGACCCGATGCGAAGGCGCTGAAGCGCTATGGCGCGCCCGGAGAGTGGTACAATTGGGGTGCCTATCACGATCGCTTCGACTATGCGAAGGAGCCCAACGAGGTGAACCGCTTCGGCTGGGTCGTCGAGATCGATCCCAGGGACCCGAACTCGGTGCCCGTCAAACGCACGGCGTTGGGGCGCTTCAAGCACGAAGGCGCCGGTAATACCGTCAACAAGGACGGCCGTTTCGTCGTCTACTCGGGCGACGACGAACGCTTCGACTACGTCTACAAGTTCGTCACCGAAGGCAAGGTCGACACGGCCAATCCGGCGGCCAACAAGGACATCCTCGACAAGGGTACGCTCCATGCCGCCCGGTTCAACGCCGACGGCACCGGGGAGTGGCTGCCGCTCGTGCATGGACAGGGCAAGCTCACCGCCGAAAACGGCTTTGCCGATCAGGGCGACGTAGTGATCTTCGCCCGGCTTGCGGCCGACCTTCTGGGTGCCACCAAGATGGACCGGCCAGAGGACATCGAAGTCAACAAGAAGACCGACAAGGTCTACCTGATGCTGACCAACAATTCGCGCCGCAAGTCCAATCAGGTGGATGCCGCCAACCCGCGCGCCGACAACTGGTTCGGCCACGTCATCGAGATGATCCCCGACGGCGGGGATCATGCAGCGACGACGTTCAAGTGGGAAATCCTCGTGAAGTGCGGCGATCCTTCGATCGCTGCGGTCGGCGCGAGTTTCAATCCGGCGACCTCCAAGGACGGCTGGTTCGGGATGCCGGACAATGCCGTGATCGACGCCCTCGGCCGGCTCTGGATCGCAACCGACGGCAATTCAGCCTACAAGACCGGCCGCGCCGACGGGGTCTGGGCGATGGAGACCGAGGGGACGGCGCGCGGCACATCGAAGCTGTTCTTCCGCTGCCCGAACGGCGCCGAACTCTGCGGTCCCGAGATTACGCCGGACATGGAGACATTCTTTGTCGCGGTACAGCATCCGGGCGAGGCAGACGACGACGACCCGACAGCCAAACCCGCAACCTTCGAGAACCCGTCTACCCGTTGGCCGGATTTCAAGGAGGGTGTGCCGCCGCGCCCTGCCATCGTTGCGATCACAAGGAAGGGCGGCGGGAAGATCGCCGTCTGACTTTGGCCGTGAAACGTGAGACGCCGACAGCGTGAGCATCGTAGTTGCGCATACGGCATCCGTCAGGCGGCCCTTCACGAAGGGCGCGATCGCTGTTGCGCTCACCTCGCTTCTTCGTCGAGATCGTACTTCTTGAGCAACCGGTAGGTATTGCGCTCGCTGATTCCGAGAATTTCAGCGATGCGTGCCCGATGGCCGTGGTGGATCGCGACCAGCCGAGCAATATAGGCGCGTTTCAGTTCCTCCAGTGTCGGCTCGTGATCGAAGCGGAACGCCGTGTGTGCCTGAAACTTGCCCGCCGGGGATACAATACCGAGATCACGCGCATGAATTGCGTCCGAGTTTCCGGAGACGAGGATCGCCCGTTCGACGACATTGCGCAGTTCGCGAATGTTTCCGGGCCATTCATAGGCCGTCAGAGCGTCGATCGCGTCGCGGGACAGGCGCTTCTGCCGGCCGCGCTGGAACGACCGATTTTCCAGGAAAGCCTCGGCCAGATAGGAAATGTCCTCGCGCCGCTCGCGCAAGGGCGGGACGTGAATGACGACGGCGGACAGCCGGTAATAGAGGTCCTGACGGAACTGTCCCTTGTCAATGAACGTGCGCAGGTCGCGATTTGTCGCCGCGACGAAGCGAATGTCACCGACGAGACTCTGGGTTCCCCCGACGCGACGGAACTCGCCGGTTTCAAGCACGCGCAAGAGCTTGCCCTGCATGTTGAGATGCAACTCGCCGATCTCGTCGAGGAACAGCGTGCCACCTTCGGCGACTTCGATCAGGCCCTCCTTGCGGCGATCGGCGCCGGTGAACGCGCCCTTCTCGTGTCCAAACAGCTCCGATTCGAACAGGGTCTCCTGCAACGTCGTGGCATCGACGGGAACGAAGTTGGCGGCGCTGCGCCGGGACAACTGATGGATCGACTTGGCCACAAGTTCCTTGCCGACGCCGCTCTCGCCCTGGATCAGCACGGTGGACTCGCTCGGCGATACGAGTTCGATCATGCGGACCAGTTCCTTGAATGCCGGGCTCTGCCCGAACATGATCTTGCTGATCGCCGGATTGAGCTGATCGCGGATGTACTCGTAACTGCGTTTGAGAGTGCTGGTTTCGAGTACGCGTTTGACCGCGAGTTCGAATTCGGACGGATTGACGGGCTTCGCCAGATACTCGAACGCGCCGGCGCGCATCGCCTCGACCGCATGCTTGATGCTGCCGAATGCCGTCAGGACGATGACGGGACACTCCTGTGAGAGGTCGGCGATGCACGACATGCCGTCGGCGTCCGGCAGCTTGACATCGAGGATCGCGAGCACCGGATGACGACTGACGAGGGTGGCCTTGGCCTCCGCCCACGTATGTACGCCAAGTGGTGCGTAGCCCATTGCTCTCAATTGCTCGAGCAGCAGGCGGTTCAAGGTACGGTCATCCTCGACGACCAGGACGTGCTTGTTGCCGCGTGGCAGCGTCATGACGCCGGATCCTCCGAATCTGCTGAAGGCAACGTGACCGTGAAGCACGTGCCCTTGCCCAGTGTGCTCACGACGCCGATCTGCCCGCCTAGCCCGTTGAGTATCTCGCGGCATATCGACAGTCCCAGCCCGGTACCCTGCACGCCGTCTGCGCGCCTGCTCCAGAATGGGTCGAAGATGCGTTGAAGATCCTGTGGCGCAATGCCGACGCCGGTGTCCGAAATTCCGATGATAATCTTGTCGTCCTCGTGACGCCCCTTGACCGTCAATGTTCCGCCATCCGGCATGGCATGAATCGCGTTCTGTGCCAGATTCAGCGTGAGCATCCGCATATCGCTGTCGGAGGCAAGGACACGCAACGGTGCCGTGAAATCGAGACGGAATTCGATGCCGAGCTTCAGCGCTTCGGCTTTCAACAGCGACACGACATCCGCCACCACATCGTTGAGAACGACGAGTTCGTCCCGTCGACCAGGGCCTTGCGACAATTTCAGCAACCGCGAGCTGACCTCCATGCAACGGCCGATCTCGTGTTCGATAATGCGGATGCTTTCGGAGGCGTCACTGTGGTCGGGATTGCCGAGCGAGCGCGTGAGTGACGCCAGGCCGAGCTGGATCGAGGCCAGCGGATTGTGGATTTCGTGGGCAACGCCCGCAGCGAGCAGGCCGAGTTCGGAGAGACGCTGTTCCTGTGACAGCTTGAGGTCGGTGCTCAGGTCGCGGATGACCTCCACGATCAGGCGCTGTCGAGTGCCGCCTGCGGTTTCGAGCTCCAGTGGCGCTGCCGAAATCTCCACCGGAATGTCACCGCCGTCGGGTGTGACATGGCGCTGCCGAAAGACGATTGGCGCCGACCTGCGTGCCAGCTCGACGACGGGGCAGGTGGTCATCGTGGGGGCACAGGGCGCATCCCGGGCATGGCTTGTCGCGTAACATTTCTGGCCCATCACCTCGGCGATCGTTCGTCCATTGCGGGCAGCATACGAAGCATTCGCGTTGACGACATTGAAGTCCTCGTCGATGACACGGATGGCATCCGGCACGGCATCGATGAGCGCCTGTAGATAACGCTCGCGAGCTTCGACCGTCCGCAGGCTCTCTTCGACGCGGCCCGCCATCCGATCGAAAGATGCTCCGAGAACACCGAGTTCATCGCGGCTGGAAAAATTGACACGTTCATCCAGCCGCCCTTCCGATATGGCGT